>JAVBUB010000206.1:0-5415 GCA_031555675.1 Paludibacteraceae bacterium | reverse complement strand
ATATTGAACCGTCCGGTAATCAGATTTATATCCTATTAATTGCACAGATGTTGAATTCGTCGTCTGACTTGAAGTCGGGCGACGAATACGAATATAATGTAGAATAGTCTAGTTATCTCACAAAATCGAATAAATCATAGTTGATTGAAGAATAAAAATAAATGAAAAAATTTTACTGTTTTCTTACCTGCTTTTTTATCATTTCTCAATCGATTTTTGCTGTTGATCCTCTTACAAATAATAATCCCGTGGAACTTCAGGAGATAGTTGTGGTTGGCGCGCCCGCCACCGATGTCAAAGACTTACCGATGACTGTATCTGTGGTTACCCAACAACAGATAGAAGAACGTCATGACCAATCTTTATTGCCTGTTCTTGCCGAGCAGGTTCCCGGTTTATTTATTACTTCACGCGGTGTAATGGGGTATGGTGTAGCGAATGGCGCAGCAGGCACCATGACTATTCGGGGTGTTGGTGGTAGTCCTTCTACGGGCGTATTGCTGTTAATCGACGGACATCCGCAATACATGGGACTGATGGGGCACCCGTTGGCCGATTCATATCAATCCATGATGGCAGAACGTGTTGAAGTTGTTTCCGGTCCGGCATCGGCTCTTTATGGTTCCAATGCCATGGGAGGTGTTATTAATATTGTTACGAAAAAACAAACCCAAGATGGAGTAAAGACCGGTATCAATTTTATGTATGGATCATATAATACATTGAGTACCGAAATCAATAATGCTATTCGTGCCGGCAAATTCAATAGCTATGTTTCGTTGGATTATAACAGAACAGACGGACATCGGGAGAATATGGATTTTGAGCAATACAGCGGTTATGCCAAAGTGGGATATGATATTTCAGATCATTGGAAAACATTTGCCGATTTGAATTTGACTAATTATAAGGCTTCTAATCCGGGTACTGTTAATGCCCTTTTAATAGATAATGATGTGGATATTATTCGTGGTATGACTTCTTTTTCATTAGAAAATAATTACAAAAAAACGTCAGGTGCACTAAAGTTTTTCTATAACTTTGGTAATCACGAAATAAATGATGGATATAAACCAGGTGGACAGCCGCTTGATTACAGGTTTCATTCGAAAGATAATATGCTGGGTGCCTCGCTTTTTCAATCTTATAGCTTTTTTAAAGGAAACTTAACGACGGCTAAAATTGATTACCAGCATGTTGGTGGAGATGCCAGGAATGAGTTTCTCAATAAGCAAACGCCGGACAATAATCTCGTCGATAAAAGTATGGACGATATAGCAGGTTACCTGAACATCCGGCAGGTGTTGTTTGTTAAATTAATTTTGAATGCCGCAATTAGGCTGGATTATAATGATTATTTCGGATCTGCCGAATGGATACCTCAACTTGGATTGAATTACCTTCCTTCTAAAAATACAACATTGAAAGCAATAGTAAGTAAAGGTTTTCGTTATCCAACTATAAGAGAGATGTATATGTTTCCACCCCAAAATCCTGAATTACAACCGGAAGAGTTGGTAAATTACGAACTGTCGGGATTACAAAATTTGTTGGAAAAAAGATTGAATATAGGGTTGAATTTATATTATATTAAAGGTGATAATAGCATTCAAACCGCATTGGTAGATGGTAAACCCAAAAATGTAAATACAGGAAAAATAGAAAATTATGGGTTGGAATTATCTTCCCGTTACAACATCAATTCACATTTGGATGTGTCGCTTAATTATGCCTGGCTACATATGGAATATAAGGTAGTAGCTTCTCCCGAGCATAAATTGTATGCAGGAGTTAATTACGTTCGTAAAAAATGGAGTGCATCCACAGGTGTTCAATATGTAGGAAATTTATATACAACTGTTGGCAATAATCCATCAACAGGCTCTTTTGTACTTTGGAATGTAAGAGGATCATATCGCCCTGTGAAAATACTCGAAATATTTGCCAAGGGCGAAAACCTTTTGGATCAACAATATGAAATCAACGCCGGTTATCCGATGCCGGGAATAATGATATTTGGCGGATTAAATGTGACATTATAATAAATACTATATGGACAGACGCGAGTTTTTAAAAGCATTGGCAGTAACAGGCGCTGCTTTTACACTTAAAATGAATGGAGGCATGGATATCCTGTCTCAGACAGTTAAAAGTCCTCAAACCGGAAAACCGGTTGATTTGGTTGCCGTGATGGGAGGAGAACCCGGCCAAATGTTTAAACGCGCCATAGCTGAAGTTGGTGGTATGGGAAAATATGTAAAAAAAGGCTATAAGGTAGTCGTAAAACCCAATATCGGATGGGATAAAACTCCCGAATTAGCCGCAAATACCAATCCGGAGCTGGTAGCGGAAATAGTGAAACAATGTTTTGCAGCCGGAGCCAAAGAGGTTATAATATTTGACCATACTTGTGACGAATGGACCAAGTGTTATGAAAATAGCGGTATCGAAAGTGCTGCTAAAGCCGCCGGAGCCAAAGTTGTGCAGGGTAACAACGAGTCTGATTACCGCAGCATTACCCTTCCTCAAGGGAAAAAACTGAAAAGCACAAAAGTACACCAGGCTATTCTCGATTGCAATATATGGATTAATGTACCGGTGCTAAAACACCATGGTGGCGCCAATATGAGTATCGCTATGAAAAACCTGATGGGTATTTGCTGGGATCGGCAGATCTTCCACAGTACCGATTTACACCAGTGTATCGCAGATATGTGTACATTGCAGAAAAAACCGGCATTGAATGTTGTAGACGGATACCGACTGCTAAAAGACAATGGTCCTCAAGGAAAATCGGCTGCTGACGTAGTCAAATCGAAAGCTCTTTTCTTATCGCAGGATATTGTAGCTGTAGATACGGCTGCCACTAAATTTTTCAGTCAGGTACGCGAGATGCCGTTGGATCATGTCGGATACCTGGCCGATGGGCAGGAACTGAAACTTGGAACCATGAATGTTGACAAATTGAATGTAAAGAGGATTAAAATGTAATTCTTGCAATAGTTAAAACAGATTACAATGCTAAAGAAAATCCGGCTCATTGTATCAATTGTACTTTTTACATTGATAACTTTTTATTTTGTAGATTTTGCCCAATTACTCCCCAATGGTTTTCATGCATTGGAGCACATACAATTTGTGCCTGCATTATTAGCCGGAATGTGGGGCATATTAATATTTTTAATTCTCCTGACGCTTTTAGTCGGTCGTATTTATTGCTCGTCTATTTGTCCCATGGGTGTTTTTCAGGATATAGTTGCATGGTTCTCTAAACGCACCGCCAGGAAAAAGAAAAAATATACTTACAGTAAAGCTAAAAATATATTGCGTTGGTCTGTATTGGGTTTAGTCGTCATTGCTTTTTTCTCGGGTTATATGGTTTTGTTTGGGCTTGTAGAACCTTATAGCGCTTATGGAAGAATAGTAGTACATCTGTTTAAGCCTTTGTATTTAGCGGGAAATAATTTGTTAGCTGCCATATTTACTAATTTTGATAATTATACTTTTTATAAGGTAGATATTGGTATATTGGCTGTTTCTTCATTTATTATTGCATTGGTTGCGTTTTTAACTATTGGTTTTTTAGCATGGAAATACGGAAGAACATACTGTAATACTGTTTGTCCCGTAGGTACCATATTAGGGTTCGTTAGCAAATATTCACTTTTTAAAGTGAGGATAGATGCTGAAAAGTGTAATCGCTGCGGATTGTGTACCATGTCTTGTAAAGCATCGTGTATCGACAATAAAGAACAGGAAATTGATTATAGCCGTTGTGTAGACTGTTTCAATTGTTTGGGGACCTGTAACTGCGATGCATTGAAATTTGCACCACGCGTTAAGAAAAATACTGTAAAAGCGGAACAGGTAGATGAAAGCAAAAGAAAATTTTTCTTGGCAGGGATGGCTGCTATTGCTTCTGCACCGACCATATTGGCGCAAGAAAAGACGAAATTACTAAATGGAAATGTTCTTACCCGTCAAACACCCATAAGCCCTCCCGGATCTCAAAGTGCCGAACATTTATTGAAACACTGTACTTCTTGCCATCTATGTGTCAGCAAATGTACTTCAAATGTTTTAAAACCTGCGTTTATGGAATATGGATTGGAGGGAATGATGCAACCGATGATGTATTTTGAAAAAGGATTTTGTAACTATGATTGTATTGTTTGTACACAAGTATGTCCAAATCATGCCCTAAAATCATTAACTAAAGAAGAAAAGCATAAAACCCAGACGGGACATGTGGTTTTCGACCGCGATATTTGCATTGTGATAACCGAAGGAACCAATTGTGGTGCCTGCTCCGAGCATTGTCCTACGCAAGCCGTTAAAATGGAGCCTTATATAGATGGATTAACAATACCTACTATTAATACAGATATTTGTGTAGGTTGTGGCGGATGTGAATTTATTTGTCCGGTGAGGCCACATCGGGCTATTTTTGTAGAAGGTAATAAAGTGCACAAAGAAGCTCTGGTAATAGTTACAGAAGAAAAAGAAGACATAGAAATTGATGATTTTGGGTTTTAACCTAATGAACTGCATTAATTCTTAGCATATCTTTGCGTCCTTTGCGGTTTCAAATTATTAACCGCAAAGGACGCAAAGTAACACAAAGAAAAATAATATAATAATAAGTTTTGCATTTAAAATAAAATAATAACCATAAACCGTAAAATCGAACTTTATGTATTTTTGCGGTTAAATAAAATCAGATAAAATGAAAACACTTTTGTTTATAGGACTTGGTGGGCAAGAAATTTTACTTATTGCTCTTGTTGTATTATTGTTTTTTGGAGGTAGAAAAATTCCGGAAATGATGCGTGGACTCGGTAAAGGAGTAAAAAGTTTCAAAGATGGGATGAATGGAATAGGAGAAGATAAGGAAGAAGACAATAAAAAAGAAAATCCTGCCGAGTCTAAAAAAGAATGAACGGTAAACAAAAAAAAGAAACGACTTTTTGGGATCATTTGGACGAACTCAGAAAAGTTCTTTTTCGGATTATTATTGTGGTTGCCATATTTACAATCGCAGCGTTTTTGTGTAAAGAATGGCTGTTTCAAATGGTATTGGCACCCTCAAAATCCGACTTTATTATCTATCGGCTTTTTTGTCGGTTGAGCGAAGCCATATCTCTTCCCGAAATATGCCCGGATGTTTTTTTTGTAGAACTTATCAATACTCAGTTGGCTTCTCAGTTTCTGATTCACATGAGTATGTCTTTCTATATAGGCATCGTATTGTCTTTTCCTTATATTATTTATCAAATATTCCGATTTGTATCGCCGGCCTTGCATGAAAATGAACGTAAATATTCAGGCAGGGTAATTGCATATTCTTCCATACTCTTTGTATTTGGAGTATTACTCAACTATTTTATTATTTTTCCACTTTCGTTTCGTTTTTTA
>JAVBUB010000179.1:0-18945 GCA_031555675.1 Paludibacteraceae bacterium | reverse complement strand
AAACAGGACCTGCTTCGGGATGCATTTCGGGCGTAACAAACTCCACATGCACACAATATCCGCGTTCAATGATAGAATGTCCGATCACCCTTTTTAGGGCTAATTGTTGACGGCCTTTTTCCGATTCGGTAAAGTAACCCATTTGCTGGGAAAGCCGACGCAAAGCCATGATAAGCAAACCGACCGTATTATTGCGGGGACAACGGGTAGCACACGACATGCATTCGCCGCAATACCATATTTTTTCGCTTTTCAGCAATTCCTCCAGTTGGACTTCATCCTCTGCCTGAACTATTTCCATTATTTCCAACGGATCGTAATTATAGAATGAAGCAGCAGGACAGATGGCACTGCAAGTACCGCAATTAATACAGGCCTTAAGCGCTTCTTCGTAGCGAATATCTTTGGCTAACAGGTCATAAAGTTTGCCCATTTTTATAACGTATATATTTAACAATGTCAAAGTTAGACGCTATATTTAATAAAAAAATACCTTTAAAAACGGAAAAAACATCGTATAAAACCGCAAAATTAAATACGTATTTATACGTATCGATTCGACAGCATGGGAAATAACAAAATTGATTATTTTTGTTATTAAAAGAAGTAAAGCATTACTTTTGTGTAAATTTTTGTTTCGAATGGAAAAATTATCTGGCATTAAAAATATTATCTTCGATTTTGGAGGTGTATTGATTGATTTAAACAAGGAACGTTGCATCCAAGATTTCAAAGCATTGGGTATAGATGTTGAAAACATGATTGGTACAACTCACAATAAGGGTATATTTGTAGAACTGGAAAAAGGAAATATTACACTGGAACAATTTCGTAATGAGCTGCGCAATATGACATCCCTGACTGTTACAGACGAACAAATTGATAATACCTGGATCTCGATATTGGAAACTGTTCCTCAATACAAGCTCGATTTGATATTGAAACTTCGAAAAAAATACAGGGTTTATTTGTTGAGCAATACGAATTCCATTCATTTTAATTATGCTAAGAAAAATATTTTCGAAAAAGACGGGCATACATTGAGAGATTATTTTGATGATTGTTTCCTGTCTTACGAAATGGGAATGGTAAAACCCGAAGATGATCTTTTTGAATATGTCATCAACGAAGCACAGATTTTTGCTCGTGAAACCTTATTTATCGACGATTCGGAAATAAATATAGAAGGGGCCCGCCGCTGGTGTTTTTCTATATATCAAGCTAAGGAAAGGGAAGATTTTTCGCATATATTTAAACTAACAGATTAAGCATGACTGAGAATCAAAATATTGAATTCAAAGAATCCTGGCGGGATGAATATGTAAAGTGGGTTTGCGGTTTTGCGAATGGTCTAGGAGGAAAATTATTCATTGGTAAAGATGATTCCGGGAAAATCACAAATCTCACAAATACTGAAAAATTACTGGAAGATATTCCTAATAAGGTAAAAGAAATTGTTGGGATTATTGTTGATGTAAACTTGCACGAAACTAAAGAAGGAAAATTTCTCGAAATAATTGTTGAACCATATCCATATCCTGTTAATTACAAAGGAAAATATTATCGAAGAACAGGCAGTACCAATCAGGAATTAAAAGGAACAGAATTAAATAAGTTTTTATTACAGAGAATAGGAAAGAAATGGGATGGCGTACCTGTTCCCAACCTCACAATTGCCGATTTAAGTAGAGATACACTCAATCATTTTAGAGAAAAAGCGCTAAAAAGCCAACGCATAGAACATGATATTCTGATGGATGGCGATGAATTATTGATAGAAAATCTCCAATTGATAGAAAACAATTTATTGAAACGGGCAACAGTACTCTTATTTCATAAAAACCCCGAAAAGTTTTTTATTGGCAGCTATATTAAAATAGGATATTTTGAGACAGATGACGACTTGATATTTCAAGATGAAATACATGGCAATATTTTTGATCAGATAGAAAAAGCAATGGACTTGCTTTTTTCTAAGTATATTAAAGCCATGATTAGTTACGAAGACATAACCCGGGTCGAAAAATACGAATATCCGAAAGAAGCTGTACGCGAAGCACTTCTCAATGCTATTGCTCATAAAGATTACTCGGAAACTACACCTATACAAATCAGCGTATACAAAGACAAAATTATTTTTTGGAACGAAGGGCAATTGCCCGAAAACTGGACTATTGATAATCTTCTGAAAAAACATCCGTCAAAACCATTTAATCCGGATGTTGCTAATGCACTTTTTAGATGTGGGTATATTGAATCGTGGGGAAGAGGTATGTTTAAGATGATTAATGAATGTTTCAAAGCTGAAATATCTCCACCATTATACTATTATGACATGTCTGGATTTTGGGTTGAATTTTTCAATGGACCAATGTATGATAATGACTATTTTAAACTAATTGGACTAACCGAAAGACAAGTTAATGCTTTGCATTATATAAAAGATAAAAAAGAAATAACAAATAGTGAATATCAAAAATTGAATAATGTTTCCAGAGCGACAGCTACAAGAGACTTAACCAATTTGACTGAGAAGTACAAATACATAAAGAAAATAGGTGATGGAGGCGTAGGAACATTGTATAAATTAATGGGCTCATAATAAACATCATTAATTGCATCATTAATTGCATCATTAATTGCATCATTAATTGCATCATTAATTACAAATGTTATTACAAATGTTATTACAAAAATCAATTCAAACATCTAAATAACAGCAATTTAATCAAATAGTCAATTGCATCATAATTGCATCATAATTACACAAAACTTGCAACTCATACATAACATACAATCTACCAACAATACCGGAACCGTAGCTACCCTCGGCTTCTTCGACGGCGTGCACAAGGGACATCTTTTCCTGATTGAGAAAATTAAAACGGAAGCAAAACAGCTCGGACTCGAAAGCATGGTCATTACTTTCGACCAACATCCGCGCATGGTGTTGAACCAGGACTTTCAGCCTAAATTATTGAATACTTTCGAAGAAAAAATAGAATTACTACAAGAAACAGGTATTGATATTTGTTGTGTGCTTCCTTTTACCAAAGAATTATCAGCGTTGTCTTCTGCTGAATTCTTAAAAACCATATTGCACGATAAATTGAATGTTAAAAAATTGGTTATCGGACATGATCATCGTTTTGGGCACAACCGTGAAGAAGATTTTGAGCAATATAAAAAGTATGGCGAAGTACTGGGAATTGATATAGAACAATCTCTTCCATATATTGAAAACGGCATAATGATTAGTTCTTCTGTAATTCGGCGTTTGTTGGAACATGGACACATGGAAGAAGCCAACCAATATTTAGGCTACGACTATTTTTTATCGGGCAAAGTGATTCATGGTAAAAAAATAGGGCGAAGTATTCATTTCCCTACTGCCAATATTGCTGTTGACGAACAGAAACAACTTCCTATGACGGGTATATACGCGGTACGAATTGAGGTAAAAGACAATTTATATAATGGCATGCTCAATTTGGGAACCCGCCCCACCATTCACGAAAACGTTACGAAAATTTCGGTAGAAGTAAATATATTCGATTTTAATCAGGATATTTATGATGAAACAGCCAACGTGTTTTTTGTAAAAAGGATAAGGGATGAGCAAAAATTTCCGGATATTCAGCAATTGGCGGAACAGATCGGGAAAGATGAAGAAGTTATCAGAGAAATATTGATTTCCCACAAAAACAAAACTATTAATTCATAAATTTGATAAATACACTTTAGTTTATGCCGATACAAAAACAGCAACAATTTTCCGAAGTTATAGGATTGATTAAACAAGCTCAATTAAAAGCTTTAAAATCGGTAAATACAGAGCTAATCAATCTTTACTGGAATAATTGGGCAATATATTAGCAATCAAGTGGAACTATCGGCATGGGGACAATCGGTAGTAAAAGAATTAGCCGATTATTTATCGACAACAGAACCAAACCTTAAAGGATTTTCCGACAAAAATCTTTGGCGGATGAAACAATTTTATGAAACTTATAAAGACCATCCAAAACTCTCAACACTGTTGAGAGAAATTAGCTGGTCTCATAATCTTGCTATCTTTTCTAGATGCAAAACATTGGAAGAAAGAGAATTTTACTTACAAATGACAAAGAAGGAGAATTATAGCTTTAGAGAATTAGAACGCCAAATTTCGTCAAGTCTATTTGAAAGAACCATGCTTGGAAACACAAAACTCTCACCAGTGTTGAGAGAAATTTATCCTAACTTGGTAAATTGCATCAAAGACAGCTATGTGTTTGATTTTCTCGGGTTGCCGGAATCTCATAATGAAAGCGATTTGCAAAAAGGATTAGTTAGCCAATTAAAAGATTTTATTCTTGAACTCGGAAAAGATTTTTTATTCGTTGCCAAAGAATACAGAATTCAAGTTGGCAACAGTGATTTTTATATCGATCTACTTTTTTATCATCGGGAATTACAATGTTTGGTTGCATTTGAATTAAAAGCAGGTAAATTTAAACCTGAACATTTGGGGCAGCTTAATTTTTATTTGGAAGCATTAGACAGAGACGTGAAAAAATCGAATGAAAATCCTAGTATCGGGATATTATTGTGTAAAGATCATGACAATGAAGTAGTAGAATATGCCTTGAGCCGGACATTATCACCAAATATGATTTCCAAATATCATACCCAACTACCTGACAAGAAATTGCTTCAACAGAAACTTCACGAACTTTTCGAATAATTGATTTTCTGTAAATTCATTATATTTTGTATTTTTGAGCATATCAAAAGTATTCTTAAAAATGAAGCTAAAAAACTCAATATTATTAATAATCCTATTTACCTTTTTTTCTTGTTCCCAAAAACAAGAAAAAACTACAACTATGTCTATAACTACAGATAATTCTCCCAATCCGTTTCTCACTCCATTTACAACTCCTTTTGGTGTACCGCCATTTGACGCCATAAAACCGGAACATTTTATGCCGGCTTTCGAAGAAGCCATAAAAAGGCACACTCAAGAAATTGAAGCCATTGTTTCAAATAAAGACTCTATAACTTTTGAAAATACATTGAAAGTATTGGATTACAGCGGCGAGATGTTGAATAATGTAACTAAAGTTTTTTTCTGCTTGTATTATGCACATACTAATGAAGTATTGGATACCATCGCGGAAAAGGCATCTCCTTTATTGGCGGAACATAATGATAATTTGTATCTTAACGAAAAACTTTTCGAAAAAATCAAAGTCATATACAAACAAAGCAATAAACTAACCGAACCTGAACAAAAAAGGTTGACAGAAGTTTATTACAAAAATTTTGTTCGTCATGGCGCTTTATTAAACAATGAGCAAAAAGAACGTCTGCGCGTAATAAACAAAACCATCGCCCAACTCGAAATCAACTTTTCTCAAAATGTACTGGCCGAAACCAATGGATTTAAACTTGTTATTGATAATCTTGACGATTTAGCCGGATTAACAAGTGACCAAATTGCCACTGCCACACAAGAAGCTCAAGCAGATAGCTTAGATGGTAAATGGGTATTTACCTTACAAAAACCAAGCCTGATTCCATTTTTGCAACAATCTCAGAAAAGAGAATTGCGTGAAAAAATATTCAAGGCTTATATTAATCGTGGCGATAATGGCAATGAGTTTGACAACAAGACAATTATTAATCAGATCATTAATCTTCGCTTAGAAAAGGCTCATTTACTGGGATACGAAAATTATGCTTCCCTGATGTTGGACGACACCATGGCGAAAACACCCGAAAGAGCTTATTCGTTGCTCGAAGATGTTTGGCACACAGCATTACCCAAGGCAAAAAAAGAAGTGGTCGAAATGCAGAAAATAATAGATGCGGAAGGAGGAAACTTCAAACTCGCACCTTGGGATTGGTGGCATTACGCCGAAAAAGTACGGAAAGAAAAATATAATCTCGAAGAAGATTCTATTAAACCGTATTTTAAGCTCGAAAATGTACGTCAGGGAGCTTTTATACTGGCCAACAAACTTTGGGGACTACAATTCAAGACATTGAAAAATATGCCTGTCTACCACGAAGAGGTAGAAGTATTTGAAGTTCTCGACGCCAATGGTTCACAATTAGGCATTTTATATACCGATTATTTCCCACGTGCTTCGAAACGTGCCGGTGCATGGATGGATGAATTGCGAGGACAATGTATTAAAAACAGCAAAAATATCCGTCCGGTTATTATCAATGTAGGGAATTTCACGAAACCAACGGCACAAAAACCCTCACTGCTAACTCTTGACGAAGTGGAAACGCTTTTTCATGAGTTCGGGCATTCGTTACATGGATTGCTTTCGCAATGTATCTACCCAACGCTCTCCGGAACCAATGTTACACGCGATTTTGTTGAACTTCCGTCTCAGTTCTACGAAAATTGGGCTACAGAACCCGATATGCTCAAATTGTATGCCCGCCACTATCAAACCAATGAAGTGATACCGGACGAATTGATTGAAAAGATACAAAATGTAGGTAAATTCAATCAAGGGTTTAGTACTGTAGAACTTATTGCATCAGCTCTGCTTGATATGGATTGGCATTCCATTCCAGAGAAAAATGAAATGGATGTAAATGCTTTCGAGAAAAAATCAATGGATAACATTTGCCTCAATACCGAAATAATACCACGTTACCGTTCTGTTTATTTCAGTCATATCTTCTCATTGGGCTATGATGCCGGATATTACAGCTATGTATGGGCGGAAGTACTTGATGCGGACGCTTTCGAAGCTTTTAAAAATAGTGGTGATATTTTCAATAAAAAACTATCCGAATCTTATCGTATTAACATCTTAGAAAAAGGCAATACACAAGATCCAGCTATTCTTTATAAAAACTTCCGTGGAAATGATCCCAATTCTAACGCTTTGATGAAAAGAAGAGGATTGAGATAAATTATATTCTACAAAATACAATTTTGATTTTATTTTGTGTTTTACAAAATACAAAATGGAAAATGTCATTTCTGTTCACAAATTATAATTATAAGCAAGTAATCACTAAAACCATAATATATTTGTATTATTAAAAATACATTATTTCATATTTTTTGTATTTTGTAAAATACAATTTGAAAAAATATTTGTATTATTAAAAATACAATTATATCTTTGTGAAGATTAAAGAATAAAGATATGAAACAGCTTTTTTCGACCTTTTACAGGCATTTGGAACATATAGACGATAGTTTCGAGCGATATTTAACCAAAGAAATACAATGGAGAAACAGGTTAATTGCCGTCACAGGAGCACGGGGAGCAGGAAAAACTACACTCCTATTGCAATATATCAAAAAGAAATATGGCGCACAACCCGAAGAGGCATTGTATGTTACCTTGGATAATATCTGGTTTACCAACAACAGACTTTATGATCTGGCCAACGAATTTGCTTTAATGGGTGGTAAAACCTTATTTTTGGACGAAGTACATAAATATCCCAACTGGTCAAGGGAAATCAAAAACATATATGACGATTTCCCTGCATTGAAAATTGTTTTCACAGGATCTTCCATGCTCGAGATATTCAAGGCCGATGCCGACCTGAGCAGAAGAACCAGGCATTATCAGTTGCAGGGTATGTCTTTCAGGGAATATTTAATTTATGAAGGATTATTGCCCAAAAGCCAACATGCTTATACATTAAATGAGCTATTGAAAAACCACATCAGTATTTCAAGGGAAATTTGTGGTAAGATAAAACCTATTCCGGCTTTCAAAAAATATCTGAAATACGGATATTATCCTTATTATAAAGAAGACTTGGAAGGCTACCACGAAAGGGTTTTGCAAACATTTAATACCATAATAGAAACCGATTTGCCAAGTGTAGAAAGGATTGATATTTATTCCATCAACAGGATTAAAAAATTATTTTTTATTTTATCAACACTGGTACCGTTTACTCCAAACATTTCACAATTGAGCCAGGAATTGGGTGTTACCAGGGTAAGTTTAATGAATTACCTTCATTATTTAGATAAGGCTCAAGCTATTATGCTATTAAACAAAGAGGCAAACGGGATGAGGCAAATGGTAAAACCAGATAAAATTTTTCTGCAAAATACAAATTACGCTTATGCATTTTCGCCCGAAAAAATAGATATCGGAAATATGCGGGAGACTTTCTTTTTTAATCAGTTACAGGTAAAACATAGTGTTACTTATGCTCAAAAAGCAGATTTTAAAATAGACCAGCAATATCATTTTGAAATCGGTGGCAAAAACAAAGGCAGGGAACAGATACAGGGACTTACGAATGCATTTTTAGCTTTGGATGATATAGAAACGGGATTTAAAAACGAAATACCATTGTGGTTGTTCGGGTTGCTTTATTAGGACAAATTAGTCATTAGAAAATTTTATTCACAATTCTTCTTTTCTATTTTTCATTCTTCATAAAATAAAATTACCTTTGTACCGCAATGGTTTACCAATTCGCAATCTTCGAAAAGGTAATGAAAAGGGAATCAGGTGTAAATCCTGAACAGACCCGCTGCTGTAAATTCTAAGCCCATCCAAACCTCCCCGAAAGGGAGGCTTAAAAGAGAAGCTATCGTTTGAAACAAATCTTTGCCACTATTCATTAATGAATGGGAAGGCGTTTCAATACGGGAATAAGTCAGAAGACCTACCTTGCAGAAATATCTTCAATATCTCGTGGGATAGGTATTGAAAACAGATGATTATTTTCTTCATATTTTATTGTGAGAATATTTTGTAAATATCCTATTGTCAGGAGTATTGGGTGTTTTTTGACCTCTCCCCCCGCCCTCTCCCAAGGAGAGGGAGCTATCGCGCAATCAATATCTCATTATTACTCTATTATTTCTCTCTCCTTGAAAAAGGAAACAAAAGGAAAGGTCAAAAAAATACTATTTTTCACATTCATCCTATTTAGCCTTATCTTTTCTTCTTGTAAAGACCTCGAAGACTTTCCTTTATCGCAAGAAGAAATAAGCCAACAGGGCGAAACGTTCGGGATGTATATTCTTTGCGAAGGACTTTACGCGCAAAACTCGAGTAGTTTGGGATATTATAATTTTGATTCCAAAACATTTAGCAGGGATATTTTCTTAGACAAAAACGGCCGTAAACTCGGCGACACTGCCAATGACATGCAACAATATGGCTCCAATATTTATATTGTAGTCAACAATTCGGGAACCATAGAAGTAATTGATGCGGGTAGCGGACAGTCTAAGCAAAAAATTTTATTGAGAAACGCCAAGGGAAAGAATCGGAACCCACGGTATATCACTTTTTATGACGGCAAGGCATATGTGGCCTGTTTTGATTCTACGGTGTGTAAAATAGACACCAACACCTTCGCGGTAGAAGCAGTGGTAAAAGCCGGCGCTTATCCCGATGGCATTTGTGCAGCCAATAACAAATTGTATGTCAGCAATTCGGGTGACAGGAATTCCACAGCCATGGGCAACACAGTTTCTGTAATCAATATATCTACCTTTACTAAAATAAAAGAGATTACCGTATCGCCAAATCCATATAAGATTATGCCCGACGGACAGAATGATGTTTATCTGGCATCACGCGGTAGCTATCAGGGAACAGGCCCTTATGTATTTCAACGGATAGACACGCAACGCGATGAAGTGGCGCAAACTTTCAATAACATTGAAGCCCTGAACTTTACTATTCATAATGATACAGCTTATATTTACAGCTACAATTTCGCCACACAAGCCAACTGCATCAAAACTTTCGATTGTCGCACGGAAAAAATAATCGAAGATAATTTCATTAAAGACGGTACTACATTGCAAACACCTTATGGCATTGCCGTGAATCCGAGCAACAGTAATGTATATATTACCGATGCGGGTTCGTTTACCGCTACGGGAGATGTGTTTTGCTTTGAACGGAATGGCATGCTCAAATTCAAGATCAGTAATGTTGGATTAAATCCCAATGCCATTGTTTTTGCCAATAAGCAAGGAGATTATCCTTTTACTCCGGTGGTAAAAACAAATCATATTTCCAAAGTAATAGATTATCATCCGGCACCCGGACAGTTTACTGGTGAAAAGGCTTATTTACCAACTGGAAAAACACCGGAAATGGTTACATATGATGAAGTATTGGCAAGGATTTCGGATATGCTGGTTAATTCCTCCGGAACAATATCGTTAGGAGGTTGGGGAGGTTACATCACGCTGGGATTTGACCAACCAATTAAAAACGTATCCGGCAGTTATGATTTTAAGGTATACGGAAATGCTTATTACAATTCTCAATATGTGGGCATTGGCGGCAATAGCGAGCCGGGCATTGTATTGGTTTCCCAAGATGTAAACGCCAATGGCATAGCCGACGATCCGTGGTATGAACTGGCCGGAAGCGAATATCACAACAGCAAGACTATTCGTGATTATGAAATAACTTACTATAAGCCTAATCCACTGAATGGCGACGTGATGTGGCGCGACAACCAAGGCGAAACCAGCTATATTCCACGAAACTCCTACCACCATCAGTCATCTTATTATCCCTTATGGGAAAACAAAGACGAACTTACTTTCCGGGGTAGCCGTTTGCCCGATAATGGAGAGTTTATATCATCCAACTACCTGTTGTATGCCTATGCCTTCGGTTATGCGGATAACCATCCGAACGACAGCGAATATTCCAATTTCAATATAGATTGGGCGGTAGACGCTGCGGGCAACCATGTAGATTTGAATGAGATACATTTTATACGGATATACTCGGCCGTGAATCAGGTAAATGGCTGGATTGGAGAAACATCCACAGAAGTATCGGGAGTAGAAAATTTGCATCCTTAATGAAAAAGTTCTTTTTTAACGCTAAAATGCAAAGATACAAAGACGCAAAGAAATTAATCTTCGTACCTTTGTGTCTTTGTGCCTTCGTGTTCATAAAAATATTTCCTTGTGAAGTTTCCGCTCAACAATTAGATACCACCAAAATATACAACCTGCAAGATATAGAAGTACTTGGCGAACGAATAACCGAAGAACGCTCCACTGCTCCATTGCAAATACTTGAGTCTCGACAATTGGAAAACCTCAATGCTTTTCAGGTTTCGGATGCGGTAAAACATTTTGCCGGTGTATCGGTAAAAGATTATGGAGGTATTGGTGGCATTAAAACCGTTTCGGTGCGAAGTTTGGGGAGTACGCACACGGCTATTTCGATTGACGGTATTCCGGTAAACGATTGCCAAACGGGACAGGTGGATATTGGCCGCTTTTCTCTCGAGAATGTAGATAATTTATCGTTAGTCAATGGGCAAAGCGATGATATTTTTCAACCGGCTAAGTTGTTTGCATCAGCCTCAGTGCTTTCCATTCAAAGCAAATCGCCTTCTTTTTCGGAAAATAAAAAATACAATATCAATATCGGCAGCAAATTCGGCTCATTCGAATTCTTTAATCCTTTTCTGGTATATAGTCAAAAGCTAAACCGGAATTTTGCCCTTAACATTGACTCGGAATGGATGCAAGCAGATGGGGATTATCCTTTTACATATAAAAACGGAGGACAAACAGTCCACGAAAAAAGGAACAATAGTGATGTAAAAAAACTCCGTGCCGAATCTTCATTATACGGACGTTTCTCCGATTTCGACAAGTTACAATTAAAACTTTATTATTATCAGTCTGAACAAGGCTTGCCGGGAAACATCACTTTCTACAATAGCAATTCTTCTTCGGAGCGCATCGCGGAGAAAAATTTCTTTGCACAAGCTCATTACAACAACAATCTATCAAGTAAATGGGCAGTACAGGCCAATACCAAATACAATTATAGTTATTTCAAATACCTAAATCAGGAAGTAAAAGAGAACATCTATAATCAGGATGAATATTATTTGTCTGCATCCACTTTATTCAAACCTTTCAGAAGTCTCTCTTTGTCATTGGTCTGCGATGGTTTTTATAACAGCTTAGATGCGGATCTGGACAATTTTGCTTACCCCGAACGATATACGTTGTTATCTGTTTTATCTGGGAAATATGATTCTCAAACGCTTTCGGCAACAGCCAGTTTATTATCAACATTGGTAAACGAACAAATAAAAACAGGAAAAGCGGGCTTGGATGAACAAAAACTATCGCCTTATGCAAGTCTTTCTTATAAGCCATTCAAGAAAGAAGAATTGCGGTTGCGTTTTTTCTATAAAAATATATTTCGCTTGCCCAGTTTCAACGATTTATACTACACCAACATCAGTAACCCAAAACTGAAACCGGAGAATACGAATCAATATAACGCCGGCATTACATATGTCGTACGGGTAAAAAATATTTTGCCTATACAAATTACTGCCGATATATATTACAACAACGTTACCAATAAAATAATGGCCGTACCCAAACAAAGCATTTTCATTTGGAGCATGGAAAACGTGGGCGAAGTAGAGATTAAAGGATTGGATATTACGGCTGGAACTCGAATATTGTACACAAAAAAAAGAGGAATCTCGCTACAGGGAAGCTATACTTATCAGGAAGCTATAAATATTACCAAAGGAATCAAGGAATATGGTCACCAAATAGCTTATACACCACGCTTCTCGGGCACGGGAAACTGTACCATAGAAACACGTTGGTTTGATATTTCGTATTCTATTCTTATTTCGGGAAAAAGATATAGCTTGGGACAAAACATAGCCGGCAATTCCTTGTCGGGATATGTGGATATGGGAATTTCGTTGAAAAGAAGATTCGAATTTAAAAACTTCGGATTTTTCATACAAGCCGAAGTTTTAAACCTATTAGACGACAATTACGAAATTGTAAAAAGTTACCCTATGCCGGGCAGAGCATTCAGGGCGTCTGTTGTCTTTAGCTTTTAAATCATTTCAATGGTCAAAAGAGTAATAAATTCAACATTTAAGATTCAATATTCAAATTACGCATTGAGGATGTTTTATAGATAATTTTGAATCTTAAACTTTGAATCTTGAATTAAATATGGCCTACAACCCAAGATACTTGTTGTTTCTATCAATAAAATGATGAGACCGGGCATGTACTATTGCCTCTTGAATTGTTTGCACATTGAACTTTGTGAGAATGTTCCGTTTATGGAATTTAACCGTGGGCATTAAAATATTTTCTATACCTGCTATTTCTTTGGAAGTATAGCCTTGTGATGAAAGAACAAGTATGTTTGTTTCCCTGTTGGTTAATTTGACTATTTCTTCCCGTTTGAATGTTTTTTTCTCCGGAGAATAAACAAACCGTTCATTGGTATCCATAAAATCGATATACATTTTTGTAGCATGGTTGGCGGCCGGTAACAGTGTAGTATTTCCCACCAGCATCCAGACTTTACCATGATCATCAAATAAAATGGGACGATATTGATTTGAAATCATGACAATATGTTCACTCTTGAGTTTTATCGGATGCGCAGAATAAAGCCGCGATTTTTTGAGGGTATCTTTATCAAATGCAGATAACAACTCAGCAATGGTAGATTTCGATTCCAAGTGTTTTTCCTTGTTCACTACCGAAAATGATGCATAATCATTATCGAATGTAAAATGGCTGTCGTTTGTTTTGTTAACAAACTGATTGATTGAAATATAAAAACAGTCTGACTTGTAAAAATCGATAATAAAAACATGCTGGTTCGTCATATTTGAAAATAAATTCAAAAAATCAATTTTTTCTTTTATCTTATCATAATCCGGTTCTTTTTCAAAATATAATTTAAAAGGATGAGTAATAGGAAATTGTAATGATGGATTGTTCATAATAAAGTCCGAGTTATGGCTAGATGTCATGATTCATGAAAGTTATTTCTTGCCATAATAAGTTTAAATGTTTTTGATTTCTTACAAATTTACCTGATCAAAACCACAGCTTAAAGTTGATTTTTACATTTGCTATTTCTGAAATAATTATTTTTGCAAAAAAAACTTTATTGTGGTAAAGAATAATTATTAATTTTCCTGTAATAAATAATTGCTATTTTATTTTATTTTTTCTAAAATATTTAAGTAAATTATTTCAAGACTCAAAAATAGATACGAAATTTTCGCCAAACAATAGGACGAAGGTCTCATTTTTTTATCTATCTTTTTTATGTAATTTTATTATCTTAAAAATTAAGTTTCTATGAATAAATCGATGAAGGACCTGGTTTTCAAACCGCCGACTCAATCTATAGACAAGTCAAAATACAATGAACTTGAACCTATGATAAAAATGTGCGATGCCATTTCACAACTCAATAACCAAAGTATTTATTTGTATGATTATGTACAACAAAAAATTTTATATGTTTCGCCTCATCCGTTGTTTTTGTGTGGATATAAGGAAGAAGAAGTAATGGAAATGGGGTTATCTTTTCATGAAAAAATACTCGACCCCGAAGATCTTCAAATGCTCATCGAAATAAACCAGATGGCTTGGAAATTTATTTACGACACAGCCCCTGAAAACAGGAAGTTTTTTTGCAATTCGTATGACATTTATTTTCGGCATAAGGATGGACATAAAATTCTGGTTAACCACAAAACAGCCCCTATTCTTTTTACCGATGATGGAAATATTTGGATAAGTATGTGTGTCGTAAATTATTCTTCACAAAAAGAAGCAGGGAATGTGGTATTTGCTCGAAAAGATAAAAAAATGTATTACAATTATAATTTTGAAAAAAAGCGATTTATACCCTATTTGCCAGAAAAACTAACTAAGCGCGAAGAAGAAATTTTAAGATTATCAATGCAAGGATATAACGAAAAAAGTATTGCCGACAAACTACATTTAAGCGTCCGAACGGTAAAAAATCATCGTTATAATACGGAAAAAAAATTGGGTGTCAACAATTTAACAAATGCTGTGAGTGTATTTAATCTGATTTTTTAAATATTAAAATTCAATCTTGACTTTACTGTGAAAACCTTGCCACTACTTATGCCTCAATTGATTCTAAAAGCTAAGTTTATAAGGTTTGTAATGTTCATAAAGTTATAAAGTTCGGGGACATCATTGTTTTTGCGTTTCTTCTACTTTATAAACATTATAACTCAATTGAGTCTAAAGAATAAGTAAATCGGGAGACAAAATAAACCTGTAAACGAGAAAAAAATAAAATAACTTGTCTACTTCAATAAAGGTTCAAATGGCAAAGTAACTTCTTTTCTATAACTATTGCCACTAAAAACAGCTATCAAATCTCCGGCTTCGTTAGTAACACGAACTTCACAATTGGCCAGCCGCTTGTGGTTAAACATTTCGCGGGCTTCGGCATATAAAAAACCCTTACTTTCTGACTTAAAGAAATTTATATTCCCATTTGTCAAAAGCGTTAGTTGACCATGACTATTAGCCGCAACGCCTGAAGTAAAATCGGCCAATGTAAATATGGCTCCTCCCTGACATACTCCTCCGGCATTCAGGTGCATTGGTTTTATTTCCACACGGGCTTTGGCATAACCGTTTCCTGCTTCCAATAATTCTATGCCTGCTGATAAGGCAAATTTATCGTTTTTAAAAAATTCGTTGATTGTCATTTTACCAATAATATATAAATTCGGCATAAAAGGTAAAGAGGTAAAATTTCTTTCGAAAAATTACCTCTTGGAAAAATATATAGAGTTATGAAGAAACTTAATCGATGTATCCTCTTAAAATACCTCTTTCCGATTGTTTGACAAAACCAACAATCTGATCTCTGTATTTAGTTGCCGGCAATTCTTCTTCGATCCTTTCTACCGCGTTAGTGGTATTAAGACCGGAAAGATAAAGGTATCTGAAAATATCTTGTATTTCACGTATTTCTTCGTTAGTATAACCTCTTCTACGTAAACCTATCGAATTAATACCACAATAGGCCACAGGTTCTCTTCCTGCTGTAACAAACGGTGGTATATCTTTAGTTACACGTGAGCCTCCCTGAATCATCACATGCGAGCCGATTCTGGTAAACTGGTGAACAAGAGAACCTCCGCTTACAATGGCCCAATCGTCTATTTCAACCTCACCTGCTAATTGGGTTGCATTTCCCAGAATAACATTATTGCCCAACACACAATCATGTGCCACGTGGCTATATGCCATGAATAAGCAGTTATTTCCCACAACAGTTTTTCCTCTTGAAGCAGTTCCTCTATTCACGGTTACACATTCCCTGATCATGGTATTATCTCCGATTTCGGCTGTCGTTATTTCTCCGTTGAACTTTAAATCCTGTGGTATAGCAGAAATAACAGCGCCGGGAAAAATCAAACAGTTTTTTCCAATGCGGGCTCCATTCATAATGGTTACATTGGAATAAACATGAGTACCGTCGCCGATAACAACATCTTCTTCCACCGTAACAAAAGGATCGATAGTAACATTATTTCCGATTTTAGCATTCGGATGAACACAAGCTAATTGATGTATCATATGGTAATTTTATTTATTTTTTACGATTTGAGCCATAAATTCGGCTTCGGTTGTTATTTTATCGCCTACAAAAGCGTATCCTTTCATATAGGCGCATCCGCGACGTATTTCGGACATTAATTCAAGTCTGAAAATTACTGTATCGCCCGGCACCACTTTCTGGCGGAATTTTACATTATCTATCTTCATAAAATAGGTAGAATAACGATGAGGTTCATCCACTGTATTCAATACCAATAATCCTCCTGTTTGCGCCATGGCTTCTACCAGCAATACTCCTGGTGTAACCGGTTCTTCGGGAAAGTGTCCTTGAAAGAATGGTTCATTTGCAGTAATATTTTTCACACCTACCACTATCCTGTCAGTCATCTCAATTACTTTGTCAACCATTAAAAATGGATAACGGTGAGGGAGTAGTTGTTTGATCTTATTAACATCAAGAAGGGGTTCTTTGCAGGGGTCATAAACCGGAGGTTGCACTTCCTGGCGTTTAATATCCTTACGTATTCTTTTGGCAAGTTCTATATTGGCCGAATGTCCGGGTCTGGTAGCAATTACTTTTCCTTTGATTGGTTTTCCTATCAGCGATAAATCACCCAGTATATCCAGCAATTTATGTCTGGCCGGTTCGTTATCGAAAACCAATGGTTTATTGTTTATATAGCCAAGTTGCGAAGCATCTTTGGTAGGTTGGTTCATCATGGCAGCCAGTTTATCGAGTTCTTCCTGAGCCAATTGTTTATCATAAATAACAATGGCATTGTCAAGATCGCCACCTTTTATCAAATTATTCTTCAATAAAGGTTCTATTTCTTTTACAAACACAAAAGTACGGCAAGCGGCAATATCTGTTGCAAAATCAGATAAATTGTTCAATGATGCAAATTGATTGGAAAGAACTGAAGAATCAAAATCAATCAAGGTTAATACGCTTAATTGATCGTCGGGCAAAAGAACAATAGAGGTACCTGTTTCTTTGTTGGTATATTCGATCCTGTCACGAACTATAAAATAGTCTTTATCTGCTGTTTGCGTAACAATACCGACCTTTTGTATTGCTTCCACATAATATTTACCACTGCCGTCTAATATCGGAAATTCAGGAGCATTTACCTCTATCAGGCAGTTATCTATCTCCATGGCGTACAAAGAAGCCAAACCATGTTCTACGGTGCTTACCTGAACATCTTTATTTTTAAGAACTGTACCACGTGTGGTGCCTATTACATTTTCGGCCAAAGCATCGATAATGGGCTGTCCTTCCACATCTGCTCTTTGTATTTTATATCCATGATTCTCGGGGGCTGGTTTAAAGGTAATAGTAATGGGAAGTCCCGTATGTAAACCTTTACCTTCGAGTGTAAACGATTGCTTTAATGTTTTTTGTTTACTCATATTTATGCTAAACCTCTGTAATGATTGATATTTAAAGATATTTACTTCGTGATAAACATTGATAAATTGCTTTGCGATAAATATAGATAAAACCATTTTATCTGTTTTATCTATGTTTATCAACGTTTATCAATTTATAGAGAACTGATATATATCAATAAATATTATTTCTTTATTTTTGCTTTTAGTTCTTCTATCTCTTTTTGCAGTTCTGAAACTGTTTTTTGTAATTCAGGTAATTTTCTGATAATGGCCGACGATTTCATAAATTGCATATAAGGCATGGCCGGAGCTCCTTGTAAAGTCTGGTTCGGTTCTTTTATACTTGAGTTAACACCAGCCTGAGCACCTAATTTGGTTCCATTGGCAATGTGTATATGTCCGGAAATTCCAACCTGTCCGCCAAACATGCAATTTTCGCCTATTTTGGTAGAACCGGCAATACCTACCTGGGCTGCCAAAACAGTATTTTTTCCCACTTCTACATTGTGGGCTATCATAATCAAATTATCAATTTTTGCACCTTTTTTCACTAATGTAGAGCCCATGGTAGCACGGTCTATACATGTATTGGCACCAATTTCCACATCATCTTCTATTATAACGTTACCTATCTGAGGTATTTTATGGTAATTTCCATTTTCATCGGGAGCAAAACCAAATCCGTCTGCACCAACCACTGCTCCGGAATGAATCACACAATTATTACCAATAATACATTCCTGATAAATTCTAGCGCCGGAATAAATGGTTACATTATCGCCGATTTTCACATTATCGCCAATAAAAGCATGTGGATATATTTTAGCCCCATCGCCCACGGTTACATTTTCGCCAATAAAAGCAAATGCCCCTACATAGGCAAAATCTCCGAGTTTTGCCGATGAAGAAACAAAAGCCAAGCTATCTATTCCTTTTTTTTGTGGTTTGGATTGTTCTACCAGATTAAGCAAACTGGCCAGTGCATTATACGAGTTTTCGACCTTAATCAATGTGGCTTTAACTTCGGCTTCCGGTTCGAAGTCATTATTTACCAATACAATGCTGGCTTCGGTAGTATAAATGTATGGAGTATATTTCGGATTGGATAAAAAAGTGAGCGTACCGGGTTTCCCCTCTTCTATTTTCGATAT
>JAVBUB010000020.1:0-7211 GCA_031555675.1 Paludibacteraceae bacterium | reverse complement strand
ATAGGCCCTAACGCGCAACCATTGCCACTGGGTTATGACAAGTATATGAATATGGAATTCGGGAACAAAAGTTTTATCACAAACGCCATCTTATATTTGACAGATGATGAAGGTTGGTTAAACTTACGCTCACGCGAATTTACCATCAGGCTGCTAGATAAAATCACAATTAATAAAAATAAGAAAATTCGACAAATAACCAATGGAGCAATCCCTGTTTTACTCTTGTTTATTTTTGCGTTTATCAATTCCATACTCCGGAGAAAAAAATATTCGAAGTAATAAAATTTCTGAACTTAAATCTAAAAGAGGATGTCTCAAAATAGAAATTAAGTCTCTGAGAATTAAGTATTCGCGTTCAGTCTCAGATAGGTGTCCGAATACAAAGAGGGTGAAATCACATTGTGAGACACCCTCTTTTTTATTTTGCAAAATAAGTTATTTATTAAGAAAACAAAAAAATTCTAATAAATCTACAGAACAATTTTACCTACTCTTTGTTTATTTTATAAATTTTCAAATATTTTAAAAAATATACTTATGAAATCAATCTTAAATAAACTATTCATAATTAGCCTATTATTCATCTCAATTATGAATATAAATGCACAAGTCACAACACCAACTGCCCCTACAGCATCAGCAGGTGAACTAGACGCTGAAACCTTGAAAAAAGCCAATGACCCTATGGCGCATACCAAGGCGTTTAATGTGCATAATTATATCGTTCCGGGTATATACAGCGCTCCCGATAATTTTGAGAATCAACTGTTGCTCAGGTATGCACAACCTATATGGAAACTACTATTAAGAGCCACATTGCCTGTTATAACAGCTTCTTCGCCAACCGAAGCTCCTAAAACCGGACTAGGCGATTTCAATCTTTTTGCCATATACTCTATAGACAAAGGAGGAAATAAATTCGGGATCGGCCCATTAATTACTGCACCAACCGGAACAAACGACCTCGGACAGAAAAAATGGCAAGCAGGAGCAGCATTATTAGCTTTTCTCGCCAAAAACCATATATTCCAAACAGGTTCGTTGCTACAATGGCAAATGTCGTTTGCCGGAGATAAAGATGCCGCCGACGTGAATTTACTGACAGCTCAATTATTCGGCATGTGGCAAATAGGAGGTGGCTTTTACCTGCGTAGTACTGGAATTTGGTCTTTCGATCTTACCAATGGCCATTACAACATTCCTCTCGGATTAGGTTTAGGTAAAGTTCTTAAAGTAGAAGGTGTTGTATTCAATATATTTGCCGAACCACAATTCTCTATAGCAGCGCATGGCGCCGGGCAATCAAGATTCCAAACATTTGTAGGATTTAATACCCAATTCTAAAAAATTGATTAATAATTGGTATAGCCCCTAAATTACTTCCGTAAATTTAGGGGCTATTTTTTGCTTCTAAGGTTTGTAAAGTACGAAAAGATTGTCATCTTACAGTTTCTTTACTTTATAAACCTTATAACTTTACAAACTTTAGAACCGGTTTAAACCTTTTGGTTTATTTTCCGTCATATAATCAATAATATTTATCAATTCAGGCGTTCTTTGTATTTTGCGAAAATACACTTATTCGCACCCTTATTTTCAGATGAAACAATATATTACCATCATATCAGCATTTCTTTTTTGCTTTACTTTGTCGGCACAACAAAATGGCCATATATCGGGCTCCATAACAGACGATAAAACCGAAATGCCATTTTCCTATGTTACTGTTGCGCTTTATGAAGAAAAACCAGACTCTTCGCTATTTAAAGCAACCATTAGCGATGAAGACGGCAACTTTCTCCTCGAAAATATTCCCGTTGGAAACTACTTGCTAAAATTATCTTTTATCGGCTACCGGAGCTACCAGACAAAAATAGCCCTGACACCAGACAAAAAAGATATACAATTAAAAAATATTCCATTAAAGGAAGATGCCAAAGTATTGGATGAAATTGAAGTGGTAGGACAAGCCACACAAATGAAATTTGATATCGATAAAAAAATATTCATGGTCAACCAGAGTGCATTGACCGCCGGAGCCGGAACCGACGAAATATTGAGAAATATACCATCGGTTAATGTTGATAATGATGGTAATATTTCTTTGCGAAACAATGAAAGCGTACAAGTCTGGATTAATGGGAAACCATCCGGACTTACCGCCGATAACAGGGGGCAGATATTGGAACAACTCCCGGCAGAAAGTGTAGAGTCTGTCGAAATTATTACCAATCCGTCTGCCAAGTACAATCCGGCAGGGAGCGCGGGTATCATTAATATCGTACTTAAGAAAAACAGGAAAGCCGGATATTACGGCAGTTTATCTGCCGGGGCGTATTACCCGTGGGGCATGAATGCCAGCGGCAATTTCAACTATAGCAACAAAAAAATTGATACCTATATCAATTTAAGCTACAGGAACAGAAGACAGGAAGGAGGCGGTTACAGAAACAGAACTTCTTTCGGAGAGAACGTTGATACCACCTATCTGAACCAAAAAAACACCAGTAATTCGTCTTTCAAATCCATGTTTTTACGAAGTGGTATCGATTACCGTATCAACGATAAAAACACCATCGGACTATCCGGATTCGGTATGATTGGCAGCAGGAACAGCAATAGTCATTATGATTACACGGCATTGAACAACCTGAAAGAAATGACGGAAACCTACACGCAGCAAACTTCTTCCGACAGGGACAATGCCGGTTATGACCTGAGTTTGGATTACAAGCACAATTTCGAAAAAAAGGGACATGAGCTCATTGCGTTTGCCGAATTTTCCAGTTTCGATTCCGAGTCATACTCTGATTATGAACTCAACAGAACAGATAAAAACTCGCTCAGGCAGGAAGATGCCAAAAGACAATCGGACGAGTATATCTTACAGGCTGACTATGTACTGCCAATGGGAATTAAGGGTAAAATTGAAGCCGGTTATAAAAGTGATTTTTCGAGCGAAAATAACCGCATGACGGGTAATATCGAAAATGAAGCCAGTATGCCGGCAGGGTACAATTATTTTGATGATTTTACCTACAACCAACAGATACACTCAATATATGCCATTTATAAAAACAAGTTCAAAACTTTCGGATATCAGT
Source organism: Paludibacteraceae bacterium (assembly GCA_031555675.1). GTDB lineage: Bacteria > Bacteroidota > Bacteroidia > Bacteroidales > Paludibacteraceae > JAISJU01. The sequence continues at coordinate 4,104 of JAVBUB010000020.1, read as the reverse complement.
TCGGATTGCGCGGAGAAGCGACCATTAATGATTGGAAAAGTGAGATAGATCATGGATATTCTTCTTATTTCGATATTTTTCCCAGCCTTTTCCTGAGTAACGCATTCGACGAAACCAACGAACTGCAATTGAGTGTTACCCGCCGTATCAACAGGCCCGGTTGGCGAAGAATAAACCCATTTGTGGATGTTAGTGATCCTACAGACGTTTCTTACGGGAATCCTGATTTAAAGCCGGAATATTCATGGGCATACGAACTGAACTATATCAAAACATGGCCCAAACATACCTTGTCTTCTTCTGCTTATTTTCGTCAAACAAATGATGTTGTGCAAGCCATTAGTTTTCTGGTTCAACCCGAAAGCGGGCAATCGTATATGGCCACCACTTATGAAAACATCACTTCAAGCCGGAATGCCGGTTTTGAATTTACATTGAAAGATAAGTTTTTCTCATTCCTGGAAGTTACCAGTATGCTCAATTTATATTATTATCAGATGGATGCCGCCGAAGAATATGATATAAAAGAAACACAGGATTTTTCGTGGAATACTAAAATTATAGGCAATGTTTTGTTCAAAAAGGGATTTTCGGGACAAATTACCGGAAGTTATAAAGCCCCTGTTTTACAGGCACAAGGAAAAAAAGAGGCCGATTATTCTATGGATATTGGTATTAAAAAAGTATTTTTCGATAAATTATCTGCCAGCTTCTCTGTTCGCGACGTATTAAATTCGCGTAAAAACCGTTCGGAAACATACAGCGATAACTTTTTCCAAAAAAGCGAACGATATACCCAAGGACCCAATTTGAGCCTTACATTATCGTATGGATTTGGAAATATGAAAGCTAAAAACAGCTCCAAGAAAAAAACAACCATCAAAATGGATGATGAAATGTAAACACACGAAACAGAATAACAATTGACTATAATATTCGAAACATGATCACAAGTCATACTTCTTTGGTTTCATTTTCAGCTAACCAGCTCCTTAAACGTTAATATATATTAAAAATACAATCGATTTATTGGATTGTTTTTATATTAATTTTACAAATCAATCTTTTTTCTATCTTTTAGGTATTCAAATGTTGTATTTGTTAAAAAACATTTATATCTTTGCGTATATTGTTTAGATTTGTTAATTATGAAAAAAACAATGACTCTGGTTATTTTATTCTTGGCTTTATTATTTTCATGTGGGAATATTAATAGCAAGAGCACAGACGCAAAAGAAAAAGCCATTAATCTTATCAAAGAAAAATACTCAACTGCATATATTTCAAAACCAATATTTGAATTTGACGATGATTTAATTACATACGAGAAAAACAAATCCGTAGTAATGAGTAATGATTATGTGTATAAACACGTTAAAACCGTGGATGAAAACACAACAAAAGACGTTGGCTACATTTTGAAATATATTGCCATTATAGACGGATATACCTTTGTTTTTGTCGCTACATTTGACAAAGCCTTACAATGCATACTTTCCAACAACTTATATGAAAACGCCCTTTATAGTAGCGATATCGTTGATGTAAGCTCTGTTAGCGCTAAAGAATAAACCTTTCAATTTTCTATACGCATTTGTTTATCTTAATTTGATTGTAGAATTACAAGCTAAGATATTCCTTTCTTCACTTTTTTAGATTAACTTTGCGCGAAATAATGCATAAATGATAAAAAAGCTTGATCTATACGTTCTGAAGAACTTTACCACTGTACTCTTCATGACCTTTTTTATCTGTCTTTTCGTTTTGTTAATGCAGTTTCTATGGAAATATGTAGATGAAATGATTGGCAAAGGGTTGGAATTATCCGTTTTAGCAGAATTCTTCTTTTACTCTGCATTAACACTTGTGCCTATGGCACTTCCTTTGGCTATTTTATTAGCTTCACTCATGACTTTCGGTAATTTGGGCGAACGGCTCGAATTGCTCGCCATGAAAGCTGCCGGAATATCTCTTTTTCGCATCATGCGCCCTCTCATTATTGCCATAATATTTATATGTGCCGGGGCTTTTTTCTTTGCCAACAATATAATTCCGATGGCGCAGGTAAAGCTATGGACATTGATTTATTCCATGAGGGAAAAGTCGCCGGAAGTAGAGATTCCCGAAAATGTGTTCTATAATGGTATATCCGGATATAGTATTTACGTAAAGCATAAAGATACAAAAAAAAATCTGCTGGAAGATATTATGATATATGACCTTTCTAAAGGTTTCGAAAATATTACCGTAACACTGGCCGACTCTGCCCGGTTGCAATTTACAGCAGATAAAAACTACCTTGTCCTTACCCTCTACAACGGCGAATCTTTCGAAAATTTAAAAAACGAAGCCAATAATAGCGGGAATATACCATACCGACGTGAGTCTTTTACCGAAAAACAAACGTTGATTTCATTTGATGGCAATTTTACCAAAATGAGCGAATCACTGATGAAAGATAAATACGTGAGTAAAAATATTGTAAAACTGGGACACGACATAGATTCGTTTGCGGTAGCAATAGACAGCTTAGCCAAAGAGATGGCCGTACAGATTTCAAGGGATTATGCGGATATCAAACCCGGAAATATGGAAAATGACACTACTGTACTATTTGGTGCTTACAGTGCTGATTCCCTTTATGCTTCATTAAATTTAGCCGGTCAAAGAAATGCTGTTAGAAAGGCAATACAGGACGCATCGAATATACAAAACGAAATAAATTACCGCGGGCTGGACATTAACGATCAAACTTACCTGATGCATCGTCACGGTATAGAATGGCACCGCAAGTTTACACTGTCATTTGCCTGCCTTATCTTTTTCTTTATCGGAGCGCCACTAGGGGCCATCATCAGAAAAGGAGGACTCGGAGCGCCTGTTGTTATTTCTATATTTTTGTTTATTGTTTATTATATCATAGATAATACCGGATACAAATTTGCCAGAGAAGGCGTTTGGCCTGTTTTTTACGGGATGTGGTTAAGTGCAGCAGTCTTACTACCTTTGGGTATCTTTCTGACCTATAAAGCTGCTACCGACTCGGTACTGTTGAATGCAGATTCTTATCTCGCATTTTTCAAAAAAATTCGCCATTGGGACTTTAAAATTATTAGAAAAATTATCAGATAAATTAGGACTATGAATCCATTTAAATTAAACAGCATAGAAGAAGCAATACAAGATTTTCGCGAAGGAAAACTGATTATTGTAGTTGATGACGAAGACCGTGAAAATGAAGGTGATTTTATTGCGGCTGCCGAATTGATTACTCCCGAAAAAATTAATTTCATGATTACGCATGGAAGAGGATTGGTTTGTGCTCCAATTACCGAAGATAGATGCAACGAACTTGATCTTGAGTTGCAAGTTCCCAATAATACCTCTTTGCACGCTACTCCGTTTACTGTAAGTATCGACAAGCTGGAAGGCTGTACTACTGGCGTTTCGGCTGCCGATAGGGCTGCCACCATACAGTGGCTTACTTCCGATAAAGCCAAAGCCGAAGATTTTGGAAGACCCGGACATATTTTTCCTCTGAGAGCAAAAAACAAAGGCGTAATTCGCAGAGCCGGGCATACCGAAGCAGCTGTAGATTTGGCACGCATGGCCGGTTTATATCCTGCCGGCGTATTGGTCGAAATTATTAATGAAGACGGTACTATGGCCAGATTGCCCCAACTGATAAAAGTGGCCGAGCATTTCGGATTAAAAATTGTAACTATTAAAGATCTGATTGCCTACAGACTCAAAAACGAATCGCTTGTAGAAAAAGGAGAAGAAGTGAATATGCCAACAGCTTATGGAAATTTTCACTTAATACCATTCATGCAAAAATCGAACGGCCTAGAACATATTGCCCTCATTAAAGGAACCTGGGAGAAAGACGAACCTGTATTGGTACGCGTACATTCGTCTTGCATGACAGGAGATATTTTCGGTTCCAAACGTTGCGAGTGTGGAGAACAGTTGCGTAGATCTATGGAAATCATAGAAAAAGAAGGCAAAGGAGTTATTGTTTACATGAACCAGGAAGGCCGTGGCATTGGCCTGATGAACAAAATGGCCGCCTATAAGCTTCAGGAAAACGGTATGGATACAGTT
>JAVBUB010000176.1:0-10956 GCA_031555675.1 Paludibacteraceae bacterium | reverse complement strand
AATTTACAGCGATGAAAAGAACATTCCAACCATCGAACAGAAAAAGAAAAAACAAACACGGATTCCGTGAAAGAATGGCTACCGCAAACGGTCGTCGTGTATTAGCTGCACGTCGCGCTCAGGGAAGAAAAAAGTTAACTGTTTCTGACGAAGTACACGGAAAATAATATATTCCGATTATAAAATGCATACAAGAAGTAAGGATTTTCATAGAAAATCCTTACTTCTTTGTTTTTATAACCCATTTATGGGTATTTACTTCGCAATATTGATGATATTAGCTCCCGGTGGTTGCGATATTCTCATGATTATGAATTGTATTTCGAAATATCTTAATATCAATGAATATCACGAAGCAAATATCCCCAATATCATTGTTAATAAATAAATTTTATCATGTAATCTGGCTTTCATAGTAAAATATTTTTTATTTTTGAAAGTTATTTCCTGTTTACTATTTTAATTGATGATTCAAATCCATGAAAAGCTTTTTTAACTTCATCTTCAGCAAAAAATTCCTGTTCAATTTACTTGGCGCTATCGTTTTATTCTTTGTTTTGTGCTATGTTACTTTATGCATCATCGACAGGTATACTTCGCATGGCATATCTGTTCAAGTGCCGGAACTTAAAAATATGTCGGTAGAAGATGCCAACGCTTTACTAAGCAAAAATGAACTACAAGTAGAAGTAATAGATTCTATTTTTACACTGGATAAAGAACCTGGCATTATCATGGAACAGAATCCATCTCCCCGTTCTACTATAAAAAAAGGGAGAAAAGTATATGTTGTTATTAATTCCAAAACAAAAAAGAAAGTAGCTTTTCCTGAAATTAAAGATTACTCGTCCAGGCAGGCGCAAACGATACTCGAAGCTATGAACCTGAAAGTATCGTCTATGGAATATGTACCTTCTGAATTCAAAAATTTGGTGCAATATGCCAAGGTTAATGGGGAAATAATAGATACCGGAGATGAACTTACCATAGGAACCAATGTTGTATTGGTAATTGGAGAAGGTTTGTCCGACGAAAAAATACACCTACCCAGTTTTAGAGGATTATCTCTGGAACAAGCCAGGACAAAATGCTTTGAAAATTTTATCAACATAGGCTCGGTACAATTCGATGTAGAACCGGCCAACCAAAACGACATCAAAAACTATGTCGTCTACAGGCAAAAACCTATTACAGGCTCTTCGGTTAACCTGGGAAAATACATTGATGTGTGGTTAACCAAAGATAAATCCAAACTAACAAACGAAATTGAAGAGGTTCAAATTACGGAAGACTATGATATCGAAAACTTCTTTTGAATAAAATAACATTTATATGGTTGAAGAATTCATAGAAGAAAACGAATTTGAAGATGAAGTTGTAGACAACAGCAGCGAGCTGTTTGAACATCATCGTTTTACTGTAGATAAGGGACAAAGTATTACCCGGATAGACAAATACTTGGTAAACTTAATGCCTAAAATTTCGCGCAATCGTATACAAGATGCCGCAGAAAACAGTTCTATCCTTGTAAACGACAAGCCCGTAAAATCGAATTATAAAGTAAAGCCTAACGATGTCATCAGTATCGTTTTAAAATATCCTCCCTCCGAATTTGTTATTGTCCCTCAGGATATCCCCATCAACATTGCATACGAAGATGATGATATTTTATTGGTTAACAAGCAACCGGGACTCGTTGTACATCCGGGTTTTGGCAATTTTGAGGGAACACTGCTCAATGCCGTAGCTTGGCACTTGAAAGATGCTCAGGGATTTGATGCCAACAACAGTCGGCTAGGCTTGGTTCACCGGATCGACAAAGATACTTCCGGGCTTTTGCTGGTAGCCAAAAATGAAAACGCCAAAAGCTTACTGGGAAAGCAATTTTTCGAAAAAACAACCAAACGCCATTATCAGGCATTGGTTTGGGGAAATGTAAAAGAAGACGAAGGAACAATTGTCGGCGATATGGCTCGTGACCCAAGAGACAGGATGCAGTTTACGGTTTTTCCGGAAGGAGAAAATCCCAATGCCAAACATGCTGTAACACATTACAAAGTATTGGAACGATTTGGCTACGTTACATTAGTAGAATGCAGACTCGAAACAGGACGTACTCACCAGATACGGGTACACATGAGACACATCGGTCATACGTTATTCAACGACGAACGCTATGGCGGAACGGAAATTCTGCGTGGAACCACCTTTGCCAAATATAAACAATTTGTAAAAAACTGCTTTGACATCTGTTCAAGGCAGGCATTACATGCCAAAACTCTTGGTTTTGTTCATCCCAGAACCGGAGAAGAAATGTTTTTCGACAGCGAATTACCCGAAGATATGAAAAAACTGATTGACAAATGGCGGGTGTATGCAAATAGTAAGGATTTAGAAGAACAATAGATTTCTCACAAAAACACAAAGTACACTAAGTTTTTTCTTTGTGATCTTTGTGCCTTTGCGGGAAACAAAAAAAGTAAATTATGAAAAAGAACATAGCCATCGTTGCCGGAGGCGATTCATCCGAAATAGTTGTTTCATTAAAAAGTGCTGCTGGAATTTTCTCATTTATCGACGGAGAAAAGTACAATAAATATATTGTTACGATTGCTAACAAAGTATGGCAGGCGGAAATTTCGGAAACAGAAAAATATCCGATAGATAAAAACGATTTTAGCTTCATAAAAGGAAGTGAAAGAATAACTTTTGATTTTGCTTATATAACTATTCACGGCACCCCCGGCGAAAATGGATTATTGCAAGGTTATTTTGACCTGATTGGCCTTCCCTACTCTTGTTGTGGCGTATTAGCCGCTGCTCTTACATTTAACAAATTTGCTTGCAACCAATACTTAAAAGGTTTTGGCATACGTATTTCCGAAAGTATTATGCTACGTAAAGGGCAATCTGTTTCCGATACCGATGTAGTAGAAAAACTTGGCTTGCCATGTTTCATAAAGCCCAATGTAGGCGGAAGCAGTTTTGGTGTTACCAAAGCAAAAAAAACAGAAGACATTCAGCCTGCTATACAAAAAGCTTTTTCGGAAGGAAGTGAAGTATTGATAGAGAGCTTTATGGAGGGAACCGAAATTACCTGTGGCATATACAAGACATCAACTAAAAGCATTGTTTTTCCTATTACGGAAGTAGTTTCGCAAAACGAGTTTTTCGATTTCGACGCCAAATACAACGGCCAGGTTTCGGAAATAACACCGGCACGTTTATCCAACGATGTTACCAAACGAGTACAGGCATTGACTTCTGCCATTTATGACATTATTGGCGCCAAAGGAATTATCCGAATCGATTATATCATCACAAAAGGAGACATCATTAACCTACTGGAAGTAAACACTACACCAGGTATGACTACTACAAGTTTTATTCCTCAACAAGTACAGGCTGCGGGATTAGACATTAAAGACGTGATGGATGACATTATTAGTGAAGAATTAAAATATTAAGAATTATTTATGACTTTAGAAGAATTACAACATACTGTTACCACAGAAATCGACAAGCTGGATTGGTCAATCCAACCCAATGGTCTTTACGAGCCTATCGGATATACACTTTCACAAGGAGGCAAACGCATCAGACCTATGCTGACGCTAATGGCGTGCAATTTGTTTTCTGATAAAGTAACAGATGCTATTCCCGCGGCATTGGCTATAGAAATCTTTCATAATTTCACATTGTTACACGACGATTTAATGGACAGAGCCGAAGTACGCAGAGGCAAACCGGCTGTTCATGTGAAATGGGATGATAATACGGCAATCCTTTCCGGAGACGTGATGCAAATAAAAGCCTACCAGCTACTGGCACAAGTACCGGAAAAATATCTCAAAACATCGCTTGACCTGTTTTCGAATATGGCCTGCGAAATTTGCGAAGGTCAACAATACGACATGGAGTTTGAATCTAGAGAAGATGTTTCGGCTGAAGAATACCTTCATATGATTAAGCTAAAAACAGCTGTATTGCTCGGAAATGCATTAAAAACAGGAGCTATCATCGGCGGAGCTACAGAAGAAGACGCTTGCTTACTGTATGATTTTGGCATCAATATAGGCCTGGCTTTCCAATTAAAGGATGACTTGCTTGATGTATATGGCAATCCGGAAACGTTTGGCAAAAAAATAGGCGGCGACATTCTTTGTAATAAAAAAACTTATATGTTGATTATGGCCTTGCAAAAGGCGGAAGGCAATACAAAAAAAGAATTACAGAACTGGATCTCGGCATCAGAATTCAACGACGAGGAAAAAATAAAAGCGATTACTCACATCTATGATACGCTGAAAATAAAGAACATTTGTGAGAAAAAAATGGATGAATATTATGATATTTCTCTCGAAAAGTTAAAAAAAGTGAATAAAAATTTGAATGGTAAAGATATTTTCTTTAACTTGGCAAAATCGTTAATGAAACGAGAATCTTAAATCTGTTTCTTTATGCCCTACAGAAGACTACCAAAAACAGACCAGGCCAGACTCACGGCGCTGAAAATTGCGATTAAAAAAGGAGAAAAAGATGGTATCATCAATCCGATCATTCCACTCAAATTGCAACACGATGCTAAAACTTTGCTAACTCAATATGAACAAGCTTTATCGAGTTACAAGCAGTCTTTAAACAATCAGAAAAACACAGGCTCCAAGTCGCGTGCCAATATAAAATTGACACGACTTTACATCTCTCACTTCATACAGGTTCTTAACATGTCTATCGCCAGAGGCGAATTCAAAAAAGGCAACAAAGCTTATTATGAACTTGATGCCGAAAAAAACAGTGTACCGAACCTAACATCGGAAAAATCTTTGCTAAAATGGGGGGAAAGGATCATCAAGGGAGAAGAAGAACGCATTAAAAGTGGCGGAGCACCTATTTACAATCCTAATATTGCTAAAGTAAAGGTTTATTTTGATGTTTTCAAGGAAAGCCAGAACGAGCAAAAAATATTTCATTTAAATACAGCCCGTTATGCCGATGCGGTAAAAAAAATGAGAGAAAAATGCGATGACCTTATTTTGAGTATCTGGAACGACGTTGAATCTCATTTTGCCGATCTTTCATGGGATGACAAGTTAAGAATATGCAAAGAATATGGTTTAATCTATTATTATAGAAGAGGAGAAGAAAGACCTGATAAGGCATAAATAAATTTACATTATACATATTATATAAAAAAGAGGATGTCTCAAAATAGAAATTAAGTCTCTGAGAATTGAGTATTCGCGTTCAGTCTCAGATAGGTGTCCGAATACAAAGAGGGTGAAATCACATTGTGAGACACCCTCTTTTCATCTCTATAATACTTCAATCTTCCTCTTTTTTAAACTTAACAAGCATTCCAATAAACATGCAATATCTATTAAAAAAAAATGTGTTTTGAAAATTAAAATTGATGCAAGGTTTTTATCATTCTTAGCATCTTACATATAGAAACATTTTATTAACCCAAAACCAAAGGATTTTAGATATTTTACTCTTGTTAAATTTTCTCAAAATCTTTCATATTTTGTTTTTTATTTGTACCTTTGTTTGATTTTCGTTTCAACAATTAAATCTTAACTATATGATAAAAAATTATACAAAAACGATTGGGGTATTATCCCTGTTTCTTGTTGCGTTTGTCTCCTCGCAAGCGCAAGCTGTCATTCCTTGCGATCAGAGGCTAATAAGCAATATCGACTTTACTTATACCGGCGGCACAGCTCCTACCCGTTGGGATATGAGCCAAATAGACGCTTCCGGCTTTACTATTGATCAGGGAGCATATGCGTATGTGCCATCAGGCAATTTTTCTAATCAAAACACTGATTATCAAAACAACAACAGTAATTTAAATACCACACGACAATACGCTATTGTAAAAAATCCGAAAGATTTAAATACAACACAATATGCTGATATTCCTACTGATGGTATGATTGTTATTAATCCAAAACAAGGAGAAAACGACCAGTACGCTATGTTTCAGGTGGGCGGATTAAAACCCGGCAATACTTACAAAGTGGAAATAAAAATGTGGAATGTCCTGTCTATGCCATATCCATCATCGGTTACAAATAATTGCCACAATTGGTGTAATCCCAACGATCAAATCAATATTCTTTGGGAAGGTAATGGAAATAATGCGCATGACGGACAAGGCAGTATGACTTGGTCTGGAACAAATGGAACAAATCAGGGTTGGAGTGCTTGGAAGCAACAAACGCCCAATGTTTTCAAACCAACAGTAAATGGTTCTTATGCTGTTTTTACCGGCACAATGCAACTCGGGAATGAAACTTCGGGATTTACATTTACATTCTCTAAGCAAACAAATAACAATTTTCCTATAGTTCTTGGCATTGACTACATTAAAATTTATGGCTGTCAAGAAGAAGCTATTGTTACCAACACCGGCGTAATTGACGGAGGGAAAGTTTGCGAAACATCCTCTCTTACACTTACAGCACAAGGCCTTGGAGCTGCAGGCTCCGCTTACACCTGGACAGAAACCATCAATGGTGTAACTACCACATTGCCTGGAACGGGAAAATCAATCACAGTTACAACGCCTGCCGGAAAAGGCACAAAGGTAACTTATAAAGCTCAAGGCGAATGGAGTTCAAAAACTATTATGGTAGAAACCCAGCTTTGTTGTTATGATGTGGGTGATAGAATGGTGGTATTAGAGTATGATTTCCCTATTATCAATCAGTCTGGTTGTGCCAATACCAATAGAGGATGGCTAAACCCAACCGGTGATGTAAGAATTGACCCTCAGTACGCATTTACTTGCACCGGAAATATACCGGATGATGCAGGAGGTAAAATTCCTGGTTATGCCATTATTAAAACAACAGCCAATGGAAGTTTAGCCGGAGATACGCACTGGCCCGGATGGAATGGAAAGGACGGTACTTTTGACAAAATATTAACCGAACATACCGCCGGATATACCGGAAAAACAGGAACAGGTATGTTGGCGGTAAATGCCTCAGGAAAGCCTGGAATTTTCTTCGAATATGACTTGCCTGCAAGCGCTATTTGCGATGATGGAGCATCTTATCAGTTCTCAGCCTGGTATGCCTCTGCAGACCCGTCTGGTTCCGATGCTTGTAACATTGAGTTTCAATTAATAGATAAAAGTTCGAATACAGTTGTAGAAAAAACCTCAACCGGTAAATTTGGTTTTAATGGAACCGGAGGAGACTGGAATGATGTAAAAGCAGGAAAGAAAGCACGCTGGCAACAAACTACACTGGTGTTTACAACAGCACCCAATAAAACTTATATGCTGAGGTTGGTGAACAATGGAGCCGGTGTTTCGGGTAATGACGTATTGATAGACGACATTTTGATAACCAAATGCTCGCCAAAAATAGACTTTTTCCCAAATGGTTTTGCACCAAGTGCAATTGAAGCCGAAGTTTGTTCGACAGATCCTGTAAAATTCAAAATTGAAGTACCCGAAAATGCGGCTACCCCAAACGGAAGTTTCTCTGATTTATTCCCTACCAATCCTACTTTGTATTTCCAATTGCAAGTTTGCGATAACTACAACGAAATAACAAGTACAGGTACTTGGACATCCATAGGAAGTTATCAAATATCAGCTGCTCCATATGGTGTAGTACCGACTTTCGACATTACACCAGAAGATGCCAGCAAATGGTATCGCGTGAAAATTACAGATAACCCATCTACGGTGGTAACCACTAATCCACTTTCTACTGTTTGTGGAGTATTGGAGTTCTATACCCGCATGTTTAAGATAAAAAAAACAGCACCTAATATTTCTGTAGCAGAAAAAACCATCAGCGAATGTAGCGGTAAACAAATCGACCTCGTAGGTAAAACAACCGAAACAGGCACTGATATACTTTGGGGATGGGCAAAAAAAGTTACATCAGGTGATAGTATCATTAGCGGTGGAGGCAGTTTAAACAATACAGGCTCCAAAACTTACAGCATAGCCAGTGGATCTACCAGCGATTCAGGTACTTATTATTTTAAAATTCAGAAAGGTACATGTGAAGTAAAGGATTCTGTTAAGGTAACTATAACAAGCGCGCTTTCTGTTACACCCGGCGCAGACCAAGGTCGTTGTGGTACAGGAACTGTAACTTTTACAGCAACCGGAAGCGGTTCAACCGGTATGATTTACTGGTATACCAATGATACAGATGCAACTCCGCTGGACTCTATTTCGCCATGGACTACACCTAGTATTTCAGATACTACATCCTATTATGTGGCGTACAAAGAAGGCGGATGCTCATCAGACAGGGTAAAAGTTACTGCCAATATCAATCCTAACCCAACGATGAAAATTAACAACGCTGCAGCTTACACCAAAGAAATTTGTGATGGTGCCAGCGAAACATTAACTGCAAGCGGCAGTACAACTATTGTTACTTATGCATGGACACCAAACACAGATATAGATGCAGATAATGTCGCTTCTGTTACAGCTACACCTACTACTACAACCACATACACCGTTACAGGAACAGATAGTAACGGATGTACAGGTACTGCAACAGCTAAAATTACAATAAATCCGCTACCGGCTAAACCCGGTGTTGGAAGCCCAACAGAAAAATGCTACGACGGCACCGCAATTACAGGTACTGCAACCGGTGCTACAGGAGAAAGCTTTAAATGGTATACTACAGAAACCGGAACAACAACCACAACAGCACCTTCGGTTACCGGCACGGCCAATGCAACTACAACTGCAACCGCCAGCGCATGGGCTGCTGCTGTTAGTGATAAAGGTTGCGAAAGTACTGGTCGCACAGAAATAACTGTAACTATTAATCCTATACCAACAATTACCCCTACTCCTGCCGGTACCACTGAAGTATATACCAGCGAAAGTATCACACTTACCGGAACTCCTACGGGAGGTGTTTGGACAAAAAGCTCATCAGACCAGGGTGATGTTACCATTACCGATATAAACGTAAGCGCCGGAACCGTGGATGTAGCTGGCGTTCATAGTGGTAATGTAAAAATTACGTATACCGTCAATAGCTGTTCCAAAACATTCGACTTAAAAGTATTAAGTTTATCTGTAGGAAATCCTGAAACTAAAGATTTCTGCCCTGGAGATAATATCAAACTAGAAGCTTCCGGAAATAAAATATTAAAATATTGTTGGTATAAACAAGGATCAGGTACACCTTTGAATCATGATGACCCAGGGCTTACAGACATATCAGACACAGCAGGTTTAACTAAAGACTTAGGAATATTAACTGCAGCAGATGACAATACAATTTGGGTTTTCAGAGCTTATAATGGTACAGAATGGAAAGAACAAAAATTCACATTAAAGAAAAAACAAAATTATACATTTTCGGTTACCCCAAATTCTCCTGCAAAAGCATTGGCATGCCTTAACGATCCTACAAAAATCGTAGCAACCAATACTTCCGGAGCTACATATACATGGACTGGAAACGGAACAGCTAGCGGTAATGAATTTACCTTAAATACTTCTGCTGCCGGAACAGGTGCAATCAAAGTAAAAGGAATAGCGCCTAATTATTGTGAATCTGCAGAAATATCAGTTACTTATATAGTTAATAACCTGAAATTAGTTCCAAAAGGAACATGGGATGCTTACGTATGTAAAGGAAGTGCAGCCACTCCATTTGAAGTTGATACCACAGGTACCGGACAACTACATGGTGCACAATGTGAAATCGTATGGGAAGCGAAAGCCGCATCAGAAAGTAATTGGACTGAAGTTGCTAAAAATACACTCACTTACACAGCTTCTCCTTCGGAAATTACAAGCTATAGAGTTATTGCAAGGACTAAAGACGGTAGCAATATTATCTGTACAAAAATGACTACAGTACATGTAATGGATGTGATAGAAGTGACTTTCGACAAAAAAGAAAAAACATATAATAGCTGTATAGACCAAAATGTAATATTGGAAGGGAATACAGGCAATGGAACATCTTGGCAATGGGAAGATGATGGCGGTACTATTTTGAGTCCTGAATCTACCAATAAAGCCGATTGGAATTTTACCGTAGCACCTAATGTAAAAACAGATTATTATTTTGTTGCATTCTATGGACAATGCTCTGCTAAACAAAAGCATACTGTTAATGTATTTAACCTGAAACTTGGTATAGATGATGATTTCGTATACAGATGTCCGGGAGACACCATAACATTGAAAGCCGATACAATAGGTACAGGTTCTATTAAGAACTTTAATTTGACTTGGCGTCAACGTCCTGCAGATGATTTGGATTCTGTTCCGACTTTAGTTTCCCGTTCATTAAAAACAGAAGTTCGCCCAATAGAAAATACAACTTATATTGTATATGTAAGAAATGGCGATTGCGAACAAAAAGATTCTTTAACCGTACTGATGCATTCCGTACCAACTATTGATGCTATCCTACTGGATGTACCAAAAGCAGCTCAGATAGAAGTTAGCGGAGGAGAAGAACCATATAGATATATAATGGATAACAGTACAGATACACTTCATATTAAATTCTTTGATAATTTAAAAATTAGTTACCATACTGTTTATGTAATAGACGATAACAACTGTAAAACCAGCAAGAGATTTTATATTAACGAAGTTCCATTGATATTTCCTCCACAATTTACACCTAATGACGATAGTCAAAATGATAAATGGGAAATCAAAAATTTGAGTGCTTATTCTAAAATAACATTAGAAATCTTTGATCGTTATGGCAGACAAGTAGCTAAAATTACAGATCCATACGAATCTTGGGATGGAAAATCAAAAGATGGTAAAATACTTCCTTCGGACGATTATTGGTATGTATTACACATAGAAGAAACCAAAAAAGATTATGTTGGACACTTTACTTTGATTAATTTGAAAAATTAATTTAAAATAACCTCAACAAAAATGGCATCTGATATCAGATGCCATTTTTGTTGATAGTAATC
>JAVBUB010000212.1:0-21307 GCA_031555675.1 Paludibacteraceae bacterium | reverse complement strand
GATAGGTTACATTTGGAATATATGGAAGTGCGTTTTGCAAATCAATGTATCCGCTTTCGCCTAACACAAAATAGATTCTGGAATATTCTTCAATATCATTTATTTTAGTAGAAATGGGATAAACGGAAAAATTTACTTCAGCCTCTTCTGTCGCAGAAAATATACTTACCCTATTTGTGTTTCCTTGAGTTAATGTTGTATTCAAATTAATTCGAGAAGAATTAACGGCAAACAGTGGAAAAGTATTTATTGCGGTTCCGCGTTGTGTTACTTCATTAGTATTATTGTTCGAACCTATTTTTATTTCTATTTTACCTCCCGAAATATAATTCGCAGGGGCTATTCCCATTATTTCAAAATATTTATCAATTGTAACCGTAAAATAGTTGTTATAACTGGAGTTCCCAAAAATACCCGGCTGGGTAGCTCCTTGATTAGCCATTATAAGATTGGAAGGTATTTTTGACCATGCGTTATTGGCTACATCATGAATCAAGACATTTGGCACGACACTTCCATTCCATGTATTGCCTTCGCTTATATAGTTTGTCCCTAAATAAATAGTAAAGGGTTGATTTACATCAATGGTATTTACCAAGTAATCCAGTTGTTCTATATTCCAACCATATCCTATAGAAGTATTGGTTAGAGTTCCTGTACCTACAAAGTTATTGGGACGACGGGCATCCATTTGAACTAATTCACTGGTAAAAGTATATTTCCGTTCTACTGATTTGGCATCCAGACTAGTAGATGTTTTCGAATTAGCAGCCCTAACAAAAATACTTATTTCATTTGCTTCTAAAAGTAAGTGGGCAAGGTTGTAGCTCATCTTGCCTTCCGAGTCTAAATCTATGTAATAGATAAGATTTTCATTTAAAGTATATTCTTGAGATTCCAATTCTAATGCTCCGGCAACATTTGTTACATCCTTAAAAGATTTCAACCCCACATAAATTCGTCCTGCATTACCCACTCCCAAACCTTTGAAAACAGCATGGTAATCTAATAAATAATTAACAGAACCTCCCGATACAAAGTTTCCATTTGTTGCTGCTAATGCCACATAAGCATTATATTTATCTGTATCATTTTCCCATGAGTAATATAATACTTTGCTGGAGCTGGCTCCTTGGGAACTTACAGCAATTATTTGCAATACAAAACCATCGGAATATTGGTATGACTGAACCTTTTCGTTATCCAGATAGGCTTGCACCCGGTTTCTAAGATTCGAATTAATGACAAGAGGGGTATTTTCTCCTGTATATTGCACCCTAAAAGTACTACCGGTATAATCGTAGGCAATCTCGGTTCGTGGGGCAGAAGTAACCGTAATATCCGGAAGACGATCATTTGTCAATGGGATACCTGCAGGCAAAATACGGCAATAGAAATAATCGCCGACCAACATGTTTTCCGCATTATAGTATAAAGTTGTATTTGAAGTTTGAGATAATGAAGAAAGTCCTATAGTAGGATTGGTAATTTTAGGAAGATTTGTCAAAGAAGAAAGTTGGTATGCATATTCTGCCCAACATGTTGAATTTTGTGACAAATCGGTAATTATATATTCCGACGGGCCATCTTTATATCCTGTGATTACAGTAATTTTACCTCCTGCATTTACTGGAAGTATCGACGAATCAAGCAAAAAAGACCATCCGGAGCCTTTATCTCCAAAGTCTCCGGAATAAAATTTATATACACCGGTACTCGAAATTTGCGTATTATTGCGAATGGTAACAGAAGGAGCACTGATAGTGGCCGGCATTGTTACGCCCACGGCAAGATAAACATATCCTGTGTAGTCGTTTACCTCCACATTAAAATTTACAGCCAAATCATTAATTCCTGCAGAAACAGGAAAATTAATTTCAAGGTTGGGAGCCGAATATACTTTAGCTCCGCAAACAGACAAAAGGACAATTGTGAGTAAAACGGATAACTTCTTCATGTTATTTATTATGATTGAAAGAAATAAAAATGCTTACTTTAGTGAATTATTATGTATATTTTAGCACACATAAAATTAAAAATTCCGGATAATAAAACTTTAAGTTCTAAACAACAACTACACTTCTTTTATCGAGTAATTACTCTGAACTCGATAAACATTGACAACAATCCAAACGAAAAGGCAAACGTTGAATTAAAATCAATTTCTAAATACTGCTTTTTGTAGAAATTAAACTTCAATTATTTTCTTCTTTACAAATGCCTGCAATTAATTATGTTTATTTTAATCACATTGGAGATTACTAAAAAACACAACCTTATGACATTTCCACAGAATAGCCAAAACAGTACAATAGTAAGATTTAAGGAGAAAGACAAGTCGACAAAAGTGATCTATAAAATAATAATGCAAAAATAATTAAAATAAAGCACGTAGCATACAAAATAAGAGTTAAATAATTTACAAAACGTAAAAAGTAGTTAAATAACGTAAATTTACATACACTCAAATGTACTTTAAGTTAAAAAAGATTAAAATATCATCCATATTGATGTATTCTTCAAAAAAAGAAAAAAAGAGAGATATTTTTTGTATAATACTTTTTATTTAAACAAAAGGAGTCCGAAATCAATATTCTAAACAATTACATAAAGAGTTTAATACTAAAAAGGACAAATTCTAAGTCTTTAACAAAATGATATATAGAAATGTGGAGTTGAGAGATTATTAATTGTCTGAAAACGAAACATATGCCTTTTTTTCTAATTACACAACAAAAATTTTCTATAGAAAACACTGGAGGCATTTAACTTGCATAACCCCGTAAAAGCGCAGTGCAGTAGGGTTATTTATGTTTAGCCCATCACGGGACAACTTATAAGTTTTTTTATTCAAACATATTTCAGTCTTGCTATTTTCATGAATTAAAAAATCTAAAGCAAGTATTAAAAGGTATACGTTTTTGCATACACAAGAGATCTAAAATCTCTTGTATTACATTGGAAATATTCTTATTTAACCCCTTGTTCATTTAAAATATTCTCTATACCTTTGCCAACCAATAAAAGGAGAGGTGCTCGAGTGGTTGAAGAGGCACGCCTGGAAAGCGTGTATACCCCTAAAGGGTATCGAGAGTTCGAATCTCTTCCTCTCCGCAATAAAAAGAGGACAAAATCACACTGTGATTTTGTCCTCTTTTTATTAGAAAATGCTCTTGGGCAGATTCAAAAAACGGATCAATAAAAAACTACTAAATTAATAGCGATTTTTATTATATCCACCGCCGCCACCGCCACGGTTAAAACCACCGCCACCGCGATTAAATCCGCCATTACCTCTTTTTTCTGTCTTTGGACGGGCAACGCTTACATTTATCGTTTTGCCTTCGAAATCAGTTTCGTTTAATTCGTCAATAGCTTTTTGACCCTCGGCGTCATTTGGCATTTCTACAAAACCAAAACCGCGAGAACGACCGGTTTCCCTGTCATTGATAACATTAGCAGAAGATACTTCTCCATATTCTGCAAATAATTCCTGTAAGCTTTCACTTTTTGTACTGAAGCTTAAGTTTGAAACAAAAATGTTCATTTTCCTTTGTTTTTTAATGTAAATAATTTTAATTCTGATATTAACTGATATTGAGATATTAATTGATATTGGGATATTGGTTGATATTAATACTACTGTCAATTAATATCGGTACATATTGCCGAAAGCAAATGCCTATCAATATCACGAAGCAAATAATCTTTATTTTGCAAGAGTGATTTTTACAGCATTCATGCCTTTTTCCCCTCGTTCCAACTCAAATGTAACCATATTTCCTTCGGCAATGTTTGCAGGTGCGTTACTGATATGGAAAAAATATTTTTCGATACCGGAAAGGTTCTTGATAAAACCATAACCTTTATCCGGGTTAAAATGTTCTACACGACCTTTTAGTTCTACTTCTTCCACTTCTTCCTTTTTAGGGGTAGAAACCATGATACTCTCCAAATCGATTTCCTGTTTTTTGTCAGGATTGGGCGGCATGCTGGAAATTACACCATTCTCGTCCACATAAGCAATCATGTCGTCAAAAGATTTGCTACCACTAGCTTTACGCTCTTCTTTGCGCTGCAGCTTTTCTTTCCTTTTCTGTTCTTTTTTCTTTTCTAATTCTTTTTTATTAAATGAAACTGCCATTGATATTTTTTTAAGGTTGTTTTTTTTAAGTAGTTAATACGGCATTCAGCTTTTCTCCTGTCAATTTTTGAATACCTTTTACCAAAGTACGCTCTTCCTGCGAACAGAAAGAAAGGGCGGTTCCCCTATTGCCGGCACGGCCTGTACGACCTATGCGGTGTACATAAGTTTCTGCAATATTCGGTAAATCATAATTAATAACCATTGCCAGGTTTTCGATATCAATACCTCTCGCAGCAATGTCTGTAGCAATAATCACACGGGTTTTTCCCGACTTGAAATTGGTAAGGGCGCGCTGCCTTGCTCCTTGTGTTTTATTACCGTGAATGGCTTCGCAACCAATTCCCTTTTTATTCAAAACCCTGGCTATTTTATCCGCACCATGTTTTGTCCGGGAAAAAACCAGCACTGTTTTACCTTGCTCTTTTTTCAGAATAGAAACAAGCAGATTGCTTTTCTCCGGTTTTTCTACAAAATACAATTGTTGTTCTATCGTATCTACAATGGATGCAACGGGTGCTACTTCTACTTTTACGGGATTATGCAAAATTGATTTCGATAAGTTGGCAATGGCCGGAGGCATGGTGGCCGAAAAAAACAAGGTCTGTTTTTTCTTGGGCAGCAGAGGCAACAGGCGTCTTATATCATGCACAAAACCCATGTCAAGCATTCTATCTGCTTCATCAAGTATAAAATGACGGACATGAGCCAGTGTAATATATTTCTGGGCAATCAGGTCCAGCAAACGTCCGGGAGTAGCTATCAATATATCTGTTCCACACTTGAGTCGATCAACCTGTGGTTTTTGGTTAACACCGCCGAAAATTACCGTATGCCGTAAATCCGTATATTTGGCATAATCCCTGAAACACTCGTCAATCTGTATAGCCAGTTCACGGGTTGGAGTCAATATCAATGCGCTTATCTCCCGCTTTGAGCCTTTGGCTTGTAATTGGCAGAGCTGCTGAATAACGGGTATGGCAAATGCCGCGGTTTTACCTGTTCCTGTCTGGGCTATTCCCAGCAAATCCTGTCCGCTAAGTACGGCAGGTATCGCCTGTTCCTGTATAGGTGTAGGCGTTTCGTATTTTTTATCAATCAGCGCCTTTAATATAGGCGCTGAAATATTTAATTCTTTAAATGTCATCATTAGTTTTAAATGTAATATCAATTGTTTTTTATCAATTGATAGCCCGTATTACAGCCTGCTCTGTTTTTTCGAAGAGTTCGGGGAAAGGCATATTGTTTACAAGGATAGGATCATGAATAATAAGTTCAACCCGGGTTCCTATGCCCAGAGGAAAAGCCCCCCATCGGGTCATTTTCCATGAGTTATTAATTGTAACGGGAACCATATAGGAAGATGGTGCGTATTTACAGAGAATTCTCAGTCCGTTTTCGGCAAATGGCCTTGGTTTACCTGTTTTGCTTCTGGTACCTTCGGGAAATATGACCACAGCCCGTTTGTTGGTTTCTATATATTGAGCCATTTTCCTTATAACAGACAATGATTGTTTCGCATCTTTCCTGTCGATAAGTACCGAACCTCCATGATTCAGATTGTATGAAATGCTGGGAATTCCTTTTCCCAGTTCAATCTTACTGATAAACTTAGGATGTACTTTTCGCAGAAACCAGCTAATGGTGGTTATATCGTACAAGCTCTGGTGGTTGGGCACAATAATCAGAGGCACTCCTGCCGGCAGTTTATCTGTGTTTCTTATTTTATACCTGGTACCTAAAACATAAGTATTGGCCACCAAAAAGAAACTTAACGCGTCTACACTCTTTTTATGCGCTTTATAACCAAACAGGTTAAAGCATATCCATTGGATCAAATGAAAGACAGCCAATGTGCTTCCAAACAACAGGTAATAAATAACAGAAAGAGGATATGCCGCTAATTTTCGCATTTATAATTATTTCGAATTATTCCCCTTGAGTTTGGCATTGACAAACTCAGTTTTCAACCTGGATATTACTTCTTTTACGCTGCTGATTTTATCGGTAAGGTATGCGTTCGCACCGGCAAAAGCGTATCCCTTATCCATATTTCCTTTAGCGGCATTATAAAGTGCCCGGATAATACAATAAGGGCTTTTCGTATAATCGCAGGTCTTGATACAATGGTACGGGCAACCTTTGGGCTTTTCGTTACCTTTGTTTACACTACGAATAAATTCGCCGTCGAAAGCACGCCCGGGCATTCCTACCGGACTTTGAATAATTATCGTATCTTTCTGCGAAGAGTTCACAAAAACTTCTTTAAAAACGGGCGAAGCATCGCACTCGTCGGTTGGCACAAAAATACTTCCCATTTGTACGCCTGTAGCTCCAAGTTGCAAAAAACGCATAATATCTTCGCCTGTTGCAATTCCTCCGGCGGCAATTACCGGAATTGTTTTTTTATCGCTGTACTGGGAGGCAACAGCAACCACCTCGGGTATCAAATGTTCAAGGGAATGACCTTCATCTTCAATCTGTTCTTTCTTAAATCCTAAATGCCCTCCGGCTTTAGGTCCTTCTACAACAATCGCATCGGGTAGATAGTTGTAATTGGTTTGCCATTTATCGCAGATTATTTTAGCCGCACGGGAAGACGAAACGATAGGCACCAACATTGTTTTGCTGTCGGGAGTAAGAAAAGAAGGTAAATCGAACGGCAAACCGGCACCGGAAAATATGATATCGGCTTTTTCGTTGATAGCCGTACGAACCATATCCGCAAAATTCGACAGCGCCACCATTATATTCACACCAACGATACCTTTGGTCTTTTCACGGGCTTTACGAAGTTCTTCTTTCAATCCCCAAATGGAGTTTCTCAGATAATCGCTGGAATCCTGCTTGTACAGCAACCCTAATCCGGCACACGACACAACACCTACTCCGCCTTCGTTGGCAACAGCCGCAGCCAACCCCGAAAGGGATACACCAACACCCATACCGCCCTGAATAATGGGGAGACGTATTTCTTTATTTCCTATAAAAAATGATTTCATAATTATTTAAAGTGCGTCACGACATTGTGTAGCACACCTTCGCGACTGTTAATACATACTAACAAAAAGCTGATTTGAGACTATTTTACGATGGAAAGACCCGCAGAAAGGAGCGGAACAAAGCATGGCTAAGAAAGAATCAATATAAACTCTATTGTTCAGGCTGCTAAATTACGATTTTTTTTTGGACTAAAAGCTACAATTTGATGAAATCTTCTACGAAAAGATATATATTTGCATTTTGGGTACGATAAAAAGGGAGCTCAGGCCTCTCTCCCGCGCTCTTTCAAGGAGAGGTTTATATTTTATCGCTCAATCCTTTTCCTATAACTTTATTTATTTTCAAAAACTCAAATGCAACCAACACAATTATCAAAAGGGGGGTTATACTACTCTATATTTAAATGGTTGATCCTGGTTTTATCATATGGTTTCCTTATCTATAAAATATGGAATTTTGATAATTACGAAGAAATCAGAACCGAATTTGTGAGTTTAACATTCCAGCATCTCTGCTGGTTGCTTTTTGTATTGCTTTTACTACCGCTCAACTGGTCTTTGGAAGCTTTCAAATGGCAATACCTTTGCCGTTCATTCGAAAAATTTTCATTTAACACTGCCATCAAATCCGTGCTGGCCGGACTTACTCCAGGGTTTTTATCGCCCAACAGAATCGGCGAAATTATAGGAAGGCCGTTGTTTCTGAAACAAGAAAACAGGGTTTCGGGAGCTTTAATGACATTGGTTAGCAGTTTTTCTCAAACCATTACCATTGTTTCCTGCGGTATTCCTTCGGCTTTATTCTTCTTTTTTTATACCGCCCAATCAAGCCTATCGAGTTATAAACTTTATACTTATATTTGTATGGGTTGGCTAATCCTTTTCCTGGTTGTTTATATGTATTTACCCAGGATATCGGGTTGGCTTTCGAAAAAAAGTATTGCTAAAAGAATACAAAAAGAACTTGATGTCATTTCCGGGTTATCTTACAAACAGTTACTGGTTACATTAATTTACAGCCTTATCCGTTATATCATATTTTGTTTGCAATTATATTTCCTGCTATTTTTTTGTGGGGTTTATATTTCGCCCTCTGAGGCTTTATTGTGTATTACGCTTAATTATCTTTTCGTAACCATTACTCCTTCCGTCTCATTTTCGGAAGCTGCCGTAAGGGCATCCTATGCGGTATTTTTCATCGGTTTTTATTCTAATAATGTTATTGGCATAGCAAGTGCGGGAATTTTACTCTGGTTTATCAATTTCATTATCCCGATGTTGATAGGATCGATATTTTTTGCAAGAACGAGATATGAATAATAAAATTGAAGTTTATATTTGTCTCCCGGCTTGAAGTGTGACGACGAATAACTTATGAATTACAGCAAGCTCCAAAGCAATCCACAGTGATCTATTTCACATCAGCTCTCCTTGTGTACAATCCCATTCATAGGGCTTCTTTTTGGGGATCAGCTCCAGACATTCGGATTTAGAAATGACAACCATATCAGAAGGCACATCCTCCCGGACTGCACAACCGGCGCCTATTGTCACATTGTCGCCTATTGTTACTCCGGCGGTAATAGAACAATTGGCACCAATCCACACGTTACTGCCAATAATTATTCCCTTTTTATAGCCTAATTTACGATGGTCATATTTGTAATGGTTGGTAGTTGTTATTGAAGTATTTGCACCTATATTCACATTGTTTCCGAGTTTTAGCCCTCCTGTTGCATTAATATAAATACCAAGGTTATCACCCGGATCGCTGCAAATACCCTTTTCTATATATTGCCAACCGATAATCCTGCTCGTAAAATGGACAGGCCATGGCACTTTACGGTTAAACCCGAATATTTTCTGCATAACAAAATAATGCCTGAAAATGTGCAAATAAGAAGCATAACCAACGCGTCTCTTAAACTGTGGATAAGCGATACGTATTAATCTTTTCAGAAAAAAATCTATTATCTTTTTTGCAAAATTCTTCATAGCTATTTATATGATTTTTTTTGATTCCCGGGCAATATGGTTAATAATGCTTGCAGAGCCCCCAAGCCGTTTAAAGACACGTTCCGTAATTTTTGATTAGAATTATTCAGTACAAATGATTTTTTTAATTCATCCGGAACCGGAATTTTCTCAAAGAATAAAGACAATTTATTCACCTTAGCAATCCCATAATAATTATTAACCAGAAAAACAGCATTTAATATTTTACACAACTTGATTACCACCCTCGAAAATGGATTTTTACTGGATGTATTGGAAACATAGGGAATGGACGTATTAAAATAACTATCCGCGAATTCTTTATACAATGCCCTGTTTCTTTTTTCCCGGGGATGTATGGAGAACCATAAATCTACAATTTCGCGATCCCATAAAGGAAAATACCAATCGTATCCATAAAATTTATATACCTGGGCGGAATTGCAAATATGTTTTGAATGGTATTCTTTCCAGGAAAAAGTCTCTATAAAATGAACATAATCTTCTGCATTATATATTTCATCCGGATGAATAAATGTTGTACAATTTTTTAATTGCGACTTTTGAGATACAAACGGGAACAAGTTGAAATATCTTTCTGACAAATGTTTCAATATTTCCTGCTTGTGGTAGATTTTATCAAAATCTACATCAACCGGAACTGCAGACCCGGTAATAAAATCTCCTGTATGTCCGGGAATAAAGACGCTATCCTTTGGTACTAAATTCCTCTTTTTAAGTTCCGACACGGCCAACCAGTCCTGATAAGAAACCAAAGAAGTACCCCGGGAAACATATTTTATATAATCAGCGGCATCTTGCACCTGAATGAGTTTATGCCATTTGTCATATGAATATTCAATAAACATCCATTTATATCCGAGCAACTTGGCAACTTCCCTGGAGGTCTTTATTTCTGCATATCCGGTATCAAATATATGTTTAGTACCATAAGCATAGCAAATAACATCTTTGGCGCCTAACCTTTTCAGGGTCATCGCTATTAACCTGGAATCATATCCTCCGCTCAAAGGAATTACAATGGTTCGTCCCCGCGCATAATCCAACGCTTTTTGAACAACATTCGTATATGCTTTATCCAAATTTGAAAATAATTCTTCTTTTTCTGAATTTAAAAAAGAGGATTTGATTGGATTATAATAGGTCATTGATGTTGCTTTTCCATCTGTTTTTGTGATAGAAACAATACTGGCAGATTCTACCTGAAAAATATCCCGGAAAATAGTATTATTCTCAACAGTATAACCACACGACAAGAAACAATCTGTATTGTGTATGGAAAGTTCGCAATCAGTTGCTAAATCAATAGCATTTTCGCCAATACTGATACTGTCGTTTTGTACCTTATAAAAAACCGGATACGTTCTTACAATATCTGTTACCAGGAATATTTCATGTTCCGACTCAACGGCTATGTAGAAAAAACCATTAATTTTCTTCAGTATTTGCAATACATCATCTTTGGAAGTAACATTATGAAATAAAGACGCTATATCACTTGGAGCCAACCATTTATTATCCTTGAATATTTTCCCTTCAAAAAAACAATTACCGGATATTTTATTTAATTTACAGGTAAGATTCATCTCTTTTTATCTTATTTTTTACATATCTGTCTAAAATGAGGTAATGAACAGACCCTACAATTGAATTTACCAATAGGGTATATTCAAATCTCATATAAGAAGAACATATTATAAATACTCCAATTTGAGATAATAATAATGAGGCATTAAAAAGCAGCGATGCTTTCTGTAATCTCAAAATATCAATGAGAGCGCTAATAATGGCAAAGGACGTTCCTATCATCAGATAAAATGCAAAGAATTTAATCAATCTTCCACTTTCCTGCCATTGGAGACCAAATAAGAACGAAAAAATATCGCCTCCAAATAAAGAGAGGATAAAGATAAACAACAAAATAATTAAAAATACTATTTGCTGAAATTTTCGTATCAAGTGCCTTAAGTCTTTAAATTTATTTAATTGAGCCAACGTTACTGCTTCTTTTTTAAATACCTGGGCTACGGCGTTGGCAAGAATAAAAACTGGTATTCCTATGAGGCTGTTGGCAAAGAAATAAATCCCGGCCATATCCGTAGAATAAAAATAGACGATCAGCATGGGCAATCCCAACAAAGATAAGGAATTTAGCAGGCCACCAGGAGTTGCATATTTTGAGAAATCCTGGTAGGAAATGGCCGATTTTTTCATTTCTTGCAGGGAAAAATATTTAAAACTAAAGGATTCTTTTCTTGAAAACAGATATATGCAAACCAAAAATGTGATGAAATACCCGATAACTGTTCCGCCTATTAATCCCCAGGAAATACCTAAAAAGCCCAGTGCCAGTTTGGCAATTGAATTCATCGAACTCTGGGCTATTTTTATATATGCCATATTCTTATATTCCCTCTGTCGGTTAAACCAGTTTTCAAAAACGTTGTACATGCCGATTCCTCCGGCAATAAAAGGAACACTATATAGCAAGGAATAATAGGATATATCTAATTTACCCATGAAAACCGGTTGGAATAAAATCAACAAAACAAAAATGACAGAACAGTTTAATAAAATCAAAGAAAAGCACAGGCTCATTATTCCTTTGGCTTTACTCACTTTTTGCTGGAGTATAATTACCAATTCGTATCGTAAAGCAACAATATTACCGATCACACCCGATATCGACATTACCAATGCCAGATCGCCGAAATCTGTAGTTGTATAAATGCGGGATAAAAATAATGAAGCAATGAAAGGTATCAATTGAGAAATTCCCGTACCACTAAAAAGGAGTAGAATATTGTTGACAATAGGATTAGCAAATATCTTTTTTATATTTACATTCATGAAGGTGCGGTATTTCACCTACAAAAATAGAAATAGTTTTTATGTTTTCCGGTCTTAGCATAAGGAAAAATGAGAATATGTAAAAGAAATCGAATTTATATGAACGTTTTCGTTAAGCAATGGAAGATGTGTCAAAAGTCAAATTATCCGATAGCGCGGATGTACGTTTTGTGATAATTGGAAAAGAAACAAATAAATACGAAAAAACACAGTTTATGTGCAATCGGAAATGTTTATTTTCAGGCTTTTCTACGAGCGACACTAACTGAATTATAACTTAAAACTTTATCTTATGAACCTGACATGGCTTTAATTCATATCCTATTTATTATTTTCACTGTTCAATCGTGATTTTATATGCGCAAAATAAAGTAAAATGCGCATATTTTTTATTATTCATGCACACTTTAAATAAAAATGTGTAGATTTGTGGTGTCAAATTTTAAACACATTCAAATGAAAAAAGTATTACTTACCATTCTTACCGTATTGTTATACGGTATTTCCGGTTATGCAGGAGGCTTATTAACCAACACCAATCAAAGCGTCCACTTTTTACGTAATCCTGCTCGGGATGCATCTACCGAAATCGATGCAGCTTATACCAACCCTGCCGGACTTGCCCAACTGCCCAACGACGGATTCTTCTTTGCATTCAGTAACCAAAGTGCTTTTCAAACAAGAACCATCACTTCTACTTTTGGAACTAACAACACCTATCCTTTCATCGGATTCGGCGGAAGCGCTACAAAAAAATACGAAGGAGAAGCATCTGCTCCTATCATTCCAAGCTTACAGGGAGCTTATAAAAAAGGCAAATGGGTTCTTTCTGGAAATTTCGCAGTAGCAGGCGGAGGAGGTAAAGCCACCTTCAACAAAGGACTCCCTTCTTTCGAAGCACCTATCTCTATGATACCTGGAGGAATTTCTCAATTCAATGCATTGGTTGGAGCGGTAATACCTGGAGCAACTCTTTCTGCCGACAAATATTCGGTAGATGCTTATATGGAGGGAAGTTCTTTCATTTATGGCGGTCAATTAGGAGGTACTTATGCTATTAATGATATGTTTTCTGTATATGCCGGATTTAGAATGAATATTGTTAGTAATGCTTATGTCGGACATTTAAGGAACATTATGTCCAATCCAACGTCCAATATACCTGCTCTAGGAAGTGGAAGCATGATTCCCGCATCATCTTATTTTGCCGGTTTAGCTGAAAATCCATTGATACCCGCTGCCTACAAAGGGAAATTAGATACATTAGCTATATCTACTGCCGACAAGGAACTCAATTGCGACCAATCCGGTTGGGGAGTAACTCCTATCCTAGGTTTCAACTTCAATTGGAAAGGCTTAAACATCGGCGCAAAATATGAATTTATAACCAAGCTCAATGTAGAAAACAAAACTAAGGTAGACGATACAGGCATGTTTGCCGACGGCGTGAATACCCCACACGACATACCTGCCTTGCTTACCGTGGGAGCAGAATATACTTTTCTTAAATCGGTAACCATATCATGTGGCTACCACCACTTTTTCGATTCCAGCGCTAAAATGGCCAATGATAAACAAAAATATATCAACGGTGGTATTAATGAATACCTATTAGGTGCAGAATGGCAAATTAATAAAATGTTCTTGATTAGTGCGGGTGGACAGCTTTCCAGAACAGGGGTTACCGACGATTACCAAACAGATTTGAGTTATTCGCTCAACTCCTACTCTATCGGAGTTGGAGGAGCTATTAATGTTTCAGAAAAAGTAAGAATCAATCTGGCTTATTTCTGGACTACTTATGAAGATTGGACCAAAAACTCTGCGAATTACAATGGCACCGGACTTCCGGGAACCGACATATATAGTCGCACCAACAAAGCTTTTGGAGTGGGAGTCGATTTCAGATTCTAGTTTTGGGTTGAATACCAATATATAAGGCGAGGTTGTTCGAATAATTCGAACAACCTCGCTTTAATTTTGAGTATATAGATACTATTAACGAACAAAAAGCAGTTCCCTGTATTTGGGTAATGTCCACATTTCGTCATCAACAATAAGTTCTAATGTATCAATATGATGACGGATAACATTAAGATAAGGCTCTACATAATCATGATACGCAATTGCTTTTTCCCGTTCACTCTCAATTTTATTAGCCTGTTTACGGGCTTCAATCATTTCATCCACTTTATTTTTGATAGCATTTGCATGTATGGCTATTTTTTCGATAAGCTGTCTGTCCATGGCTGATAATTCAGCCTCTTTTGCCGGTTCATAAACCGCTTTTATCTTAAACACATTATCCAACAACATAGACTGGTAGCGTGTAGCCACCGGAATAATATGATTCATAGCCAGATCTCCCAATACACGGGCTTCTATCTGAATCTTTTTCGTATAAATTTCCCATTTAACTTCATTACGGGCATGTAACTCTATTTCCGTAAATATGCCTAACTTAGAAAACATTTCCACGCTTTCTTTTGTAGTATAAGCATCGTAAATAAGAGGAACACTTGTTTCGCAATCCAAACCGCGTTTAGCAGCTTCTTTTCTCCATTCTTCGGAATACCCGTTACCATCAAATCGAATGGGCTTGGATTCTTTTATATAAGCTCTTAAAACATCAAATATAGCCTTTTCTTTGGTCATTCCCGAAGCCATCTTATCATCAACTTCAGCCTTAAAATCAATCAGCTGTGAAGCCACTGAAGAATTCAGTGCAATTAAAGCCGTAGAACAATTGGCAGAAGAACCAACTGCACGAAACTCAAACCGGTTTCCGGTAAAAGCAAACGGCGATGTACGGTTTCTGTCCGTATTATCCAGCAAAACTTCCGGAATATGCGCTATACCTAAACTCAACTTCTTTTTATCATCTACAATAATAGCTTCCTCACTGGTACTTTTTTCCAACTTATCCAACACTGCGGTTAACTGGGTACCCAAAAATGCCGAAATAATAGCAGGAGGAGCTTCATTCGCACCCAAACGATGAGCATTTTGCGCTGTCATAATCGAAGCTTTTAATAAAGCATCGTTTTTATAAACAGCCATCAATGCATTTACAAGGAATGTAATAAACTGGAGATTTTCTTCCGGAGTTTTCCCGGGAGTTAGCAATCCAACGCCCGTATCAGTACCCAATGACCAGTTATTATGCTTTCCGGAACCATTAATACCGGCAAACGGTTTCTCATGCAACAGCACACGGAATCCATGTCGACGAGCCACTTTTTTCATGATCGACATAATAAGCAGATTTTCATCCACCGCCAAATTCGCTTCGCCAAAAATAGGAGCAAGCTCAAACTGGTTTGGAGCCACTTCGTTATGTCTAGTCTTTAATGGAATGCCATATTTATATCCTTCAAACTCCAAATCTCTCATATAAGAAGCAACACGCCCCGGAATAGCCCCGAAATAATGATCTTCCAACTGTTGATTCTTTGCTGATTCGTGTCCCATTAAAGTCCTACCAGTCAGCAATAAATCCGGACGAGCCGCATATAATCCTTCATCAACCAAAAAATATTCTTGTTCCCAACCAAGGTATGTGACTACCTTTTTTACATTAGGATCGAATAACTGGCAAACTTCTGTTGCTGCTTTATCTATAGCTGCCAGGGATTTCAACAAAGGAGCTTTGAAATCCAGCGATTCGCCCGTGTATGAAATAAATATAGTTGGAATACATAACGTATCGTCTACAATAAAGGCAGGGGAAGAAGGATCCCAAGCAGTATACCCACGTGCTTCAAAAGTACTGCGAATGCCACCGTTCGGAAAAGATGATGCATCCGGCTCCTGTTGCGCCAATAATTTTCCTGAAAAATCTTCCAGAATCACCTCGCCTGGAGTGCCGCCTGCATATTCTATAAAAGAATCGTGTTTTTCGGCTGTACCATCCGTTAAAGGTTGAAACCAGTGGCTATAGTGAGTAGCCCCTAATTCCATTGCCCACATTTTCATACCTGCAGCCACATCATCCGCCACCTTTCTATCCAACATAATTCCTTTGTCAATAGCATTGGATATAGCTTTCATAGTATCCCTCGACAGATATTTCGCCATCGTCGATTTGGTAAATACATATTTACCGTAATAATCGGAAGTAAACTTAGAAGGAGCAGAAACTAAAACCGGTTTCTTCTTAAATGCTTCTTCTACGACTTTAAATCTAAGTGTTGACATATTGTAATAATATTTTATATTTCTGTTTTTCTGATACAAAAATAATTAAAAAAGCCGGTTAAAAATAAAAAAACAACTTAGCTTCGATCAATTAGAATTGACTTAGCTAAGTTAAACAAAAAAGAGCTACCAAACGGTAGCCCTTTATTTTAGTGATTAATATTCCCACAGGTCTTCTTCGTAGTTAATTAAGAGTGTTTTCAAGTTGTTTTGTTCAGTTTTCACTTCTTGTGCAGTAGTGCAGTATTCCAAGAAGTTTCTGTTTTCAACATTTGAAGTTTTATAAGTATAACTTCCATAACGACGTTTGAGGAACAAATCATCAAAAGAAAGCCTCATCCCATTGTTTTTATCACTTAATAACACTTCTGTTTGAGACAGGTGTGGTCTTAATATATCAAAAGGAATCCAGAATAATGGATATTTTTGTAACCCTAGATCTGTTTCTCTCGAAAGGATAGGACAAATGGCCAATGTTTTAACACTAAAGATCGAAGAGTGTTTATCTAAATACCAAACTTCTGTCAGGTAAAATTTCATAATCTCACGATTAGGTATATCACTTTCGTCTACAACGTAAACAGTATCATTTGTTATTGGGTCTAACTCCTTGCTATGAATAATTTCATATTTTTCCAGAAATTCTCCAAAGTTTATTTTATAAATTTCTTTGAATTCTTCTCCGGCTTCCAGATATTCATATCCATATATCTTGCCTTCTTGCAACAATCTGAATATCAAAGCAAAAAGACTTTGACGACCATCAGTAGCATCTTCAGGGTAATACAACGGATAATTGATTTTCTCGCGAAGATCTATCATACGATATACCTTTTTTTGCCAAAAAATATCGTCAGCTCTCGGATTTTGAAACTGAATTGGTTTCAAATCTTCTTTCGGTCCACTAGTCGGCAAATTGGAAGGTATTACTCCATTCTCATCAAAGAATGAGTTATCCACTTGACCAAACATAGATATAGAGGTCAAAAAAAGTGAAACAATAATTAGAAAACGCTTTGTTGCTGTCATGGCTTTAAAATTTTAAATTAACATTAAGACACCAATTAGTCTACAATAACCTCTACAGGAGGTAGTACCCTTTGAATTCCGTCGGGTCCTTGAGCTCTAGCTTTGATATAGAATGTTTTTCCTTTAGACAATTTTTTGATTTGAGCCCATTGCCTATCTGTAAAATCAGAGCTGTTCGATGTTTCAAGTAATGTATTACCCATGGTATCGAAGAAGTTAATATCAAATCCTAATACTCTATATTTTACATCCAAATCGGCATCATCAAGTTCGGCTTTAACTCCTGATGCTGCCAATAAGCGAGCTTTAGGGAATTTAACACCTCCTTTGTATTTTGCAGGATTTCCACTGGCATCTTTATAGTCAATAAATGCAACGGGAGGAGGCAATGCTTTCACACGGAAAGATTTAGCACCAACCGGTTGATTTTTACCATCAATGCTTGCACTTACTGAGATAAGACATTCCTGACCTACTTTAGCTGGTTTTGCAACCCAACCGGTAGCTGTACGTTGAAGTGTTCCGCCTGCCATAGTTGCATTGATACTTGACGATGGTACACCTGGGACTGAAATACTTACAATATTATCAATACCTGCATAGAATACGTTCATCATATCTGCAGAAATAGTTACTGAAGGCTCCCCTACAATGTAATCGCTGGTAAAGTTATAGAACCTTGATTCCGATCCATCACTTGATGGTAATTCAATAGTACCTTTATAAGTGAATGCACCTGTTGATCCTACATTAAATTCATATAATCCGTCTTTAACTAGATTTCCATTAATTTTAACAATGGGTTTCTTAGTTGAATCTGTTGCTGCCAGTGCTATTTGAGCCGAATATTTACCGCCACGGATTACATACTTAGAGTTAGGTATTACTATAGCATTTATACTATTTACACGATAGTCACCCGCATCGGTTTGAGCTTTCAAATATTGAACAACTTCTGCTTCGCTATTTCTAATGTCATTTTGAAATTTAGACAAAATAGTAATTGTAGCTACAGCAGGCATTGATTCGAATACTTGTACATCCCACGGCATTCCAGGTTTAGTGGACTTTGTAGAGAATACACTTGCAAATTGATCTTTCAATGCTTGAGATAAAACCATGCCTTGAAGCGTTTCGCTATAAGCTGTTAATCTTTTCTGTAATACTTTTCCTTGTCCTTGCACAAGGCCGATTTGACCAGCGGCATCCAAGTTACTTGTATTCTTCAAACTATCAGGATCAGCATCTGCGCCATCGGCAACTTTTGCTATTTTCATTTTAACTTCTTCTATGAAGTTATAAATGCTGTCTGACTCTGCTTTCACAGCCTTAGCTTTGCTTAACCATTCTCCTACTTTATCTGGATTTTGATTATTCAAGTATTCAAATTCACTGTAAAGAGCATTGTTTCTAACAGATGCTGTCGACAATGTATTTTTCAAACTGTTGTTTACCAAGATGAACCCGTTCAAAATATCTGCGGATACGTTAAGAGCTAACATAGCCGTAAGAACGAGGTACATCATACCTATCATTTTTTGCCTCGGGGTTTCCGGACAATTTGCTGCTCCACTCATAATTTTTTATTAATCTTTTTCAGTTTTTTTTATTTATTATGATCTAACATTCATAGCATTCAACATGTTGCCATAAATATTATTCAAGCTGCTAACTTGTTGTGTCAATTTAGCTGTTTGTTCTTTGTATGCTTCTGTTTCTCTAACTGAAGATTCCATTACAGAATTGATTTTATCAAGACTTGAGCTTACAGCTGAGAAAGATTCAGCCTGGTTGCTCATGTTTTTAAGTTGCAACTCATAAGTAGAATTCACAGAAGATAGTGTTTGATTCAAGCCTGCAATTTTATCCATGAACACTTTAGAGTCATTAGAAACAGCAGACATATTAGAAGCAAAACCTTTGAAAGAATCAACCAATACAGAAGATGATTCTGTTAAGCTTCTTTGTGAACTGGAGAATGAACTGATAGCATCACTTGCAGCCGATACATTTTTGATGTATGATTCGGTTACTGTAGAAGCAGAAGAGAATGAAGCCAATTGACCGGCCGTATCTGTTAATCTTCTGATACTATTTGATAATTTTTGAATATCCTCTTCAGACATTGCTGGAGTTTCCAATGAAGGCAATTTTGATGACTTAGACTGATGAACAGCCGTTGCTTCATCATCATGCAATTGAGGGAATACGATGCTCCAATCATAAGTTTTGTGTGGTTTATCCAAAGCACTGATAAGGAATAATATTGCTTCCGTCATCATACCACAAGTTAACACGATACCAGCACCCGGCCAGTGCATAATTTTAAACAATGCTCCGATAATAACCACAGAAGCTCCTGCTCCGTATGCAAAACCATTAATTCTTTTCCACTTTTCTGAAGCTAAGAAATCACTGAATGTACCCATTTTAATTTTTTTTTGTATTAAACTTAATTTTGATTAACTGATTTTATTTGATCTTTATACTAATCCATTCCAATGTAACTGCGCACACATCTGAAACCTATATAAGAACGTGTCTCTTTTTGATATTCGTATGTTCTTGAAGCACATTGTAAGAAATAAGCTATATCTTTCCATGAGCCTCCTCTGATTACTTTCCGGCGCATTACATCCGGATCGTTGGTTCTGGCGCGATACTGATAATTCGGGTTCATATCATGAACTGCACTATAATTAGCTTCGTTGAAAGCTGTTGATGTCCATTCTGAAACGTTTCCGGCCATATCATACAAACCGAAATCATTCGGAGGATAAGATCCTACTTTAGCTGGAATCATATAACCGTCAACAGTATAATTTCCTCTCTGTGGCTTAAAGTTCGCTAAGAAACATCCTCTTGCTGTCCTTACATAATTACCACCCCAAGGATATTGCGCAAACTGGCGTCCACCTCTTGCTGCATATTCCCATTCTGCTTCTGTCGGCAAGCGGTAAGATTGTACTTCGACTCCACCATTAGCCAATTGGAATGAGTTGTAATAGAAAGTTCTCCAATTACAAAAAGCGGTGGCTTGCTCCCAGGAAACTCCTACTACAGGATATTCACCATATCCCGGGTGAGCAAAATACATTTTCATATAAGGTTCATTATAAGCGTAGGTAAAATCGCGAATCCAACACATGGTATCGGGATATATGTTTACAATGGTTGTTGAAATGAAATCTCTACGGTTTTGCAACGGCACATCATTAGTTTCGTTATTAAAACCGGTTTCGGTAAGAAAAGCGGTGTCTTTAGGAATCATTATTGCGCTTCCGTCTTTATTAGTTCCGTAACCGCCTGTTGCCGGATTAACTTTATATTTGGCTGCCAAATCATAGTCAATCCACATGTATTTGTAGTTTAAAATAGTAGCATTTAGCTGACGTGCAATTTCAATGGCATCGCTTCCGCTATAATACAACTGGTCAAGTACTTCTTTTTCTTCATCTGTTGGCTTAGTCCATGGAACTCTTTTATTCCAGTTCAACTTAGGAGGATCAATCGCATTACCTCTTTTATCTTCGGTAATTTGATACTCATCCATTCCTGAATCCGCCATTTTTTGTCTGGTAATAGAATCTCTAACCCAATAAACGAATTGTTTATATTCGCCATTGGTAATTTCGGTGTCGTCCATCCAAAAAGGATCAACAGAAACGGTTCTGGACTGGCCTGACATTCCCCAGTTAGCATCTTGATCATTCTGCCCCATTACAAAAGAACCTCTTTTTACAAAGGCCATCCCATAAGGAACCGGTTCTTTCCATGATTTGGTATAAACGCCAACTAGCTCACCATTTCCACTAGAAGAACAACTTGATAACATTATACATGCTACCATTGAAATGAATAATAATTTTTTCATAGTATTTTTGGTTGTGGTCTATTATAAAATTCTTATGCTTTTATATTTATTTTTTTTAGATCGTTCTAAAGAAAAACTATAACTCAACATTACTTCGTGTGAGCCTCCGGAAACTTTTGCCAACTTTGAGGTTGTTATATCATATGAATAACAGACACTCACTCCGGCCACATTAGCTCCTACCATTAAAACAAC
>JAVBUB010000077.1:0-2934 GCA_031555675.1 Paludibacteraceae bacterium | reverse complement strand
AAACTCTTATTCAAATAAGGGTAATAAGGAATTTAGAAAGGCAAAAAAGGAATTTGAAGAGATCATGTATAAACCTTCGGGATATCGTATGTTTGGAGATCACGGTCTGGCAGTTATATCATTAGTAGATGATTTTGCTTTTTGTAACAGGGTGTTTCATTCGGAGCATGGTTATAATAGAGATGCGAATAATTATAGTTGTCAGGTTATTACAGGCGTTGCCAGTACAGAGTCGGAAACGAGGACTTATATTAAAGAAAAAGCGAAGAAAACATTTTTAAAAAAAGAAGATAGATTTCCTTTTATCGGTATTACCAAATTGAAAATAAGAAATGAGTTCTTGATAGGAAGTGGAACAGATCTGACCAATGCTATAAAAAAATACATAAATGAGCGAGCTGAGAAAAAAGAAACTAATAAACATTTTGTTTGTTGTGTTTTAGACTGTTTTGATAATAATGAATTAACCATGTTATCGTTTTCTACGAATTTGGCTGATATTCATAACTTTTCGATGGAAATAAGAACTCTGATAATTAATGATTTAGGTAAATTTGATTATAAAAAAACCTTGTTAGCCCAAAAAATCGAACAGAATCAAGGTATAGATCAAATTCTAAGAACCAAATATATTAAGCATATAGCCAACGCCCATGTTTTTTCATCAACACACACCAGCTTAGGGTATGATGTCGATTTTAATTTCGAAGAAACAGCTCTTTCTTTTCTACCATTTGTAAAGAGTGAGGAATGTGATATAAAAATAAAACTCAGATGGGAAACTAAACCTGGACATATTAAAGTGTTTAATGAAAAATTTAGAGAATTATATTTCAAAGAAAAATTTAAGGAGTTAGGTGAAAACTCTATTAATGATATTACCATGACGGGAGGTAATACTCTTTCTATTACTCGTCCTATAGAGGACATTCACTTTGTTGAAAGAATTTGTTTATCAAAAGAAATTAAAAAACATACACGAAAACTACGGGTAAGATTAAGTATGAACATACCCACGAAAAATACTAACTACTCAGACAGATATCATAAGCTTGCTTTGCTTTTGAAAGATGAGTATTCTTTTACAGAAAGGGAATTATCTACTTTGCGAGACAATTTGAATAAATGCAGGGTATCTAAAATACTTCGTGAGAGATTGCTGAAATTGTTCGGTTTGTATAATAGTTGTGTGGAAGATCCGTTGTTTACAACTTATTTTTTGGAATTGAAAGGGGCCTTAACGAACATTCTTCAAATGGCACATAACTTTAACGAAGATAAAAGTATTTCTATTCAGCATATTACAAAGAGTATAAGTGAATCTATATCCGCTTTTGAGGAGGCTTATTATAATCGATTATATCAGAAAAACATAAAAGATACTAATTTGGAATACAACGGAGGTATTCAGCAGTACATTACAAGTCTGGATTGGGTGTACAAGCTCTTACTCCGGGTGGTTACTCAAAAAAATATTAATGCGAATTATCTTGATTCGTTTGTATTTGTGTCGGGTTATGAGAGTGCTACTTCTGCCCGTTCAAATTTACGCTTGGATATTAATCAATTGACTTACCCGGAGCTGTTTGTTACAAGTGTATGGAAAGAAGCCAGTAATTTTACACATCCATTTTTATATAACAAAGGAAGAGGAGGCAGTAAAAGTTATCATTATGCTTCGTATCTGAAACAGTACAATATTTGGGTGGATTTTATTTCTAGAGAAAGAGCAGTAAAGGATCTAAAAGAAGTATTGTGTAATGCCGCTTATTTTAATGTTTTTGATGAGACATGTATTTTGCTGACCGATTTATTAAATAGCAAAATGATTGATTATTTTTATATTGATTTGCAAACATATCATTTTGGATTTAATCGAAATTTTGAATTATTTTATCATTTTTATTGGAAATATTTTTTACAATTGTCTCAAAATTACAATCGAAACGGACATGTGGACAGAAAACAGTTTCTTGCTTTTCTATTTAGGATATGTATTGTTTCGTTTGCAGATATACAAGAAATTGGTGTATCTACAGATATGTCAGCTTTCTTAAAATCATTGAAGTATACTCCATTTGACCCTAGCTTGTCGGACTTGTGGCTAACCTGTTTCGATAAGACATTTGAATGTGCCGATACGGTTTGGAAAGAATTGAAAAAATTTCATTTTGAGGATATTTGTACCTGTGAAATTGCCGCTCTTGAAAAAAATGCGAATTTTGCTTTTGTAGCTAGTAATCATAGGCTTAATAATGTCGCTAAAGTAGATCCTGCCTATTTTCTTCAATGTTGTAAAGATTACAGAAAAGACTATATTAAGAAAATTCAAGAATTGATACAACGAAACCGGTTGGCTATTGATGATGGAGAAGATGAATATTTACATGATACTAATTATATAATTTGTTTGTTGAGTGCTTATTTACAGTCTATTAAAGAATTGGATGTATCGGTCGAGAAATCTTTGAAATGTGTACCACGTAAAAATGAAGGCACCCTTTGGGAGTCTACTATTAAAGATGAAATAAGATCCAACCTAATCGGTATAAGTGCAGATCCGATGGGAGGAATGTTTATTGGTACCATAAATGTCAGAAAGAGATATTTTTCATATCGTTGTGTTTTATTCCGGAGTTTATGGGATTATACAATGAAGTCCAAAATATACTCGGATCTATTTAAACCTATAACCAGAAATGCTTAATAAATAATTTATGTTGGAATTTGTTATACTGAATTTGTCAGACTTGCACATACAAGAAAATAATTCGCGACAAGAATCTATTTTGACACAATTGCATGAACAACTTAATGTTTTTCTTGAGGTTAATATTGATTGGAAGCCAAATTTTATTATTCTTCCTGGTGATATAATAGATGGTGGCGTAGTAGAGAGTTTTACTAAGGCAACGAAAATTTTAAATAAGATAA
>JAVBUB010000057.1:0-3785 GCA_031555675.1 Paludibacteraceae bacterium | reverse complement strand
AACTAATTAACAATTAATAATGTACAATTAACAATGAGAAATATATTATTAGTTATACATTATTTTGATACTAAAAAAGACAAATGGAATTATTAATTATTCATTGTTAATTATTAATTGAATGAAGACATTTCTGGCATTTATAAAAAAAGAATTTTATCACATATTCCGGGATACCCGAACCATGCTGATTGTATTGGGTATGCCCGTTATACAGATCATATTGTTTGGATTTGCCATTAATACGGAAGTAAAAGATTGCAAGGTCGCCGTTTATGATCCTTCACATGATATTGCTACCCAACGGATTATAGAGCGTCTCAATACCAGTGAGTACTTTGATGTTACCGGATATCTGCACAGTCCGGCTGACATTAACACAAAGTTCCAGGAAGGAAAAATGGATTTGGCCATTGTTTTCGGGGAAAATTTCAACGAAACACTGATGCACACGGGAGAGGCTCAAATACAGCTCATAGCCGATGCCACCGACCCTAATATCGCCACCAATATTGTGAATTACGCGAGCGCTATCATCGGTAGTTATCAACAGGATTTGCTTCAGGAAATGCACGTACCTTACCAAATAGTACCCGAAGTAAAATTTCTGTACAATCCGCAAATGAAAAGCGCCTATAATTTTGTTCCCGGCGTAATGGGGCTTATCTTAATGCTGATCTGCTCCATGATGACATCCGTAGCCATTGTTCGTGAAAAAGAAACCGGTACGATGGAAGTATTGCTTGTTTCGCCCATGAGGCCGATATACATCATCCTGTCCAAAGCGGTACCCTACTTCACACTATCTTTTATTAACGTAGTAACGATCTTGCTGTTATCATACTTTGTATTGGGCGTGCCTATTGTGGGTAATTTGTTTTTACTGATGTTTGTGTCTTTGTTGTTTGTTTTTGTTTCACTGTCGTTGGGAATACTTGTTTCTACCATTACCAGCTCGCAGATAGCAGCCATGCTCATATCCGCCATGGGATTTATGATGCCTGTAATGCTGCTTTCCGGAATGATATTCCCGAGTGAAAACATGCCCAAAATATTGCAGTGGATTTCTACCATTATCCCGGCCAAATGGTACATTATAGCAGTAAAAGACGTAATGATTAAGGGAACCGGAATATCCGCCATTTTAAAAGAAGTAGGCATTTTAGTGCTTATGGGAACAATATTGATTACACTCAGCATCAGGAATTTTAAAAACAGGCTTGAGTAATACAGAATAACTATGTTAAAGTTTTTATTAGAAAAAGAATTCAAACAAATATTCCGCAATTCATTTATCCCGAAAATGATTGTGATGTTCCCGTTGATGGTACTCTTGGTATTTCCATGGGCAGCTAATTTTGAAATAAAGAATATCAATCTTAGCGTTATAGACAATGATCATAGTACTTATTCTCAACGATTGATACAAAAAATCACATCATCTGGTTATTTTCGTTTGGTAGATGTGTCAACCGGCTATGAACAATCTCTCAAAGCCATAGAAAATGACGAAGCCGATATTATCATTGAAATACCTCATGCTTTTGCACAAGGCTTTATCAAAGAAGGTTATGCAAAATTGCTCATCGCGTCCAATACCGTAAATGGTACCAAAGGAGGATTGGGAAGCTATTATTTACAAAATATTATCAGGAATTTTAATGCTGAAATCCGCTCCGAATGGGTACAAACATCTAAAGAAAACCAGTATCCGGTTATTGATATTGTAAGTCAGTACCGCTTTAATCCACATCTCGACTATAAAGTGTTTATGGTGCCTGCGTTGTTGGTAATATTGCTTACATTAGCCTGTGGATTCTTACCCGCGCTCAATATTGTGGCCGAAAAAGAAGCCGGAACTATTGAACAAATAAATGTAACGCCCATTCCGAAGTTCACTTTCATCATATCCAAACTATTACCTTATTGGTTAATTGGGTTCATCATTTTAAGCATCGGGTTTTTAATCGCGTTTATCATGTATAACCTTTTTCCCGTAGGAAATATCGGCACCATATACCTGTTCGCGTCTATCTATATACTCATTGTTTCGGGAATGGGATTAGTTATTTCAAATTATTCGGAAACCATACAGCAAGCCATGTTTGTGATGTTCTTTTTCATTGTTGTGCTTATTCTGATGAGCGGTTTGTTTACACCCATCAGCAGCATGCCGCAATGGGCACAATATATAACCCTGTTTAATCCGTTGCGCTATTTTATGGAAGTAATGCGTATGGTGTTCCTCAAAGGAAGCGGTATATTGGAAATGACCCATCAACTCATTGTACTTATTGCCTTTGCCGTATCGTTGAATATTTGGGCTGTTTTGAGTTACAGGAAGAACAAGTAAACGCAGAGTTCCACAAATTAGGACACAAGCATCAACGCAATCATTTTTTTATTTTTTCTTCTTTTCAAATATTGGTTGATAAAGGCCACTGTTTTCGGTTTCTTGTTTAATTACTTTATTCAAACCAAAAAGCGCAATTATGTTAGGAATAACCATCAAAGCATTAGACAAATCGGAAAAATTCCATACAATATCCAGCGTAGTTGTGGCACCAACATAAACAAGGATAACCCAAACAATCCGATAAACAATAATCCCTTTCCCTCCCGAAAGATATTCAATACAACGTTCTCCATAATACGACCAACCCAAAAGAGTTGAGAATGTAAAACACACCAAACTGATCACTATAACAAAGTGTCCGAAAGGAATTGCCGTAAATGCTTCATAAGAAATACGAGCGCCTTTCAACCCAATAAATGCAAAAGGATTTTTCAGTTGCGCACTAACGAGAACAAGTCCGGTTAAAGCACAAACCACAACAGTATCCCAAAAAGTACCGGTCATCGATACTAATCCTTGCTCCGAAGGAATTTTTGTTTTAGCCGCAGCAGCGGCAATCGGAGCAGAACCCATTCCCGATTCATTTGAAAATAAGCCACGGGCAATTCCATAACGGGCCGCCAACATGATACCACCCCCAAGCATCCCTCCCCCGATAGCCGATGAAGAAAAAGCACTTTGCATTATTAATTTGATCGCAGCCGGAAGAAAAGACGAATTTACAATTAAAATAGCCACGCAAGACAGTATATACAAAACTCCCATAAAAGGAACTAATTTGGCACAAACAGCAGCAATAGATTTTATTCCTCCTATTAAAACAACACCCACAATTGTTGCGCTTACAGCACCCGAAACCCATAAAGGAATCTGGAAAGAATGATTTAATACATCGGAAAAAGTAT
Organism: Paludibacteraceae bacterium; assembly: GCA_031555675.1. Lineage (GTDB taxonomy): Bacteria > Bacteroidota > Bacteroidia > Bacteroidales > Paludibacteraceae > JAISJU01. The sequence continues at coordinate 524 of JAVBUB010000057.1, read as the reverse complement.
TTGCTTGTACCATATTTCCAATACCAAAAGATGCCAATACTGCAAACAAACAAAAAAGAACTGCTAACACTTTTGAATTTAACCCTTTTTCCAAAGCATACATCGGCCCGCCAAGATAAGTTCCTTTAGGAGTTAATTTCCGGTATTTGATGGCCAATACCGCTTCGCTATATTTAGTTGCTATGCCGAAAAATCCGGTAATCCAACACCAAAACACAGCACCGGGGCCACCAAGCGAAATAGCTGTAGCCACGCCTACAATATTACCGGCCCCAATGGTAGCTGCTAAAGCAATCATAAGTGAGCTGTAATGCGAAATATCGCCAGGATGATCTGGATTGGATTTAGCAAAAGTCAATCTAATCCCTTTCAAAATGTGTCGTTGAATAAATCCGGTTCGGAAAGTAAAAAATAAATGCGTGCAAAATAATACAATTATCATAAACCAACCCCACATAAAAGAATTGGCTTCGGATAAAATGTCCGAAATAAAAGATGTTACCATTTAAAATGTTTTATTTTTT
>JAVBUB010000017.1:0-13405 GCA_031555675.1 Paludibacteraceae bacterium | reverse complement strand
GTTCGGGTAAAACAACCTTCCTCAACTTACTCACAGGTACGCTTAATCCTTCGTGCGGAGAAATAAAACAGACTAACTTCAATTGGATATATCTGGATCAAGATTACACGCATGTTGATGTGGATCGCACTATTGTACAACTGGCCGAGAAATACAATACTCAATCACTCGAAGACCATGAAATAAAACTGAGGTTAAACCGTTTTCTGTTCCCTTTCGGTACTTGGGATAAGAAATGTAACGAATTAAGCGGAGGCGAAAAAATGCGGCTTTATCTCTGCTGCCTCATGATCAGCAATCAAACGCCGGATTTAATCATATTGGACGAACCTACCAATAACCTCGATATTTCGAGCCTACAGATATTGACACACACGATCAAAAACTACCAAGGCAGCTTGATTGTGATTTCCCACGATAAATATTTCGTAAATGAAATTGGAATAAATCAGAATTTAACGTTCAATTGTTTATAAATTGTATCTTTGCCTGGAAGAAATATATTAATTGATGTCGTGCATATCGAAAAAAATAAGATATTTGTTTCATGATATTTATTGATAGTAGGATATTCTGATGACCATTGATATCCATAAATATCGCGAAGCAAGTATCTATGAATATCTTAATATCAATAAATTAAAAACTTATTATTAATTATTTACGTATGAAAGTATTATTAGTAAACGGAAGTCCGCACGCCAATGGTTGCGCTTTCACAGCTCTTTCTGAAGTAGCAGGAGCATTAGAAAAAAACGGTATTGAAACCAACATTATCCACTTAGGAACCAAACCGATATCCGGATGTCTTGGCTGTCGCAAATGCTTCGAAACCGGAAAATGCATTATCAACGATATTGTGAATGAATTTATAGATATGTCGGCCGAGTACGATGGTTTCATATTTGGCTCTCCGGTTCATTTTGCCGCACCAACAGGCGCGCTTACTTCTTTTATGGACAGGGCATTTTTCGGACCTAAAAGCAAATTGGCTTTGAAACCTGCCGCTGCTGTTTTCACTTGCCGCAGGGGTGGTGCTACTGCCGCATTCGATCAGGTAAACAAATATTTCTCTATCAGCAATATGCCTATTGTATCGTCGCAATACTGGAACATGGCTCATGGTAATACACCGGAAGAAGTAAAACAGGATTTGGAAGGCATGCAAATATTGAGAGTACTTGGCAACAATATGGCATGGTTGCTCAAATGTATCGAAGCTGGCAAAAAATCGGGTGTGGAACTACCTCAACAGGAACAAAGGGTAGGAACTAATTTTATAAGATAAATACCTTTTACCACAAAGAACACAAAGATTTATATTCAATTATAGACGTTTGTGTCCTTTGTGGTTAAAATTTTTTATAGCGGATATTCTTCAAAAGCGTACAATACCGTACTTAAATATCTCTCGCCTGTATCAGGTAACAAGGCTACAATCATTTTCCCTTTGTTTTCATCCAATTTAGCCAATTCTCCGGCGGCATAAACGGCTGCACCAGAAGATATACCTATCAGTAATCCTTCTTGTTGGGCCAACTCACGGCTTGTAAGAATAGCGCAATCTTGCGGCACCTGAAAAACCTGATCCACCATTTCGGGATAATAATTCCCCGGTACAAATCCGGCTCCTATTCCCTGTATCTTATGTGGGCAAGGTGTTCCTCCCGAAAGTACGGGAGATTCAGCAGGTTCTACCGCTACTACTTTGATATTAGGATTATATTTTTTCAATGTTTCCCCTACTCCACTCACTGTTCCTCCGGTACCAACCCCAGCCACAAAAATATCTATCTTTCCATCCGTATCACGCCATATTTCTTCAGCAGTGGTGCGTTTATGAACATCGGGATTGGCCGGATTTTCAAATTGCTGCAAAATAACAGAACCTTTAATTTCAGCATTCAATTCTTCGGCACGGGCAATAGCTCCTTTCATACCTTTGGCACCGGGCGTTAGTTCGAGGGTAGCACCTAATGCTTTCAACAGGCTACGCCGTTCCAGGCTCATGGTTTCGGGCATGGTTAAAATGAGTTTATAACCTTTTGATGCAGCTACAAAAGCCAGTCCAACACCCGTATTTCCGCTGGTTGGTTCAATAATAGTGCTTCCGGGTTTCAATGTGCCTTTTGCTTCGGCGGCTTCAATCATCGAAAAAGCAACCCTGTCTTTTACACTTCCGGCTGGATTAAAGTACTCCAGCTTTCCTATTACAGTGGCCTTAAACTCTTTCTTTTGATTGAAATTAGAAAACTCCAACAATGGGGTATTTCCAATTAAGTCTGTTAGTTGTTTAGCTATTTTTTTCATATTGGACTAAAAATAAATATTCAAGATTTAATATTCAAGATTGTGCACTAACAAGATTTAGTGACAATTTTAAATTTTGAACTTTGAATTTTAAATTACATTGGTGCAAGTTAGATATTCATTTCTATACCAACAAAAAAGCCAATGGAAAGTTCCATTGACTTTTTTGTTTTCAGTATTTATACGGATTAGAATCCGGCAATAACACCCATAAAATCGGTAGCATTTAATGAAGCGCCTCCGATTAAACCTCCGTCAACATCTGGTTTAGAGAATAGTTCGGTTGCATTTTTGGCATTACAGCTTCCACCATAAAGGATACTTGTGTTTTCTGCCACTTCTTTTCCATATTTGGCAGCAACTAAGCTACGTATGTAAGCGTGAATTTCCTGAGCTTGATCTGAAGTAGCAGTTAATCCGGTGCCGATAGCCCAAACGGGTTCGTAAGCCAATACCACTTTACCGAATTCTTCGGCAGAAAGGTTAAACAAAGACCCTTCGAGTTGTGCTTTTACTACTTCATTTTGTTTGTCTGCTTCGCGCTCTTCTTTTAATTCTCCGATACAGAAAATTGGTGTCAATTCGTTTTTCAACGCTAATAATACTTTTTCTTTCAGAATAGCAAAAGTTTCGCCATAATAAGCACGACGTTCAGAGTGTCCTAAAATAACATAAGACGCGCCTGTAGATTTTACCATCGAAGCCGAAACTTCTCCCGTATAAGCACCTACTTCTTTATCTGCACAGTTTTGAGCAGCCAAGCCTAGTTTGCCGCTATCAATAGCAGAAGCTACACTTGCCAAATGGATGAAAGGAGTTCCGATTACTACATCGCAATTTACTTTTTTATCAGCCAAAATGCTGTTTAATTCTTTTGCTAAAGCCACACCTTCTTGTAGGCTTTTGTTCATTTTCCAGTTTCCTGCAACAATTTTCTTTCTCATTTTTATTAATTTAATATCTGTTTTTTTACAACATTATTTTTTATTTTTCTTTTTTCTTAAAACCCTATCAAATCCGAACAGAACAAATGTAGGTATCAACAACAGACATATAACCAATATGGTTCTTTGTGTAGCTACCGGTTTAGGCATTTGTCCAAGCTCCGATTGATCCAATGGCTTATCAAATACGGGCAAATCACTATAATGCCATTTATTAATAACTGTTCCACCTTTGATTAATATAAGTCCCGGATTGGAACGGATAATGGTTTTCAAAGTGGTACCATCTGTTGTAGCCATCGGATACTTAGCGTCTGTTGCCTGAATATAATCTTCTATGTCTTCATATAAAGATGCATTGAGACAATAAAATTTATATCCGTTGTTTTGAGCATAATCATATATCTGGTTAATTTTTTTATATTTACTTAATGAGGCTTTTTCCAGCTTATATGAAATTAACAGAAAAGTATAACTAGTGTCTGAAAGTACTTCCTGAGTTATATCTCCTACATCTTGCAAGGTTATAGAAAAATCGTGGATAGGTGGTTCGTATCCTTTTTCAATCAGATCTGATTTTTGGTCGACAAACCTCCAAGTAGTATCATTAGCTGGATAATTTTCGAGGGTAAATTCTTTTTGTATTCCATCTTTTTCGTAAATGAAAGAATATTCATATACGTTGATGGGAGCTCCTTCGGGAATAACCATGCTATCGGGAATATTGGTCCCGATTTTATAGGGGCGGAAATCAATAATCGGCAAATGGGCATAGCAATATATGGATAATCCTACGGAGAATATAAACGCATAAGCAGTTGCTACCGGTTGGGCTTTTTTACTGAATACAAACGGCATTTCAGTACGGTAAACATAGAGGATAATGGCAAAGGTAATTAAGAAAATATTCTTGATAAAAGTAGTCCAATTATCAATAATAAGGGCATCGCCAAAGCATCCGCAATCTTTTACGGGATCGAAAAGGGCGACATACAATGTCAGAGGTGTCATTACCACCATAAAAATAATGGCTGCAATGGTAGTCCATTTCCTGAACAAGCAGAACAACAGGTTAAATCCGATCAGGAACTCAATGGCCGATAATAGTATAGCTGCTGGAAATGCAAAAAAAGAAAACATTTCGAAAAAACTTCCGAAAGAAGACAGGTAATCCTGCATTTTATAGGTAAAGCCTAGGGGATCAATCGCTTTCACAAATCCGGAGAAAAGGAATACGCCGGCAAATATGAAACGGATGGTGTTAACAATGATTTTCTTTAGCATAATGGTTTATTTATTGGTTAACAAAACAAATAAAATATATTTTCCTTTCCGGGGCATCAGGCTCCTGTTTCTATTTTAATTAAGCCGAATACAGCATAATTGATCATATCAAAATAATTGGCATCTATCCCCTCGGAAATAAGGGTTTTACCATGGTTGTCTTCTATCTGTTTGGTTCTGTAAAGTTTCATAAGGATCAGGTCGGTATACGACTCCATTCTCATGCTTCTCCACGCCTCATCGTAATCATGATTTTTGGCCATCATCAGTTCTTTGGCCTGGGCAATATATTTGTCATACAAATTCACTGCTTTTTCGAGCGAAAGATCTGCTTCATCGGCTACTCCTAATTCCAATTGTATAAGTCCGATGATGCCGTAATTAACAATCGCAATGAGTTCGGAACGAATGCCTTCGTCGACCTTGCTAACACCCTTGGTTTCGATACTACGAATACGATTTGCCTTGATAAAAATCTGATCGGTAACGGATTGCGGACGCATAATTCGCCACGAAGCACCGTAATCTTTCATCTTTTTCTCATAAATATCACGGCATATAGAAGCCACGTGATCGTATTCCTGCTCGGTATTGTCCATAAATATTGTTTGAATTTACAAAGTTATAATTTTTTTTGAACTTTTAGAGCCTGTTTAAATTTTCCACAAAAGATTTATCATGTTATTTTCCGGGCAAAATTTAAACAGACTCTAAATTTATAATTCTTCGCTCTCTTTATACCAACTGGCATACATTGCATAGTTATGGGCTATTTTCTGGTTTATTTCTTTGGATTGAGCCGGATCTACGTCTTTTACATATTTGGCGGGAACGCCTGCCCAAATAGTATTGGGCGGAATAATAGTATTACTCAGCACTACGGAGCCCGCGGCTACAATAGCTCCCTCGCCCACCACAACATGATCGAGTATGGTTGACCCCATGCCTACGAGGGCATAATTTTCGATCTTTGCACCGTGCACTATAGCATTGTGACCAATAGAAACATAATCGCCGATTTCTACTACTGATTTCTGATACAGGGTATGTAATACGGCCCCGTCTTGTATGTTAACATGGTTGCCAATACGGATAGAATTAACATCTCCGCGCAACACGGCGTTGAACCATATGCTACAACCCTCGCCCATTATTACATCGCCGATAATGGTTGAGTTCTCTGCCAGGAAACAATCTTTTCCTATTTGCGGTGTAAATCCGCGTACTGATTTTATAAGTGCCATTTTAAAAAATTTAGAATTAAGAATTTATAATTAAAAATTGCCAAAGAATTTGAATGGTTATCAATTCTTCATTTGTAATTATTAATTCTTAATTATTTCTTCTCTTTCTCTTTTTCCAGAATCATATCCAAGGTTTCCAAATCTATTTTCTTGGCAATGATTTTACGTTCTTTATTCAACAAATAAAGTCCGGGAGTAACCGAAGTATCGTAAAAGTACCAAAAATACGATTCGCGTTCCGGATCCCAAACATTCGTCCAATCGTATAATTTGTGTTCGTCAATAAATTTCTTCCACTCTTCTTTGTCGTTATGTATGTAAAACGCAAACACTCCGAAAAAGTTATCGTTTTTATACTTTTGATATACGGTATTATATAGCAGCGGCGTTTCTTTTTTGCAATGTCCGCAACTCGGTTCGTAAAAGAAAACAAGCACATAATTTTGCGGCATATCCGACAAACTTATTTTTTTGCCGGCAAAGGTTTCGGCTTTCAGGTTGGGGGCTGAAGCGCCAATTTGATTGTGTTTTACTTTCCTTACTTCACGATCGAGGTCTTTCAGCAAAGTAGAATCTGCCCAAGGGGCTTTACCGGCCAGGTAGTATTTCTCCGAAAGTACCATCACTACTTTATCCATTCCCATCAGATTGCTTTTCAACGCATAATTAAGCAAATTGGTTAGCATATTTTGGTAAGTAAGTGTATCTCCTTTCGATTTTTCAATAAGGCTGACAGCCTCTGTTGCAATGGTATCGGGAACCTGGGGTATCATTTTCTGGATATAAAAATCTACTTTGGGCGAAAAGAAAGCGGTGTACAGCATGCGTTGATCGCTTAAATTAATGTTATCAAAAAAGTGATTCCTGTTGTAATAATATTGTTTCATCTGCCTTATAGAATCGTTTTCGGCTTCAATATCAGGCATTTTTATAGGAACCAATGCTTTGATAAAAACTCCAAGGGTTTTATTTTCATAGGTTTGAATAATATTTTGTTGATATGTTTCCACGTCTTTATCTATAACATCTATTTTATCTCTTCGCTCTTTATCAGCCACAGCATCTTTCTCAGTATTTTCATACTGTTTGTTCATTTTCTCTACCTCGGTTCTTTTTACGGAGATATATTTTACGTAATTCAAAAATGCCTCCGATTGTTCCGCTCCGGTAATTTCCACTTTGTTAACCAAATCGGTAGTGTCTATCTTTACTTTAAAAGTCTGATCATCGGCAACCAATATGTCTACCACCTTAGAATTCATAAAATAAACGGTATACATCCCTTCGTGAAGCGGTTTATTCTTAATGAAACTGCCTTGTCCTTTATCATTGAGAACAAGGGTGTCTTTAGAATATAATTTTCCATAAAAATACATACCGAGGTTAATGGTCTGGTCCTTTAACTGCGGCGCTTCAACATCTATCTTATAACCTGTTTTTTCAACCGATGGTGTCTGTTTGGCGCCAACTGTAATAAACAGTCCACCAAAAGCTATCAGCATTAATGTTACATATTTTTTCATCTTCTTATATAAATTTATAGTTTTACTTTTCTAATTGAACATTACATTTCAGCTCTCCGTGATGGATTACACTATTGGCAACTGCATTAATTATACCTGCAGTAGTAAAAGCTCCTGATACAATCACGCTCCCATTAGTTACCGGACTATTTACTTTAGGATGACATACCACTTTATCATCCATAACAACCACTAATGATCGTCCAATATTTGCATAGGTCATTCTAGCCAAATGATTCACATATTCTCCTTTAAAATCAACTTGCAGCTCATCATCGTCTTTCCGATTCCGACTAACTTTTGCTGTTGTTGTACCGTTAATTTCTAAAGGATAGGTAGTTTTTACGGCTATCAAATGGCTGTAGGCATCCGGATCCTCCTCCCTTAAAGGAAAAGAATTAGCTGTCCATAAAAACGTAAGATCACGAAACAGATGCCATTTAACATCCGGACGATTGAGAATAGTATTTATAGCAGCTGTATCTTTAGTGCTGGCCGAACCTATAACTCCATTAAACAGGCCTATATGAATTAATGAAAACAATGGATTCTCAAGTTTATATTCCTCATCCACCTGATCTTTTTTATTTAAAGATGCTTCATTATCCAATAACATGGAAGAATAATCCAATGGAGTTTTTTCGATTGTTATATTATCTGTATGGTTATCAGCAAGTGTTTTCTGTTCTGCCGCCAGCATTTCATTTATTTTTACCAAATTCGAAAATACGTCTTCTATCTCATATGTTTCGGCAATATAGATATTACCCGGCGTAAACAATTGCTGTAAATACAATGTATCATTTGCATCATAAAGATGAATAGCGATATGGCCATTATCTAATTTTTCAACTGCATTTTTCAGGTAAAGGGATTGCAGCCGCTCTGTTATGATATCAAAAGACTCATCACAGTCAGATGAAAGCTGCGCATAAATTACCGTATTTTTTTGGGGAGAGCAAGAATAGAATATAGCCAACACCAATATTGAGTACAACGCTAAAAATCGGGGTTTCATATTGTTTTCTGTTTTAACCATTCTTGTTCTTCTATGTTTAAACAAGAACTTAATTTTTCGTAAACCATAGCATGGTAATCATTTAGCCATTTCATCTCTTCATTATTTAATAACGTAAAATCGATCGATTTCTTATCAAATGGAAAAAGGGTCAAGGTTTCGAACTGCATAAATTCTCCGAATCCGGTTTTTTCACTCTTAGTTACCACCATCATGTTTTCTAACCGTACGCCGTATTCGTTGGGACGGTAAATACCGGGTTCGTTAGACAGTACCATTCCTTCTTCCAGCACCGTGTTATTATTATCTACCCGGATGCTTTGGGGGCCTTCGTGCACACAAAGGAAATGTCCGATGCCATGCCCGGTTCCGTGTCCGTAATTGATATGGTTGTTCCACAAATATTGTCGTGCCAGCACATCCAACTGAAAGCCGCAGGTACCATATGGAAAATGAGTTACCGACAAGGCGATGTTTCCCTTCAGCACCAAGGTATAGTTTCTTTTCTGCTGTTGGGTTACCGGGCCAAGGGCTACGGTACGGGTAATGTCCGTTGTGCCGTCTAAGTATTGGCCTCCGGAATCGAGCAACAAGAAATCTTCTTGCTTCAAAACAGAGTTTGTATCAGCTGTAGCATGATAATGTCCAATAGCGCCATGCCCTTTGTATCCGGCTATGGTACCAAAACTATCGCCCATATACAAAGGTTGTTCCGCCCTGTATGCCGTTAATTTTTCAGCAATCGACATTTCGGTTAATGTTCCGCCCGGAAGATTATTTTCCAACCACATAAAAAAGCGAACCAAGGCGACTCCGTCTTTGATGCAGGCATCTTTGAGACCTGCAATTTCTGTGCTGTTTTTCTTGCTTTTGAGGTAAGCTACAGGCGAAATTTGATCGACAATTTGAACATGCTTTGGTAAAAAATCGTATAGGGTTTGGTTTATCTTGGTTTCATCAATACATACTGTTTTTCCGGCGGAAATGGTAGCCAGATATTTACCAACGGCATCATAATCATAAATTAAAATGCCTTGATTTTCTAATGTATTCTTTATTTCCGGAGTCAATTTCTGAGATGATATAAACAGTATACTTTTACCGGCTTCGACAACGGCATATGCCATCGCCACAGGATTGTATTCAATATCATTTCCGCGGATATTAAACAACCATGCAATATCGTCCAATGCGGTTATAACAAGCACATCCGCTTGTATTCCTTTTAAAACATCTTGTACTTCTATTATTTTCCGAGAAGCGGACTTACCCGCATATTTTTCTTCGAATAAAAATATTTTTCCGACAGGAATTGAAGGTCGGTTTTTCCAAAGAGGAAATATTAAGTCTTTAGAAATAAAGGAAAAAACAGGATTAATTACTTGTTTGATGATATTTATTTCCTTAACGGAAAATTGGCAGAAGTTGGCGACGATACGCTTTTCTCCGGTTCCCAACACGTTGTTGAGCCATTGGGCGGCATCATTTAAAATAGTACGGGTGGTAAATATTTGCGCATCAACATTCTTCAGTTCATATTCGGCCTGCAAAGTATAGCGGGAATCTGTCCATAATGACATTTTTTCCAAGGTTAGCACCACTATTCCATTAGAGCCCGTAAAACCGGAAATCCATTCGCGCTCTTTCCAGTAACCGGTAATATATTCGCTTAAATGAGGATCGGAATTGGCTATAATACAAGCATCTGCCTGATGCTTTTTCATCTCCTCCCGCAATAGTTTTATCTTGTCGTTTATATTCATCTGAACCAATTGTACAAAGTATGACAAAAATATAAAAAGTTTTGGTAATTAATTAAGTTTATAAGGCTTATAAAATTTATAAAGTTATAATGGTTTCGAAACTCATCCGTCCTATCTTATGGGTTTATTTGTATAATGCGCTTCATCAGTGTTCTGTTACAATAACAATTCAAAATTCTTCACTCTTCATTTTTCATTCTTCATGAATAAGAGTTACCTTTGTGTGTTAAATAAAATATAAAATGATTTCAGTAGAAAAACTTACGGTCGACTTTGGTGGTTTTACCCTTTTTGACAATATTTCTTATGTGGTAAATCAGCGGGACAAGATTGCCCTGGTGGGTAAAAACGGAGCGGGTAAGAGTACGATGCTTAAGATTTTTGCCGGGCTACAGGCTCCGACCAGCGGACAGGTAAGTAGACCCAAAGATATATCAATAGGATATCTGCCTCAGCATATGGTGCATGCCGGCAACAGAACAGTAATAGAGGAGGCGGAAATGGCTTTCGGCCATGTAAAAAAGATGCAGGAAGAAATAGATATTCTCAACGAAGAACTGGCCAGCAGAGAGGATTATGAATCGGAAAGTTACCACGAACTGATAGAAAAAGTTTCGCACAAAACGGAACATATCCAGATGTTGGGTGTTCATAATTTTCAGGCGGAAGTGGAGAAAACGTTGCTGGGACTGGGATTTTCGAGAAACGACTTTGAGAGGAAAACCAGCGAATTCAGTGGTGGTTGGCGCATGCGTATTGAGTTGGCCAAAATATTAATGAGACGTCCGGATGTCCTACTGCTCGATGAGCCTACCAATCACCTGGACATTGAGTCGATTCAATGGTTGGAGCGTTTCCTGGCAAACCATGCCAACGCGGTAATACTGATTTCGCACGACCGCGCTTTTATTGACGCGGTAACAAATCGTACAATTGAGATATCGTTGGGACAGATCTATGACTACAAAGTGGCTTATTCCAAATATGTTGAGTTGCGTAAAGAACGCCGTGAGCAACAGATCAGGGCTTACGAAAATCAACAGAAGCAGATTCAGGACACGGAAGATTTTATTGAGCGTTTCAGGTACAAAGCTACCAAGTCTATTCAGGTGCAATCGCGCATCAAGCAGCTCGATAAAATAGACCGCATTGAAATTGATCTGGAAGACAATTCTTCATTGCGCCTTAAATTTCCTCCGGCACCTCGCTCCGGCGATATTGTGGTAGATGTAGAAGATGTAACCAAGCAATATGGCAACCATACTGTTTTTGCAAATGCCAATATGGCGATCAAGCGTGGCGAAAAGGTGGCGTTTGTTGGTAAAAATGGCGAAGGAAAATCAACCTTGGTCAAATGTATTATGGATGAAATTGATTTCGCCGGAAAACTAAAAGTCGGGCATAATGTAAAAATCGGTTATTTTGCCCAGAACCAGGCTTCTTTATTGGATGAGAATAAAACGGTTTTCGAAACAATAGACTATGTGGCAACGGGAGATATCCGAACCAGAATACGTGATATTTTGGGCGCTTTTATGTTTGGTGGCGAGGCTTCGGACAAAAAAGTAAAGGTGCTTTCGGGAGGCGAAAGAAGCCGTCTGGCGATGATCCGTTTATTATTGGAACCTGTTAATTTATTGATTCTGGATGAGCCGACCAATCACCTGGATATGCGTTCAAAAGATGTGTTGAAAGAAGCGATTCTGGCTTTCGACGGCACGGCTATTATTGTATCTCACGACCGTGAGTTTCTCGACGGGTTGGTAACCAAAGTGTATGAATTTGGGAATAAGAAAGTACGCGAAAATATTGGTGGAATTTATGACTTCCTCAGAACCAAAAACATGGAAAGCCTGCAAGAGTTGGAATTAAGCAAGTCGCCAACAGAAAGCAATATTGCCAATGCAGAGCAAAAATCGGAAAATAAGCTGAATTATGAAGCCCGCAAAGAATTGGGCAAAAAGATAAAAAAGGCTGAAGTCGCCGTTAAAGAAGCAGAAGAAAAGATTGCCGCATTTGAAGCCGAAATAAAAGAAATGGAGACTCAATTATCCAACGGAGTTAGCAACGAAGATATTTTTACATTATATAATAAGAAGAAACGGGAAGTGGAACAGTTGTTATATGAATGGGAAATATTGACGGAGAATTTGGAAGAATTAAAGAGTGATCAATAAAACAATATTATAATTCAAGATTCAAAGTTCAAGATTCAAAATTTTCCGGAAATCTTGTTAGTGCAGAATTTTGAATCTTGAACTTTGAATCTTAAACTTATTTTTATGAAAAAAGTAATTTCAACCAACAACGCGCCTGCGGCTATAGGACCTTATAGCCAAGCCATAGAAGTAAACGGAACTTTGTATATTTCGGGACAGATTCCGGTTGACCCTACCACCGGCAAACTGGTAGAAAGCAACGTTACCATACAGGCAGAGCAGGTTTTTGCCAACATCAAGGCTATTTTAACCGAAGCGGGATATAGTTTTGAAGATGTTGTAAAATCTACCGTATTTATCACGGACATGGCGCTTTTCGGAGAACTCAACGAAGTTTATAAAAAATATTATACGGTTAATCCTCCGGCTCGTTCCACAGTAGCGGTAAAGGCGTTGCCACTGGGCGCTTTGGTAGAGATAGAAACGGTGGCAGTGAGGCTTTAGCTAAATATCCCAAACAGAAATGGCGTTGGCGTTTCTGGTAAGCGGCAATACCCGTTCTGTTAAGCAAATAAGCGATCCATAGCCTGTTTTCTTGCCTAAGGATTCTAAAATAGAAAAGCTCTTTATCATATTTTTGTTTGGACTTGCCGTGCGTTTTATTTCTATGGGATAAAAAACGTCATTTTCTACAATTAACAAATCTATTTCTACTTTGTTGCTGTCGCGATAATAATACAACGATGGGTTTAATCCGTTGTGTTTGTATGATTTAACTATTTCTATAACTACAAATGTTTCAAATATAGCTCCATTCATTGCACCGGAAGAAAGCGCTTCTGGAGCATTCCAATCTGTAAGATAAGCGCACAATCCGGTGTCGGTAAAATAAAGTTTGGGACGTTTTACAATTCTTTTTGTTACATTCTCATAATAAGGCTGCAACAAATAAATAATACCAGATGTTTGAAGAATAGATAACCATGATTTTACTGTATTCAGCGAAATATCTAAAGAATTTGATATGTCTGTCATATTCAGTTCTTGGCCTGTTCGTGCTGCCACTACTTTCAAAAAGTTATAAAATTCAAGTTCATTGCCAACATTCAACAACTGACGAACATCTCGTTCAATGTATGTTTTAACAAACGAGCTGTAAA
>JAVBUB010000203.1:0-3533 GCA_031555675.1 Paludibacteraceae bacterium | reverse complement strand
AAAAGGAGAAAATGTTTTTTTTGTAATTAAGAAAAAAGATATTTTAGAAAACCTGATGAAAGATGCCGGCTTATCTTATACGATTATACGGGAAGACAGGGCAGACGGAAAATTAGGACTGGTTAAGTCAGTAATTCAAATGGAGCAAGAAATGCGTCGCTTTATCAAGAAGAACCATATTGATTTGCTGGTTGGAACAACATTATCTTTTGCCACTCGCGTTTTAACAAAAGCAAATGTAGTAGTAACAGGCGAAGATGATGCAGATGTTGTTCCGATGTATGCAAAAATTGTTTATCCGTTTGCTTCCGATATTTTAACTCCAATTGTTTGCAATAATGGACGTTGGGATAAAAAATCAATAAAATACAATTCATATCAGGAATTGGCCTATCTTCATCCAAACCATTTTACTCTCAATAAATCGGTTGTAGAAAAATATTTTTCGGCAGATAAACCATATTTTATCATTCGTTTTGCAAAATTATCAGCACATCATGATGATGGTATTCAAGGCATTAATACAGAAATAGCACAAAAATTGATTGATATCTTAAAACCGCACGGCGATATTTACATTACTTCCGAAAGAGAGTTGGAACCTCAGTTTGAGCAATATCGTATCAAAATAGATCCATTGGATATGCACCATGTAATGGCTTTTGCACAATTGTATATTGGAGATAGCCAAACGATGGCCGCGGAAGCCGGAGTATTGGGAATTCCATTTGTACGTTTTAATGATTTTGTAGGTAGAATAGGCTATTTGCGCGAACTGGAAGATCACTATCAATTGGGATTCGGAATAAAAACAAACGAAGTAGAACGATTATATAATGTCGTATCCGAATTGGCCACTATGCCTGATAGACGCGATGCTTTTCAAAATAGAAGACAAAAAATGCTTTCGGAAAAAATAGATTATGCTAAATTTCTAACATGGTTTATTGAAAATTATCCTGAAAGTAAAAAAATAATGAAAGAAAATCCGGATTATCAATATAATTTTAAATAATGGATTTTACCCTTACCATATATCAAGACATGCTGTCTGCTTTTCAGCAAGCAGGTTATGCTTTTTTTACATTTCAGGAATTTTGCGAAGGAAAAGCGCAAGGTCGCTTTGTTATTTTACGTCATGATGTTGATTTGAAAGCGGAAAATTCATTGGCAACAGCTCAAATTGAAAATAAGCTAGGTATCAAAAGCAGTTATTTCTTTAGAGTAGTTTCTCAGAGTGATAAACCTGAAATAATAAAAGCAATAGCCTCTTTGGGGCATGAAATAGGTTATCATTATGAAGACTTATCTCTTTTTAATGGAAATCCGGAAAAAGCCATCGAACATTTTAAAAACAAGTTGGAATATTTCCGCCAATACTATCCCGTGAAAACTATCTGTATGCATGGAAGCCCTACCAGTAAAATAGATAATCGTTCTATCTGGGAAAAATATGATTATCATAGTTTCGGAATTATAGGTGAACCATATTTTGATATCG
Organism: Paludibacteraceae bacterium; assembly: GCA_031555675.1. Classification (GTDB taxonomy): domain Bacteria; phylum Bacteroidota; class Bacteroidia; order Bacteroidales; family Paludibacteraceae; genus JAISJU01. The sequence continues at coordinate 2,032 of JAVBUB010000203.1, read as the reverse complement.
ATTTTAATGAAGTGTTTTATTTAACCGATACTGGACGTTGTTGGGATGGCGAAAAATATAGTGTGCGTGATAAAGTTCAATCTCCATTTTCACAGTCATATCATACTACTAATCAGGTGGTTAAAAATATTACGGAGAATAAATTACCTGACCGAATTATGATAACTACACACCCGCAACGTTGGACAAATAATGTAATACATTGGGGTGCAGAGTATATTGCCCAGTTAACAAAAAACCAGATAAAGCGTTTGCTCATAAATTATAGAAAATAAAAAGTAAGTGTAATAGATAAAAAAACGCATAAAATTCAAGCTAGAAGTTAATTTTTTGTATATTTGCCTAATCTATCTTATTTACTTATTAAGCCTTTGGATATAATGAAACATAAAGGAAGCAATAATCCAAAATTTTCTTATATGTTGGTTGACCTCTTATTATTATGGTTGACTTTTCATATTGTGGTACGATTGTTTCCTTTTGTTGCAGCCAATCCTCTTGACAAATATTTAATACCATATTTAATTTATATCCCCATATTTTATTTCTGTGGTATTGCTTTTCGTAAATACCATTTATATCGCTTCAGATCTTTGTCAAAATCTTTATTTGCCATATTTAAATCCGACTTATTGGCATTATTTTTATCTTCCATTGTTATCTTTTTCTTTCCTTCTTATAATCTGTCTATATACGCCTTATTAGCTTTTGTAGGTGTATTGTTTGTAATGGAATACGTTGTTGTATTGATCTATTATTCTTTTACCCATGCTGTTAACATGGAAAGGTTTGACTCGTGGAAAGAAATTCAGAAAAAAGAAACAGTACTGAAAGAAAGTGCACCTTTAAATGAGCAAACATCAGAAAGAATAAGGCGGTTGGTAAAAGATACTGCCGGAAAAAACACATTAGATAGGCTCGAAAAGAAGACAGAACTGACCTATTCCAATACCTTGGTAATTAATACTACAACAGATTTTAATGTTCGAAATTTAACGGAAAATAGGTTTTCTACTATTATTAATTTAGCTCAGGTAAATAATATCAGGGGAATTAATGATTTTTTTATAGCAGTACATGATAAACTTCCATATTTAGGAACGTATGTAGGTTGTTTTTATTCAAAAAGTCGGTATAAAAAAGATTTTCTTACAAAATATCCCATAGGATTAAATTATATTTTTTATTCTTTTAATTATATTGTCAAAAGATTTTTTCCGAAGTGGGGCTTTACCCGTGAAATGTATTTTTGGTCGACCAACGGAAGAAACAGGATACTAACAAAAGCAGAAGTATTTGGTCGTTTATACGCATCCGGTTTCGAAATAAAAGACGAATTTAATTCTAATGGTTTGATTTATTTTATCGCCGAGAAAAAGAAAGAACCTATTCGTCACGAAATCATTAATTATGGGCCTATTGTAAAATTAAACAGAGTAGGTAAAATGGGCCGCATGTTTAAAGTTTATAAATTGAGAACCATGCACCCTTATTCCGAATTCCTTCAACCGTATATTTATGAGAAAAACAGTTTGCAGGAAGGTGGAAAATTCAATCATGATATTCGAGTAACTTCTGTAGGTAAATTTACCCGTAAATATTGGATGGATGAACTTCCGATGTTACTGAATCTTTTAAAAGGAGATATGAAGATTGTGGGTATACGTCCGTTGAGCAAGCATTATTTTAGCCTTTATTCGAAAGAATTACAAGAAAAAAGAACCAAGGTAAAACCCGGATTATTGCCTCCATTTTATGCCGATATGCCCAAAACGCTTGAAGAAATTCAAGCCTCGGAAATGAAATATTTAACAGAATGCGAAAAAAGAGGTAGTTTTTTGACCGATATTAAATATATTTGGCTGATTTTTGTTAATATCATATTTAAAAAGGCAAGAAGTAAATAAAGAAATTAATAATTACCAATGAAAAATGAAAAATCATTATATTCTTTCTCTTCTCTAGTGAAGAGAAGTTGGGGAAAAGGTCTTTTCTCTTTTTTTATTTTTTTGATTTTCTTTCTTCCTTCTTT
>JAVBUB010000031.1:0-3951 GCA_031555675.1 Paludibacteraceae bacterium | reverse complement strand
ATCATTTTCGGTACTTCCTACAATGTACCAGTTGCCGTCTTCATCGGTTATCTTGTTAGTTGTCATGATGGCCGGAGGCGTATTATCCATGGTAAGGTTGATCGGGAATGTTTTAGAATCTCCGTTAGCTCTGCTTAATGTTATGCTTAGTTTATAGCGGCCTTCCTGCAGGTTCGATAAGTCTATCTCGTTGTTGGTAACAGTAACATCGCTGTAGTTGATGTTTTCTATGGAAACAATTCCGCCGTTGCCATCATCGGAGCCTATTACGGATAATTCGTCGGATATGGTTGCAGTAGCCGTTAAATTATCCATATTTCTCAATAACAGTTTTTCTGCACTTCTGGCAAAAACATCCAATGTTTTTACACTCAATCCGGATGAATAGTAGTCAAATACTTCTTCGTTTTCGTAGGTTTTACTGAGAAACATATCTGGATATGCCGGCTGGAAAACTTGGATAAATCGATTTGTCATAGTACCATTTCCATATAAATACAAGTAATCTTCAGTTACATCCCAAACTTCGTCGGGTTCGCTCGCAATTAAAACGGGGGTTTTGGTAATTACTTTTTTGTATGATTTTACTCTAAAGTAATAAGTATTTCCATAATAAAATTCACTTTCAGTTTGAGCGGTTGCTTGTACTCGTAATTCTGTTGTACTGCCGTTGGGAACATCAACTTCCCCGCAAATGTGATTTTCCGTATCAATTATTTGAACCATATAGCCATCGGCATTGTTAACAGCATCCCAGGTAACTTTGGCATAAGCATTTCCTATTGCTTCTACATTTACGTTGGAAACATTGCCTGGGGTATTCGGATTATTAAATGTAAGTATACTGCTGTAAGTTGTAGTCATAGGCATGTATACATCATTTTCGTTTTCATCCTGTTCCAGATATTCTTCAAGGAAAGCTTTAGCATAATAATTTCCGGATGCTAAAGACTGGAATGCGGTTAAGTTAAAATCTCCTGAAGTTGCATGATTATTTGCTTCCAGCATAATAGTGTTGATGTGCTGATCCATGCTTATTTCTTCTGGCACATTGCTGTTTACAAGCGAAAGTGTAAGCCTGTATTTTTTGCTGTCATCCAACGCTATATTATTCCATGATATTACATTATTATTGTATGCCAGGTTACCTATTTTACCAAGCGCAGGGATTCCGAAGAAATTACCATCTATTTCCCCTGCCGGATCCAGGCCATTACCACCGGCATTCAATGTTTCAATCGTCCATGTACCCGCAATACTGCTTGTACAATAAGATGTTTTGTAGTACAATATATTCTCATTTTCATCTTTCACCTCTGTCCAGTCGCAGTCCAATGCCTGATAATTTGTTTCTCCCGCATTGGGATCTGTAATACGTAGCCCATTAGTATTACTCATAGAGCGTATTTCAACCACAAATTGAGGTTGTTCTTCAGTAATTGCTTTTGTTATTTTGTTGTTATAATTTCCCGAAAAATCGAAAGATGCCATTCCTTTTTCCCTCATAGGTACGAGCGATAAGGTAAACGGTAAATTCATGTCATTTCCGCTATTGTCCTTTCCTTGCAGTGTATACCAGGGAAATCCTTTATTATCATCTTTTAACCTGGCATAATTAGGGCCTTTGCCTAAGCCTCCTTCTATGTTATGATTACTAAAACGATACATAATATATGCGCAAAAATCTTGTCCAAGCGGAGTGAAGCAAGCCACTCCCTTTGCAAAGTTTTTGTTGATGTAAACCTCGGCGTTTCCAACTTCTGTGCCTCCGTATACAGGAACAATTTCCGGCACTACAATTGCAACCTTGCCATAAGCGTTGAAAATGAGTATGTCGTAGAATAGTTTACTTAAATCTTTATTTGCAGAAAAGAAATTGTCAGGCTTAAATCCGCCTTTCATGGCATTGGCCACTTTTTTATTGATTTCTGCAATTTTTTGAGATGACAATCCGCCAAAATCAACACCCAACAAGATATTTATGTTTCCTTTCAGTACAGTAAGGATGTCCATTTCACCAAACATGCTTCCTGTGATGCTGGGTGCAGGTACATTACCGATAAATGCTAAGCCCGGAAAATTTGAAAAGTCTATCATCTTGTTCGATTCTGCAACTTTAAATTCTGTTCCGACGTTGCTGAATATATCCGGAATGGAAAATATGGCTACATGGTCGGCCTGGGTTTTCATGTATCCAACGCCTACTTCCATGCTTCCCTGCATTTCGAGTGCCAATTTGGTAACATCGGCAAGTCCTAATGTTCCTTTTATCCTGAGCGGTGGAGCCCATGTCCAACCTCCTTGTTTGTATGCAATTGTTTGAGACAGATTGTCAATACCGCCCCCCAATGGTGTAATTTTAGCAACGACTACCGGTGGAACAAGAGGTATGGCCAGTGGGTCGCCCACCACAAGGCTTAGCTTGTCGGGCAGATAAACGCCTCCCAAATAGTCTTTAAATATAATTTCACCTTCTATCCCCACTAAGAATGAAATATCCAGTAAGCCCGATACCTTTATATGTTTAACACTGGTTTCGGGTAACGTATTTATATCTATAACAGCTTCGGCATTGGCGCTTGCTACAATAAACTTTTTCTCGGTTCCCAAAAATCCGCGGGCATAAGCCTTCATGCCGGTAGGGTTATCTTTATCAAAACGCAATTCGTCAAGGTCTAACGTTAAGTCGAAGAAACTTTGGAAATAATCGGGTACATTGTTTTTCAGGTTGATGTTTCCGCCTATGGAAAAAGCATCTGCATATATCCTCAACTTATTCATAGAAGCAATAGTTTCCAATACAGGGATGGTTATGGATAGTTTGTTTTGCCCGAATGATACTTCCGGATAAGATATTCCGTTATCGCTTTCCGCTTTTTTATTTTTGTATGTTTTTGCACCATCAAGGCTTATGGTAAATGAACCATTGGCCATTGTAGCTCCTTTGTACACCAATTTGCTGCCTGCAGGGAATTTTATATCTACGTTTTTCTTATTTGCAGATATTTCTACAGTTGCATTGGCATTACTGGTGTTTTGATATTCGAGTAATCCGTTTATAACGCTTTTAGGTGCTATCTCATATTTTTGGTCATTTATTTTTGTTAATAAACCGGTGAATAGGAATAATCTTTTTCCAGATGTAAAATCATTTGAATCAGAAGTTTTAATGTCAAATGTTTTATCCTCATTTTGCCCTATAGCCAAGTTATTAACAGGAATAATAATATTGGCTGTGTAGTTTTTCATACACTTGAACTCAATTTCTTTTGTATCATTGGAAGTCCCTTTCAGTACTATTTTATAAGTTCCTTCTGCGGTAACTTTATCGGCAACATCAATAAGAAGTATCCCCGGAGTAGACCTGTCTATTTTATCGGATGATATAGCTATATTGTTGATGGTTGGTTCTCCTGTGCCATTTAACAAGGCCGACATATCATTTATAGAAATGTATATTTTCTTTTCAGTATCATTAAGTCCCATTTTTTGAGGAAGTGACCCCAATATTTCAAGGCTGTTTTTCAATATATGTTTCGTTTCCGGAATTGCACCGATAGTAGCAGCATGGGTAATTGCACCTTTTTCTTCAGAATTCCTGAAATTATAAGGCACAGTCCAGTTTTTGGCTTTGGCGGTTACCCTAAATGGTGCAGTACCATACAATTGAGCATCTGTACGTATCGTATATACCCATTTAAGCGTTTTTGTTTCTCCCGGTAAAAGAAACATGCGGGCATTACCTCCGTTACTATAGTCTCTGTTAGTAGAAATTTCAGGGCTTGATTCTGCTTCAACATGCTTATCTTCTTTATTAAAAGGTACATATTTTTTGTCGTCTCGCGCAAAACTTTCGGTATATGGTTCCATTGCCATAAAATGTACCGGATAAGAAGCTGTATTAGTATAAGTTACCGATACAGTAAATAAATTATTATCCAATGCAGATAT
>JAVBUB010000116.1:0-2867 GCA_031555675.1 Paludibacteraceae bacterium | reverse complement strand
ATAATAATATGGTTGCGGTCTTTGATAATCCGGTGGGTGGACGAAAAAAATTGTTTTCCCGAAATATCATCCAATAATTCGGTGATATCCTCGACATGAGAAATGTTAAATCCATAGTCGTGTATAAATTCAAATAAATATGTTTTTAGTGGATGTAATTTCTGTAAAGAAATGATTGGAATGTAAATGGCATCTTCCTTATATTCAAACAAATTTTTTCGTTCTTGCTCTATGGCTTGGTTGAAAATAATTTCCGCTTCCTTAAACTGGTCTATTGAACGAACAATGCTTTTTTCAAAAGCCGGATTGATATCATAAAGCAGGGGGAAAAAACGCAAGCGTATTTTATTGCGTTTGTATTTATCGGATCTATTCGAACTGTCTTCGCGATAAGTGATATTGTTTTCGGTAGCAAAATTGATTATATCTTTTTTATATAAAAATAATATTGGACGGATAATTTTCCCTTTTTTAGGAGCAATGCCGTGTAAACCTGCAATTCCTGTGCCTCGAATTACATTCAGGAAAAAAGTTTCAATTTGATCGTCATGATGATGTGCTGTGGCAGTATACGCGTATCCATATTGTTCCATTAGTTGGGCAAACCAATGATAACGAAGCTCGCGAGCAGCCATCTGGGTTGAAAAATTATGCTGCAACGCAAATTGATGAGTGTCAAAAGTCTTTGTATGCAGTACTATTCCGTGCTTTTTTGCCCATTGGCTCACAAATTCAGTATCCTGTTCCGATTCAGTTCCCCGAAGCTGAAAATTGCAATGGGCTATTGCAAACCGGAATCCTGCCTGATAAAATAAATTTGCCAAAACCATCGAGTCAATTCCTCCGCTAACAGCTAAAAGGATTTGTTCATCAGCATCGAATAATTTTTCTTTATTTACATATTGAATGAATTTTTCTATCATGGGCATGTTTAAAAACGTGTATTATTTGCAAATTTACATGAATTTATCGAGTAGTTTGCTTCTTACTTCAATAAATTCCCATGCTAAAATGATAAAAACCTCAATATTTTAATTAAAAACATATTTAATGTTGCTTATAAAGAATATTTAACCAAATATCCGGAACTTCTCAGAATGTGATTTGTTTTTATATTATTAACTCTAATACATTAAATTATGAAAAGTAAAACACTAATCTTAGCTATTGTGTGTGTATTTTCCACACTTGCTTACAGTCAAAAACCAAACAATACAGCTACTGCCGAACAAAGGGCTACAAAAATGACTGCAAAAATGAAAACAGATTTGGACCTCAGTGCTTCGCAAGAAACTCAAGTAAAGCAAATTAACATGGATGCAGCAAAACGTAACGATGAAATCACAAAGCAAAGTAAAGCACAGCAAGAAAGTACTAAAACACAAATACAAAATTCGGAAAGTAAAAGAGATAATGAATTGCAAAAAGTGCTTACACCCGAGCAGTTCAGTAAATATACGCAGCTGAAAACTGAGAAAAAACAAGAGGCTATGCAGCAAAAATCGGATAAAAAGTCCAAGCAATCCGGCAATGCTACACCGGCAAGTAAGCAAAATTAAGCACAATATTTGTAAAGTAAAAAAAAGAGGCTGTTCAAAAAGAACAGCCTCTTCTATAATCAGAAAGATATTATTATGGTTTTACCACTTTTAGTACCCTTTCCTCTACTTTAATAAAATAAGTACCGGATGATAAATTTGAAATATCAATTTCGGTTTTTCTATCAGTAATTGGATACATAGCTAATCGGATTCCTGTCAGAGAATAGATTTCAGCTTTTGCATTTGGTTTAACAGAACCTGATGTAACTTCAACCGTTAACTTTCCATTCATTACCGGATTGGGGTATGCCCTCAATTCAACTTTTCCGGCAGCTATATCATTCAGTCCGGTTGCCGATTTTACAGTTACCAAACAGCTATCTTGTAAAGTAATGCTTCCGGCTGTTACCGTAAATATTACATAGGTTTGTCCGGCAGCTTTTCCGGTTACTTTACCACCCGAGGATACCGTAACCATATTTGTATTGCGGCTTGTCCAAGTAGGATCGGTATAAGCGCCATCAACCCACCATTCCATCTGTTTTTCCTCATTAATATTTACTGTGAGACTATGAGGGTATATTTCTACTTCGGTAGCATAATCAGGGTTGGCTTCTGCAAAAAGATTCCAATCATATTGGCTGAGTTCGTTGTGCATGCAAATAATATAATAGTTTTTTCCTGTTTCGGCATAGAAAGTGGCTTTTCCCCAAGTGTCATCACCGTTTTCTTTGCTCACAGCAATTAGATTTTCTTCCGAAATAGCACAACTACTAAGCACTACTATTTGAACCATATCGTCATCGCTATTGGCAGAGTAGAAATCTGTTATGTTTGGGCTGAATTTATACCAGCTTATATTATGGTTGGCTTCGATATTACTTGCCGTATCCGTTTGGATAGCTGTTCCGCAAGTCATTCCATCGGTATTACCAGTTTCTTCGGCCAGATCCCATGTAAAGCTATAAGTTGTGATACCAGGACTAAATTCCATATACCAATTAATATAGTAAGTGGTGCCGGCTTCTGCTTGAAAAGTAGTAGTCGCTTTACCTTCGCCACAATTTCCCACAGGCGCTATATAAGTATGATTGTCGCAATTGCCACCGAAAACGGCAAGTTCAACATCTCCCATGCCGGTCTGCCCGCAATTGCTTGCTGTATAAATAGCTGTTTTTGTGGGTGTGAAAGCATACCAGTATTCGCCTTCTTCATTACCAATATCAGTAGTTATGCCGGTTGCCGGAGCAGTAATAGCTTCTGCTGTTTGGCAAAACATACCCGTAGTATTGCCGGTATATTTTACTAAAGACCATATCCCGCTTT
>JAVBUB010000218.1:0-3500 GCA_031555675.1 Paludibacteraceae bacterium | reverse complement strand
TTCCAAATTGTTTTAAATATCCATATTAAGGTTTGTATTGGTTTGGGCCTTTATTCCCATTGGACCGTCAAAAATTCGCAAAGCGCCTTCGCAATCGGCAATTGTACGGGATTCCTCATAAGAAAAATCTACGTGTCCCGGAGTATCTATCAGGTTTAAGGTATATTTTTCGCCTTTATAGAGATAATCCATTTGTATGGCGTGGCTTTTAATGGTAATGCCACGTTCGCGCTCCAGGTCCATGCTGTCGAGCACCTGAGCTTGAAGATCTTTTCCATGTACGGTTTTGGTAATTTCGAGCAGACGGTCGGCTAAGGTGCTTTTACCGTGGTCGATGTGAGCTATGATACAGAAATTACGAATGTTCTTCATATAATAGAATGAGCTTGTTTTTAAGGAAACAAATTTACTTATAATTTTTCTATTTATAGCTATGATTTGGATTTTTGCTAATAACTAAGAGTTTTTTGTAAATATTATGATTAATGCAAAATCTGGAGTTGAATGTAAAAAAAAGAAAAGCCACAGGATCTCCAGTGGCTTTCTCTTTGAATATCGTTAACTTATTTTTTCAATATTTTTGTGCTAACCATTCCTTCTGTTGTTTTTATTTGCAAGAAATAAAGTCCTGATGAAAGTTCACTAATATCGACATCTGTTGTGTTGCTAATTTGTTTTTGCAAGGTACCATTCATGCTGTATACTGTTACGTTCTGTACCGGAGCAGATGTTTCAATTGCAGATTTTCCGCTTGTAGGGTTAGGATACACAGACAATGATTTTGTTGCTTCCTTATTTTTTAATTGAGTCGCAATATTTTTCCATGCTGTATATGTTTCGGTATAAAATTCCACATCATTAATATATACAGTTGTTTCTGTTGGTTTATCGGCATCGTAAGTACGTTCAAAACGAAGATCATAATCATTAATTATTACTCTTGTTACGGCTCCATATTCGTTAAATTCGACAGCCATATATGATTCTTCGAGAAGTCCTCCGGCAAAGTTTTCTGTAACTAATTCAAAACTACCGTTTGCATCGGTTTTGCCAATAGTTTCTGTTGCAAGCAATGTGGTTCCGGTTTCGTCAAAGTAACTTGTTAATATCTCATCTTCAGTTACATTTGAAGTAATTTTATAGTTTACTGATAAACCTTCAAAAGAAACAGTAACATCCGCATTAAAAAAAGGTTGATTCCAAATACTATTGCTGATTTCGTTACCATTTGCAACAGAACCGGAATTAGAATCGGAAACAGAACCCGGAGAAAAAGGATCTAAACTATATGGATTCAAGTATTGGGCGTTATGTACAAATACAATGTTACTATAGGTTGCTGTCATTTCTCCATCAGAATAAGAATAAGAAGTTATTTTATCATCATTACTCCAGGTGTAAGTTGATAGTTCCGCCCAATCCAGACCGCTATCAGAAAAACTGATCACTCGTCCTTTCGAATCAAATGTATAACGAGTGTCTGGTACCATTGTTTGTATATCGGGGTCATATGTTTTCATTCCGGTACGAATACCACTTTCTATAACAGCTTCATCTCTTAAAATAAGGTCCCATGTCCAATTATCTGCAAGGTTACTTCTTGAACCTTCTTCCTCTTGCTCCCATAATAACATTCCTTTGTTATCATAAGATGCTGTATATCGGGATGCTATAAGATCAAGCTCCTCCATTTCCAGTGTTTTTACAAACACTCCATTGTTTAATAATTGATAAGAAATAGTTCTCTTACTATAGAGTTGATAGTTTTCTGCTCCTGCTACTTTCACGTACAATGTTTCTAACGTAACATGTCCATATGAATCGTATTCATACGTATATTTTAATTCTATATCCGGCACTGTTGGTTGTATTCTGTAGGCTTCTGCAGGTTGAAAATTAGGATTGGATGAAGCAACGGCATATTTTAATATATCCGTTTGTGACAGTTGTCTAGCCCGGAATGTATTGTTATTCTGTGCGAATAATCCTACACCCAAAATCATTAACATAAGTGTAAAAGTAAATTTTTTCATAATGATAGTTTTAAGTGTGTTTCTATTTTTTTGATTTTCGGCTTTTCCGCTTTGTTTTAAAAAAGGGATTGTAATGTTTTTTTTGTTTTTTATGATTTATAAAGAATAATTAAGACAAATTTAAAAAATATTTTCTGATTAACAACATATAATGATAGATTACCCGTAGTACATTTAGGCAATACAAGTTTTTAGTTTGCTAATCAGTTGTATAACTGTTACAGCCATGATTTTAGAGAGAATTCTATTTTTAAACCCATCAAATGATTTGGCATAATTTCTTCGAATCATAAACTGGTCACATAGTTGAGAAAATAATGTTTCTATTCTTTTTCTTGATTTTCTAAAAATGAAGTTCTGTTTTCTATATCCATGTTGGTTTGAGCGCATAGGCACTTCTAATTGAATCTGGTTTGAATTGAATAAATCCAATTGATATTCCTTGCTCAAATAAGCTTTATCTGCTAAAACAACGCATTGATTATGAGTCTCTTTAATATCTTTCAAATAATGAATGTCATGAACAGAGGCTTTTGTTAAATCAAAATCAGAAAATACACCATCAATATTGCAAACAGCATGTAATTTATAACCATAGTAATGAAGCTTTTGAGTGGCACAATAACCTTTGTTGGGCGATGTTTCAAAATCTTCTTTACAAATCTTACTACGCTTCTACTTAATTTGCAGACTTCTAAAGGCATACTGTCAGCAATATAATAATCTGAAAAAGAAATTTTTGCTGCAAGCTGCTTTCGTATTTGTTCTCTATGAAACAACAACCTAAGCTTCCGTCGGTTATAAACGCTTCTTTCTATTAACATAGATAATTCTACCGGTAAAACCCTAAACAATTGATATTCTGAATCAATGCTCATATATTCTACTGTAATGGCAATTAATTCAATATCGCTCAATTTAGGTTGCCGTATTTGATGCAAAAAGCTCTTTTTCTTTTCTACTTGTTGCAAAATATCCAATATTTTCACGTAATTTGCATGGAAGTTGTTCATATATTTAATTGATTAGTAGTCTTTTAAATATAATCATTTATCTGATAATGAGCAACTTCTTTTTTATTTTTTAAATGCACTACGAGTTTAATAGATATAAAATGCTTCATTATCATTCAGTCATTAAAGATTAGTGAATAACTTAAGAAAATAAATAAATAAAGGTTTCATGTAATATGAAACCTTTATTTATTTTTGGCTTTTAAATTAGGAAATATCAATCATAAACTCATGTGAATATATTTAATTTAAGATTTTTACATTTTGATTACCTACACAAAGAATATATAATCCTTTATTACTCAAAGAAATATGCAATTCATCACTCGTCGACATATCATTATAGAGCAACATACCATTCATAGAGTAAACTGTTATATTTTCTCCAACAGGAATATTAGATACAACGATTTCTCCATTTTCTACTAGCACAGAAAATGTTATGTCATTTTTT
>JAVBUB010000197.1:0-26940 GCA_031555675.1 Paludibacteraceae bacterium | reverse complement strand
ATTTCATCAATACATTTGTTTCTCTGGCACAAATGGTATCGGGACCAATGATCTTACCCAAATACATATCATCCGCGTAGTCAGACGAAATGGTAATCCGTTTCATCAAGCTGTTTTCACAACCTTTGTTATCTATATAAGTATACCTGACATGGTAAGTTCCGGGAACCGCATTCTTTATATAAGCCGCTCCACCAGCTCTTGTTACAATAGTAGCCGGGTTCCCTGCTTCTTTATACAGGTTCCAGTAAGAAATATTATTCGATCTGGGGACTCCCTGCAATGGAATACTATCATTGGAAAACCTACAGAATTCGTATTCACTCTTGTATGAAGTCGGAGGCCCTACTTCTTCTGGAATATACCAATTAACATTGGGTATAGGATTGATATAATAATATTTTATGGTATCATTTTGACATCCATGCGCATCCACGTAGGTATAGATAATAGAGTCCAAACCTTTAGGCATCGCTGTATTCGGGTAATAAGTAGAACCTATAACGTTGGGACCAGAGAAAAGTCCTCCGGAAGGAATCCCAACCAAAGGCACAGCATCCATGTTCTGACATACATCGGAATCAAAGTTGGGGCCGGAAAAATCAACAAAAGGTAAAGTATAAGTATTGATGGTAATACTATCCAATACAAAACATCCTCCGGCATCTTTTATTTCCAGATAATATTTTGAAGTATCGGTGGGAGAAACTACAATTTTTGAAGTGGTTTCATTAGTACTCCATCTATAACTTAACGACGGATTCTGGGTTATAGGCATTAATGTAAGAGTATCACCGGAGCAAATGGTATTATTGACAATAGAGCGCGTCAAAATTTTCGGATCCATATCTTCTCCCACATTAATGGTAACACTTGGACGAAGAGTTGTCTGATATACATTTTCGCAATAAAAATCCGACACCTTTGCAATGGACCATTTTCCACTCATGGTCGGATGTATCCAAAATTTATATACCTGATTATTGGTGGTTATATTCTTTGAAAATCCTGGTAAATTTTCATAAGAAGCTTGAAATGGAGGTGTTCCGAAAAAATAAATCGTTATCTCAACAGAGTCGTTCTGACAAATGCCTGTTCTTGAAGCAGAAATATTAACAGTAGGTTTTAATATTTTTTCGATACTAACCATACCTTGCATGTTTTGCTCGCATCCAAACGCATTTTTTGCCTTGATGGTATAATCTCCTTCATATAAGTTTTGCCATACTAACGAAGAACCATTGGAACCGGTTTTCTGATTAACTATTGCACCATTTTTGTATAAAGTATAGTCAATTCCTGTTTGCGAATTAGATAATTGAACATAGGTCGAACTTGGATATTCATCTTCGCAGAAAAGACCTCCTCCAGACAAAGTATATACTTGCGGAAGTCTTGATACTGTTATATTTACGGTACTTTTCGAAAAACAGGAAGTGGTTTTAGACGTCACGGTTAAAGTATAGCTAGCATCATCGTAAACAGTTAATGTAGGATTAGCGGCAGTTGAATTGCTTAAATTCAATGTTGGAGTCCAAGAATAGGTTAAATTAGCTTGGGCGGTTTCACCCAATCTAGTCAATGTTTTTTCACAGATAGTTCTGTCGTTTCCTGCAAATGCTACAGGAGAAATATTTATCAGCACAACAACAGGCATTTTATCGCTTGCGCACCCAGTGACATCATCTGTTTTGGTTATATAATATGTTCCACTTACATTTATATTGGAAATATCTCCAGGATAAGTAGTAACCATATCGGGTTGATAGTATGTAAAGGTATACCCCGTTTCAGCAGGCTGAGTAATATTTGCCGTAGCAGGAGAACATAATGTTATGGAAGATTGAACGGGAGTAAATACGGGTTTTGGATTGATAGTAACATCCACAGGAACAAAGTCACTCACACACCCAGTAGCATCATTTGTTTTGGTTATATAATAGGTTCCGTTAACAGAAATAGCAGAAGGATTGTTTGCTATTGTAGTTTGATCCGATTCATAATAAGCAAAAGTATAACCGGCTTCGGCTGGTTGAGTAATATCTACCGTAGAAGGAGAACATACGGATATAGAAGATTGAACAGGAGTAAATACGGGTTTCGGATTAATAGAGACAATTACAGAAGCTGGATCGCTAATACATCCGGTAGCATCATCTGTTTTGGTTACATAATAAGTTCCGCTAACAGAAACAGCAGAAGGATTGTTTACTATTGTAGTTTGATCCGATTCATAATAAGTAAAAGTATAACCGGCTTCAGTTGGCTGGATAATATCTACCGTAGCAGGAAAACATACCGATATGGCAAATTGAACAGGAGTAAATACGGGCTTTGGATTGAGGGTTACAGCTACTGAAAGAGTATCGCTTATACATCCGGTTGCATCGTCTATTTTAGCAATGTAATAAGTTCCGTCAACAGATATGGATGCAGGGTCTGCAATTATCGTAGCCTGATCTGATTCGTAATACGCAAAGGTATAGTCTATTTCCACAGATTGAGTAATATCAGCCATTGTCGGGGAACATACTGAGATAGCAGACTGAACAGGAGTAAATATGGGTTTTGGATTGATAGTGACAAATACAGAAAGAGTATCGCTTATACATCCGGTTGCGTCGTTTGTTTTGGTTATGTAATAGGTACCATCAACAGATACAGATGAAGGATTACCTACTGCGTTTACCTGATCCGATTCATAATAGATAAAAGTATAGCCGCCTTCGGCTGGTTGGGTAATATCTACTGTTGCAGGGAAACATGCCGACAGCGAAGATTGAACCGGAGTAAATACAGGTTTTGGATTGATTGTGACAGATACAGATACCGGATCACTTATACATCCGGTTAAGTCATCTGTTTTGGTTATGTAATAAATTCCATCAACAGATATAGCAGAAGGATTATTTACTATTGTTGTTTGGTTTGCTTCATAATAAGCAAAGGTATAATTGGCTTCAGTTGGTTGGGTAATATCGGCCGTAGCAGGAAAACATACTATAACAGATGATAAAACTGGAGTGAAAACCGGGCGTGCATGAACAGTAATAGTCGTAAATAATTCTTCTTCATCGCCCGTTATATCTTCTCTGATGATAACTCTAAGAGTCTGCACTCCTGCACTTAAAGGATAGTAATTGGCAATATTATCGGCAACGTCAAAACTCTGAATGATATTACCATCCAATAGAAACTCAAATTGTAAAGAATGGACACTAATATAGTCATGAAGAGCAATATTAATAGCTTCTCCTTCGCATATTTCCGTATCTCCTGCTATATACGCATCACTAATATCAATGGCAGAATTTACACTTCCGCAAAAAATTACAGATAATGCAAAAACAGAAAAAAGACGTATCAAGTAAAGTTTTCTCATAATATTTTGCTAATTTTCTAAGCATCTCAATGCTTATTACACAAAATTTAAAAAATCAAACCTACGAAGTTCCCAGCAATGTACTTTTTGCTTTATCCATTTTTTGGAAATCGAATCGGTCAAGGAGATTGGCCATCAAAATCCTGATTTCATCATTACATAAATTGCCGATACTTCCTTCGTGAGTATGGTGTATGTTTTTATCCGGATTAAAATTTCCGGCTTCTATTTCTAGTCCTACTTGTTTATAGGCATCTCTGAACGGAGTGCCTTCAAGTGTGCGCTTATTCACTTCTTCTACACTGAAAATATGAGTGTATTTGTTGTCATCCAGAATATGCTCATTTATTTTTACTTCTTTCAGCATAAAAATTGCCATCTGTAGGCAATCAATCAGCTCATCGAATGCCGGAATAAAGATTTCTTTTATAATTTGCAGATCGCGAAAATAACCGGACGGCAAATTATTGGAGATCATCATTATTTGCTGTGGTAAAGCTTGTATTTTGTTGCATTTGGCACGAACCAGCTCGAAAACATCCGGATTTTTCTTGTGCGGCATAATGCTGGAACCTGTTGTAAAATCGTCTGGTAATTTCAGAAAATTAAAATTCTGACTGGTAAACATGCAGGCATCAAATGCCAGTTTAGAAATGGTAGCTGCTACAGAAGAAAGCGCGTACGAAACATTACGTTCCATTTTTCCGCGTCCCATTTGTGCATATACAACATTATAATTCAAACCGTCAAATCCGAGCAATAATGTTGTCAATGTCCTGTTTAAAGGAAACGAAGAACCGTAACCGGCAGCAGAGCCTAGTGGGTTTCTGTTGCAAATTTCCCAAGCGGCATGCAGCATTCTTATATCATCGGTCAAACTCTCTGCATAAGCGCCAAACCATAATCCAAAAGAAGAGGGCATAGCTATTTGCAAATGAGTGTAACCGGGCAATAATACATTTTTGTATTTTTCGCTTTGGTTTACCAAGGTATCAAACAAAGCAGAAACTGCATCTACTGTTTCTCTAAGGCGATCTCTGGTAAATAGTTTTAAATCAAGTAGTACCTGATCGTTACGGGAACGTCCGCTATGAATCTTTTTCCCCACTTCGCCCAGCTTATTTATAAGCATCGATTCTACCTGAGAGTGAACGTCTTCTACTCCTTCTTCTATTACAAAACGACCTTCTTCGGCTATTTTATAAATATTTTTTAATTCTTCGAGTAATATCTGAAGTTCCTTTTGCTCCAATAATCCTACACTTTCGAGCATGGTAATATGAGCCATGGAACCAAGTATGTCTTGTTTAGCCAGAAAAAGGTCCATTTCCTTATCTTTACCAACTGTAAACTTCTCGATTGCCGAATTGGTTGGTTTCCCTTTATCCCAAAGTTTTTGTGCCATTTGTGTGTTTATATAATCAAGCCTGTTGGTTACTCTATTATCTTGTCATACTCCAATGATGAAAGAGCGTCTGCCAGCATATTGACAAATTGTTCCAAAGGTTTTGAAGCCATCATTTTGATAATAGGGTTCAAATCTGCCTTTAGTGTAATTTTCATTTTTGTTTCGTTCTCATCCGTTGGTTTAAGCTGCACCCAAATGAAAAAATCTATCGGAGACTTATCTGCCGCAAACTTAATTGTTCTAGAAGGCTCTTTTTCTACTATTTTTAAACTCAAATTACCTACGGGATCAACTGTAAAATCAATACTATCTTTTTCAAAATGAAGATCTTTTACTTTATCCTGAGGAACTTTATCTTTTAATTTTTCGGCGTTCCTTAAATCAGATAACATGTAAAAAATATCCTTATCGGCCGCATTAATTGTCTTTACAGCACTCTCAAACGTTGATGTCATTTATTTATTCTGTAGGGTTTTTAAGTTCAAGAATATTTGAGGTAAATATACCTCCTATTTATTTTGACAGACAATTAATTAACATTTGTACAGATTAATTTGTATTAATTGACTAAATTATTGCCTGCAAATCCCCTAAAGAGGTTCTTTCGAAGCTTTTTAGGGGATTTAAATATTTAGAAAATGCGGAGGCTAGATTCTTATTTTCCTGTCCATTCGGCCGGGTTTTTACGCCAATCTTGAAGTGTTTCCATTTCGTTGGCCGAAATATAACCGGAATCCAAAGCTACATCCAAAATTGATTGGTAATTGGACAATGTTATCAATTCGACATTAGCCTTTTTAAATGCCTCTTTAGCAACAGGGAAATCGTATGTAAAAATGGCAATCATGCCAATTACCTCGCAACCATCTTTACGAATTGCTTCTACAGCTTTTAAGCTACTTCCACCAGTAGAAATAAGATCTTCAATAACCAATACTTTTTGATTAGGTTTCAAGTCTCCTTCTATTAAGTTTTCCAACCCATGGTCTTTGGGAGCAGAACGGACGTAAACAAAAGGTAATCCAAGCTCTTCGGCCACCATGGCTCCTTGTGCAATAGCCCCAGTAGCAACGCCTGCAATGGCATCTACAACCGGATAATTTTCACGAACCAAACGGGCTATTTCTATTTTAATAAAATTACGTAAGACGGGGTATGAAAGAGTTTTTCTATTATCACAATAAATAGGAGATTTCCAACCCGAAGCCCATGTAAACGGAATAGCCGGTTGAAGTTTAACTGCTTTGATTTTCAATAGTTTTTCCGCTACTATTCTTTCCAATTTTTTCATAATTTCGTTATATCTATTTTATTTACATTAATTTTTCACAAAGTTACACAAAGTAGAATAAAAATAAAGAAAAATCCTGTTTTAGATTTTATTTTTCATTTAATTTTAACATCTGCACTAAAAAGCTGTCAGCAGCAAGTTGATGTCATTTGCAGCAATGCCGAAGTATAAACCGATATATGGGTTAGTAAGAATTCCGTTATATAAATATACTCCATTGCAAAAACCTTGCCGTTTTTTGATGCTATTCGAAATTCCTCCATCATTATGAACCTGTAACATTTCACCTGTCAAGATATTACTTAATGCAAAAGATGCGGTACGGGCTACTCTTGCTGACATATTCGGCAAACAATAATGGATAACGCCATGCTCTTCGTAAAAAGGTTTTGAGAATGTAGTACAAGAAGCTGTTTCAAAACAACCTCCCTGAGTAAGGGAAATATCAACAATTACAGCTCCTTTTTTCATGGTTTTAACCGCTTCTTCTGAAACAACATACCTCTGGTCATCGTTCATGTAGCGCAGGCATCCGATAACAGCATCGGCTGTTATCAAAGCCTTAGACAGTATACGTGGATGAAAAACGGAAGTAAAAACTGACATCCCGAGTTGTTGCTGAACATTTCTCAGGTTATTGACATTGTGATCAAATATTTTTACATAGCAACCCATCGAAACGGCAATTTTGGCAGCTGTAGTACCGGCAATACCAGCTCCTAAAATAACGATCTCCGTAGGCATAACACCGGCAATGCCTCCCAATAGAATCCCTTTTCCACCATGTTGATTACTTAACAACTCGGAAATAACTGACATAGCCACATTTCCTTCTATCTCGCAAATAGAATTAACAATAGAAAAATGCTGGTTCTCATCCTTCAAAAAGTCATAAGCAAAACAGGTTATTTTCTTCTTCTGCAAAATACGAAAACTGTCTATAGACAATAAATTCAATTGCAACATGGAAAAAATAGTCGCCCTTTCTTTCAAAAGCATGGCTTCTTCGAGCGTTGGAGGGGTAATCTTAAACAAGATATCTGCGCTAAAAACCATAGCTTTATTGTTTGTAATAAAAGCACCGGCTTCGCTATAATGCTGGTCGGAATAACTGATACCGTTTCCTGCACCCGATTCTAAAATTACTTCATAACCTGCATCAATGAGAATCTGAACGCCCTCTGGCGTAAATGGCAAACGGGGTTCTTGTGAAATATTTTCTTTCGGAATACCAATAACAATGGGTTCGCTGTTTGTTCTTTTCAAAAACAAACTTTCCTGGGTAAAAAATTCTTCCCGGGTAACGGTATGAAAAAAATACTTCATCTCAACAACAGGTTAGTCTAAGAAAACAAATATAAGAAAAATCGCTCAAAAAATCAACTTTTCATGCCTGAATTTTCATTATTATCTCGTCAATATTCCTTTCCGGATCTATTACCAATCTTGCCTGCGAGTAATAACAATTTCTTTTCTTCAGATTTTCTTCGATGAAATGGAATAATTCCTCATCTGTTTTATTTTTTATGAGTGGACGCTTTAATTTTCCCTGTTTTAAATTATCAAGCAATTTTTGAGGAGAAAGTTGTAGATATACGGTCAACCCTCTTTCATCCATAATGTCCATATTATCATAAAAGCAAGGAGCTCCCCCACCAGTAGAAATAATTACATTTTCGAACTCCGAAGCTTCAAGTAATGCTTCATGTTCCATTCTACGGAATTCGTCTTCTCCTCTTTCTTCAAATATCTGTGCTACGGTTTTAAACTGGCGTTGTTCTATATAATGATCCAAATCAACAAAAGACATATTTAATCGCAATGCCAAGGCTTTCCCCAATGTTGTTTTGCCGGAACCCATATAACCAATAAGAAAAATCCTGTTTATCGGTAAATTTTTCATTTGAAAATTCGATTATTTAAAATTAGAAAGAATAGATTCTTAATGGCAAATAAATACCTACATTAACTAATTCAAGCTGACATTGAAATATTCGTAAATATTTATTAATAATAAGATATTCAAATTATTAAAAAAATTTTGAATCAACAATATTGCGAAGCAAATACGGACTAATATCTATTAGTATCATGAAATAAATATCCTATTGTCTGTTGCCATAATCAGTTATATTAACTTATTGTCTATCGCAAACATTACCAAATTAGCCGTATTTTTACATTCTGTTTTCGAAAGCAGGTTAGCACGGTGTTTTTCTACCGTACGTTTGCTGATAAAAAGAATCTCGCCTATTTCTTCATTGGAAAGGCCCTTGCAAATTAATCCCAAAATTTCCAGTTCACGTCCCGAAAGCTGAGGAAGATTCTCTTTCCTTTCCGAAACCTCTGTAATGTTTTTTACCACATTATAAAGCACATCCGACGAAAAATAAGTAGAACCATTCATTACCGTCCTGATGGCACGCGTAACCTCATCAATATCCGAATTCTTGAGGATAAAACCTTTGGCTCCCGCATTAATCATTTTGTAGTAATATTCCTCTTCTCCATACATCGAAAGAGAAATGATTTTTAAGTCAGGATACAACTCTATCGCTTTTTGTGTAGCTTCGATACCATTCATTACCGGCATTTCTATGTCGATAAGCACTACATCCGCTTGCATTTCCGATAAAATATCCAACAGTTCTTTCCCGTTCGAAGCCTGTGCAATGATGTAAATATCATCGTAAGCATCGAGTAAAAACTGCATCCCTTTGCGAAAAAGAGTATGATCGTCGACTAATATTGTTTTAATAACACTCATAAGTTATTTTTATAAATTCACAACAATAATGGCATTTGTTCCATTTTCGGATGAACTCTCGATATTTACCGTTCCTTTTATAGATTTAATACGGGAATAAATATTCGATAACCCCATCCCAAAGCCCATTTTTTCACTATTTTTCAATGTCTTATTAATATCAAATCCAATACCGTCGTCGCTTATAATAAGCCTCAATATGTTGTTATATTTGGTCAATTCTACCTCTATGGTTTTGGCATTTGCATGTTTTATGGCATTATTCAGAAATTCACAAAAAACCCGGAAAAGTACCGTTTCTGTTTTTTCATCAAAACGTTCATCCGGAATATTTGTTTTAAAAGAAATAGCGATTTCACCGGAAGAATTGATAGGCGAACAGAAAGCTTTAATCGCATTCGACAAACCAAAATTATCAAGAATATGCGACCCCAAGTTATTCGAAATTTCCCTGATAGTGCGGATTGTTTCTTTAATAATGAGTTCTGTATTATCAATAATATCAAGAGCCCGCTCATTGTCTGCATTATATTTACGTAGTGCCGAAATAGACATTCTAACGGTAGATAGCAAAGGACCTAAACTATCATGTAATTCTTTGGCTAGCCGACTTCTTTCTTTTTCTTCGGCCTGTATAATAGCATTTAAAATTCGTTGCTCCGATTCTTTTCTTTCCTTTTCAGCCTGCTGTAAAGAGTCAAATATTTTTGAAATCAAAAACACTCCGATTACAATACAAATAGCAGCTACAATACTTAACCAGTTTATAATTACCTCCGCGTTATATTGTAGATTTTTCCAAATATAAGGGATAAAACGGATCGCATTCTGAATAGCCATGATACCAATGGCTGCCGAAAGTAAAATCCACGAAAGGTTAAATTCGGTACGGCGTACCAACCGCACGGCCATAATAGCCCCCGCAATCTGAGAAATAGTAGCCGTAATTAAAAGAATAATTATAAACATCGGTTTGTATATTTTACCATACAAATGTATGAATATTTTTATTTTTTCGGGTAATTAACTTAAATTATTGATATCTTCATTTCTTCATAAAAAAATCGTCATCCAACTTAGAGCCAGACGACGATCATATGAAAAATAAGAAAAGAAAAAACAGGATTAATATCTGAATCCGCTTCCTCCCAAAAATTCTTTCAACAAAGATGTTTGTGGGATTTCCCTGTCGCCAATAGGAATTAAATATTTTAGAAACTTGAGTAAACGATGCGCTTCACTATATTCGGCACAATTTTTCGGCACTTCCGAAAGTATAGGTTCTGCACGGTTTTTAAGTACCGAAAGTTCGAAAAGTAGAGCAGAATTGAACATGACATCCGCATTCTCCTGATAAGGAAAAATCCATTTATCTTCCCCTTTTCGTACACTGTCCCAACGTGAAATAGTTTGTTGTGCAGAATATCCCCTGAACCTGTGATCACGTATAATTCTACGTAATAATCTGGTATCAGTAGTTGGTACCCAGTTATGATTATCCAACGAAATAGTGGTCAATGCCGACACATATATCTTAAATTTAATTGCGTCGTCTATTTTCTTTGTTAACTCCGGATTCAAGGCGTGGATGCCTTCAAGGATAAGAATATTCTTGTCCATTAACTTCATCTGATTTTTGCCCGAAAATTTCTTTTTTCCTGTCATAAAATCAAATGTAGGCACATTAATCTCTTCTCCATCCAAAAGTTGCTGCAATTGCGTGTTGAATAAATCTAGATCCAACGCATATAATGACTCATAGTCATATTCTCCGTTTTCATCCTTCGGATTATCTTCCCGTTCTACAAAATAATTATCCAGCGAAAGTGTAACAGGCATCAATCCATTAGCCGCCAATTGTATGGATAAACGCTTACTAAGCGTTGTCTTTCCCGAAGAAGAAGGTCCCGATATCAATATAATCCGGACTCTGTCTTTACTCGCATAAATAATATCCGACATTTGCGAAATTCTTTTTTCATGCATTGCTTCCGACACTTTAATCAACGTTCCGGTCATTCCTCTGCGTTCATCCTTATCTTTTTTAAAAAAGCGGTTTAAGTCACCCACATTACTCAATTTGGTAATATCGCTCCATTCTATGTATTCTTTGAATACTTCAAACATTTTGTCCTGGTCAATATACTCGTCGAGTTTCGATGGATCCTTTTTGTTTGGAATTTGTAATAAAACTCCGTCTTTATATGTTTTTAAATCGAATACCGATAAATATCCGGTAGAAGGAACCAATACCCCGTTATAATAATCAACAGTACTTCCCAGTTGATAAAATTCAGAATAGTTTTGTCCCAGCGATTCTAACAAATCTACAATATCATCTCTTTGTTTCTCTTTAAACATGCTGATGATTTCTTCAGATTCTTTTTCGATCCGCATAAACGGAATATTTGATGTAATGATTTTTTCCATTTCGGTTCTGATCAAAGCAATCTCTTCCGATGCGAATTTATGTCCGCCATTATTTAATTTACAATAATAACCCTTAGAAATAGGATGTTCCACACGCAACGTTACTCCCGGAAATAAACGCTGAATGGCTTTATAAAAAACCATGATCAGCGATCGCACATATACCCGCATTCCCGAAGAATTACTAATGTTTACAAAATCAATTTTTTTAGGCTTGTATAATTCAAAATGGAGATCTTCCATTTTATTATTTACCCTGGCAGCAACAATTTGCGATTCCGATTTTATTTTTATATCCTCAAGAATTTCGCTAAGTGTTATTCCCATCGGATAGTCCTTGTAAGTATCGTTATTTTTACAATAAATGGTTATTTTTCTCTCCATGAATATTATTTAATTTAAGTTCAATACTTTATTTCTTTAATTTTACTTCCGATACCATGGGATGCATATTGTTTTCTATCCCGTTCAACATGGCCTTAACAGAACCTATTTTTAATTTCGATTCTACCATCATCGGAATATGATTTTTATCATCGCTGATCCAGATTGTCATACCCTCGCCTTTCTCAAACATTTTTCCTTCGGCAAGAAGAGGTTTCATTTTCAGACAATTATATATCTTCCCGTTTTTTAATTTTATCTGATCTTTTCCTACATATCGTAAATACAAATCATATGTTCCATCGTTAAACACCATTAGCATCGGTATTTTTTGATTCACAGCCAGTGTACCGATATCCATATTCCTCAGGCGATAAAGAGTGCTGAGCAAATCATAATAAACTTTATCTGAGATTATAGTATCTTTAGAAATTCCTTTTTTCCTCTCTTTTTCAATAATTACCTTCCACGGCTCATCGTCGTTCTGGTTGAAAAAGGTAAACTTATCAATAGAATAATAATCGGGTTCGAAACTAGCCTGCCGTGTAAAATAAGGGAGTAATGTTTTTTTGTCGATATAAGTTGTTGCCGTATCCTTTAAATTAATAACAGAAAAAGATTTTACAGTTTCAGATGTCATTTTTAATTTATACACGGAAGTTTTGTGATAGGTCGCATCTGTTACCGTAAAAACGACTTTAGCAGCATTAATCCAAATAAATCCCCAATTATAAAATAAACTATATTCACACTTTTCTCCTATTCTAAAAGAAAGATTATTCTGTGGAGTCTCCTCTGCCCGAATAGTTTTTGAAAAGTGAGACAATATAATAATTAAGAAAATAGCTTTTGTTTTCATTTCTTTTTTGGTTTTTCTTATTGGACTCTGAAAAAGAAACAAAGTTTATTCTATCATTGTTTTAATATCATAAATGAATTAACACGCTTTATTGTTTAGGAGTCTCTTTGGGAATTAATTCAACAGGTTTTTGCCCTAAAACAGGTAAAAATAAGTAATTCCAATCTTCTTCTATTTCCCAGTTGGCGCGTAGAGAGAGTTTTTTATTAAAATAATAAACCTTTTCAGGCTGGCGTTTTTCGGCATATTTCCCCGGATCCCATTTTTCATTTCCATTTTCGTCGATAAATAACCGCACAAAGTATACTCCCGGATTGAGATAATCAAATGTAGTTCCTTCCGGATCTGCTTTTTGCTGCATTACTACAGCGTCTTTATCATTCAGTAATTGTATCACAATTCTTTTGTCGAAAGGCATAACATTCATCGTCAGCGTTGAATATTCTTCTAAATTCCTGACTTTAAAATTGAACGATTTTTTTTCTGTAACCTTATCATAAATGCTTGTAAGTGCTGCTGAATCCAACTCTATCTTATATTTTTCTCCCGCTTTCAGGTCTACATACAATTCATATGCCATTCCAATAGAATCCAATCGATTAAAATTATAGGTAACATTTTCCCAAATTGTATCTTTGAGTTGATGTTGCAAGTGAATTTTTTCCAGATTAAATGCTTTTACCGGACTACCAAACTTGAATAAAGGGAAATCATAATACTCAAACGCACCTTTAGACGCATTTGTTGTGTAAGTGAAATAATCTATTTTTACTTCTTTTTCTTTTTTATTTGGTTTTTTGGGTTGGTTTTTTACTTCTTGTTTGAAGCTCAAAAGCAAAGTATCTTGTGTGGGAACTAAATTCCCAATGGAATCGGTTTTTGGATAATAAAGGATAAAATTCAATGTATCCTTCTTCATTAAAATAGTATCGGTTAACCAATATACCAGTGTATCTTTTTTAGCAGAGCTTTGAAGTAAAAATTTATTTTCGAAATCAAAATTCAATGGTTCTATCTCCGGAAAATTTGTGAGGGGAGCATTAAAAATAAGTGTAAGGTTTTCCTGTGATTTTCGTTCCGATTTGGCAAGGTATTGTTTTTGAGTATCTTCTTTAAATTGAAATAAAATCAATTTTTTCTCTTCTTTTTTTAGAATAGAGGTAGTATCTACAGAAGCTGAGTCTTTTAAAAGAGTATCTGCTTTATTTCCAATGGTAGGAGTAATTAGCGAATCAATAAAAGCCACCGATTCCGATGGCACATCAAAATAATAACTATCATTTAGGTCTGTCAATCCAAAAACATGATAATTGCCGGCTTTTACATTTTTAATTTTAAATTCTCCTTTTTCATTTGTTTTTGTCATTCTTAAAAAAGGAGTTTTGGCAAATGCTGTATCACTCAAATTGCTGTAAATACCGGCAAAGCTTCCGGCTATCGGGTTGAGAGTTTGAGCATCAATCAATATTCCGGTAATAACAAGAGAGTCTACTTCATTGCCAGTCGAAAACGCAAAAGAGAAATCTTTCAATACATTTTCTTCATTGTTATCAACAACGGCATTCCCGAAATCAATGGTATAAGTAGTATTTTTATGTAAGCTATCCGTTAATTCTACAAAGAATTTTTTTCCGACAACTTTCATAACCGGAGATTTCAGTTGAGGTGGAGATATAACTACATTTTTGTACACATCTTTTACCTGAATAAATTCGTCGAATTCAATTTCTATTGTTTTACCCGTATAGTTTTTTTGATTCAGAGTGGGTTTACTCTTGGCTAATTTAGGTGGTTTTTCATCCTTCGGGCCTCCTTGTGGCCCCATTCCTCTATTGGCACAGGAATATATCAGACACGATAATAAAAATGTGAGAGTGATATAAAAAAAATGATTCTTCAAAATATGAAATTTTAGTTTGTTTTGTAAATAAATAACTTTACAAAAATAAACTTTATTCAATCTATTTCAAAATGTGTTGTTATTTAAGTGTTCCATGAGCAATATTTTAATCTCAAAATTAAGTTTATAAGATTTATAAGGTTTGTAAAATTCATAAAGTTATGACGTTCGCACTAATTTACCGACATGGGCTCTTCTACTTTATAAACATTATCACTCAAATTAGTAAAGAGGGTGGATCTATAAAATAATTTTTGTCAAAACTTTGTGTCCTATCCGGCAACGCAAACAATCTTTATTGTCACAGTAATTGTTTTTCAATTCTATCACTGCTTGCGTATCGAAAGCATTTTTTAATTTGATTCCCAATTTTTCCCATTCTTTGGTAATCCTATTATCTTCGGCCGGAATTTGCTCCAGCAGTTTTAATGCATTTTCTTGCTGTGCTTCATTATCATTTCTTTTACCATGATAAAAAATAAATGGAACAACCGTGTTAATCAATAATACATCAATAGTTTGTTTTCCTATTTGTTTGGGACGAAAAAGTGTCTTTTCCTTAAACGTGCAATGGCTCTTCCAATATTCCGAAGGCTGTACCGCAACAAGGGAACAAATATAACGATAATCCGGATTTTCTATAATTTTAGAAAAAAGTTTAGATGATTGATGAATAAGGGATGCAAACTGGGCAATACGCATATGAGGAAAATTGCCCGGTCGTACCCGTAATAATTTCCAATTGGGATCTTGTAGTGGGGTTAAATTAAATTTATTTTTCAGGAACTGATATTCTTTTTTCAGGCTGCAAACATATTCATCAGAACTTTCATCAGGCAACAATCCCGCTTGGCCGAAAAGCATGGCTTCTATTTGTAACAAATTGTCTTTATGCTTTTGCAAACAAATTAACGGCAATGATTGTGCCAAGCGCTCAAAGGGTTCTCCATTCAGATTAGACCCGAAGTTACGTGCTAATACTACATAAAAAGCTTCTTCCCAATTATTTTTATTCTTTTCCAGTAATAATGCGATATGTTCTGTTTTGCGAAGAAGTCGTTCTGATAGTAAATTATTCATCCAAGATGAAATAAATATATTTGAAATACCTTGTAAGACATTGGAACAACGAATGTTTTCTTTTTTGCAAAGCAAGTTATTATAGTTTGTAGCCAGTTCGTCTGGATAATTTAATACCAATTGAGGTATTTTTTCGCCTGTTGCTCTTCTGATTTCAATGTTTGCTTCTTGTACTACATGCAGAATAACCGATTGATATGCCGTGTCCTTATCGTGTTTGTGAGTGTTCCAATCGGAAGATTTCAGATGCATTTCTACATTTCCTGCCCAAAGTTTATCATCAATCCTGATTTTAGCATTAAAAAAGTCGGGGCCGGCGTTGGTGTTTTTCTTTCCTACATCAATAATTTCAACAATTTCATTGTCTGTTGTTTTTAAATTGAAATTTAAAAATAATTTGTATTGCCAAATGTAATGTAAGAAATCTTCTTTAATCATATTTGTTTTTTCAAAAGTGTTGATACAAATATAACCAAAATTTTCATTCGGAATTTGAATTTATCAGGGAAGTGATTTATTTTAAATATTTTTTAAAATAAAAATTTGTTTAATTATTTTATTATCAATGGTATATTATGATTTTTAAAAACGAATATTTTTTTCTAATTCAGTTCAACTTTGTGCTATATTTTACTTAAAAATATTTTATTTTTTGGATAATAGTTTATTGACAAATAATGCGAATTTATAAAAAAAAGGATAATTTATTTTTTGCCAACGCGAAGTCGGTTCTAATTTTCCCCCAAAAGTCAGCTTAAAATCCCTTACGCCATACTCTCTGCTCGGGCGCCCGGCTCCCATGAAATCAAAGAAATGGAATCCGTTTTTTTGGCCATATTCAATAGCGGCATAGGTGCTTAATACGCCTGGATATAAGTTCCTGTACCTCTTGTGCAGGCTTGCTACATACCACTCATAAATAGTTTCCTTTTTATTGAATAAACACATAATACCTCCAATAATTTTATTCTGAAATTCAACCAAAAGATACGTGCCTTTTCCACGCTTACAAAAATCATGGAAAAATCGGATAAAAAAGTTTAGGGGAGGTAATGGCTTGTTGATACTGGAATATCTTTTTCTTAGGATGCAATAAAAACTTCTGATTTGTTTCTCTTTGGTGGCTGTTATGATAGTAGCTCCATTTTCAAGTCCTCTTTTGATTTGCCTTTTTTTAGCCGAACTAATTGTGTCTTGCGTTAAATCGCTTATAATATTAAACCAAGGATAATGTTGATAACCATTTTTTTCGAATATGCCACGTAGATTTTCATTATTGCTCATATGACGAAATTCTATGAAAAGACATTTCTTCTTTAGATTGTTGTCAATTTCATCCAATAATAGCTTATAAACGGATGGCTTATCAATATTATCTGAGAAAAAACAAGCATCTCCTATAATTAAACAACGGGAAACAAGCAGGGCAGGAAAGAAACTTTTTTCTTTAATAATAACACCTAATAGTGAAACCAAAACTTTCTTTTCTTCTTCTATCAAGATAAAGAAGGGTTTATAGTTTTCCAAAGAAAGATAAAACCGGAACATAGCTTGCTGTTGGAATATACTTTGTCCATCTACGTCAGGCAATGGATGTTCATCATAACAGATATATACTTTTTGCTTCATCTTGACACAAATTTATGCTATTTTTTTTACAATTGAAGATTCCTGTTGTATATTTGTAAAGAAAATTTAATTTCAATCAAGATTATTATGATAAATTTCTTTTTCGATTTAGTAAAAAAACGTAGAAGTATCCGTCGTTTTTCTGACCAACAGATAGAACAGGAAAAAATAGACATGTTGATGAAAACAGCTTTATTGGCACCTACTTCGAAAAACAGTACCCCTTGGCATTTTATTTTGGTAGAAGACCAAGAAATGTTACAAAAACTTTCCGAATCCCGTCTTCATGGAAGTCAATTTGTAAATCGCGCTACTTTGGCTATTATAGTGGCATGTGATACAACAATTAGTGAAGCTTGGGTAGAAGATGCTGCTATTGTTTCTACATACATTCAGTTGCAAGCCGAAAATATGGGATTAGGAAGCTGTTGGATGCAAGTACGCGAAAGAATGAAAGATGACGAACAAACTACGGAAAATTATATTCGGGGTTTATTGAATGTTCCTGAGAATATTTGCATATTGAATATGATAGCTTTAGGTTATAAAATTGAAGATAAAACTCCCGAAAAAGAAGAACAGCTTATTATGGACAGGATTCAAAAGAAAATGTTGTTGCAGGAAAGAATTCATAAAGAAACATTTTAAAAAACACTCATTCTTATTCTTTAAGTGATTGATAGTATTTAATGATGCATTTAGATTCTACGTGATGTATAAAATGAAAGAAATGGTTCTTTTGCTTTCGTGTTCATAAAAGTGTTTTTTTATTAAGAAAGTAACTCATATCAACAAATAATTTACATTACTTAATTTAGCTATGCCGGATTTATTTTATGAATTTATTAAAAAACGGAGGAGTACGCGTTCTTTTACAGATCAGCCAATAGAGGAAGAAAAGATAGAGATACTAATGAAAGCGGCTCTATTAGCTCCATCGTCAAGAAATAGAACTCCCTGGCATTTCATTTTGGTACAGGATAGAGAAATGATAAAGAAACTATCCAACGCCAATCCTTGTGACGGGCAATTTCTAGTTAGTGCCACGCTGATTGTTATTGTTGCGGGAGATGCTATGCAAAGCGAAATCTGGATAGAAGATTGTTCTGTTGCTTCTGCATTTATACTTCTGGAAGCAGAAAGTGTCGGTTTGGGAAGTTGCTGGGTACAGGTCGAGAACAGGATGGCCGATAAAGAGCAAACAACAGAGGATTATATCCGCCAATTACTCTGTATTCCCGATAATATTAAAATAACCAATATGATTGCTTTAGGATATAGAAATGAAGCAGAAGATGAAAATTCGCAAAGTCCGGAACAAATATTGTTGGAACAAATTCGAAAAATGAGTTTACAGGAAAGGATCCACAGAGAAAGATTTTAACATTTATAAAGTCTGCAAAAATCTTAGTATTTTTGTGTTCTTTCGGGGAAAAGATAAAATCCAGCAACTTACAAATTATATATACATGAAAATCAAGAAAAACGGTCGTATAGCATGGGGAGTAACATTGATTGTTTTTGGTGTGTTATTCTTGGTAAAAATTTTGCTTCCGAATTTACCGGATGCATTGGAAAAAGTTCTTTTCGATTTCCGCAATTATCCTATTTATGCAGGCATTATATTTTTAATTTTCAATAAAAATAAAAATCCGGGAATTGTACTTATTTCTATTGGCATATTGTTACGTATATCTTACTTGGTATACTGGTTCAGAAATGCAGGAGATATTATTTGGCCGGTATTGATGATCATAGCGGGTATTTTGTTGATATTACGGGTTTATAGAAACGATGTCAAAAAAGATTGATAAAATAGTATTGGTTGGTGCGGGAAATCTGGCAACTCAACTTGGTCTGCAACTTTTCGAAAAAGGTTTTTGTATATCGCAGGTATATAGCAGAACAGAATATTCGGCTAAAATATTGGCCGAAAAAACAGATGCCGGTTATACGGTTTCTTTATCTGAAATAGAAAAAGATGCGGATTTATATATTTGCGCCTTGAAAGATGACGCATTGCCGGGAATATTAAATTCTCTATCCGGAATAAAAGGTATTTTTGTACACACAGCGGGCAGCATTGATATGTCTATATTTGAAGGAAAGGTTCAACATTATGGCGTTTTTTATCCGTTACAAACTTTTTCTAAAAATAGAGAAGTGGATTTCTCCCGTATTCCTGTTTTTATAGAAGCAAATGATTCCGATACAATTCAATGCCTGAAAGATATTGCTTTCCGTTTATCGGAAAAAGTATACGAAACCGATTCAACCCAACGCAAGACGTTGCACTTAGCAGCTGTTTTTGCCAGTAATTTTGTCAATCATATGTATGTTTTATCCGATGAAATCGCTCAAAAATCCGGATTTGATATTGACATACTGCTACCATTGATTGACGAAACAGCCCAAAAAATACATCATTTAAAACCTGTCGAAGCTCAAACCGGACCGGCAGTAAGATATGATACATCTGTTATGGAAAAGCACTTGTCGTTGTTGAGTTTCAACCAAGAGTATCAGCAAATTTACCGGTTGCTGAGTCAGGGTATACATGAAAAAAGTATAGAATTATGACCAATTTTAAACAGAAACTATCAACCATAAAAGCCTTTGTATTTGATATCGACGGCGTTTTATCATCAAGTATGGTGCCCTTGTATCCGAATGGAGAACCAATGCGGACGGCTAATATCAAAGATGGTTACGCCATTCAATTTGCGATTAAAAAAGGATTTATTGTGGCCATTATCAGTGGTGCCAAAACAGAAGCCATTAAAGTAAGGTTTTCCGGATTAGGTATCAAAGATTTGTATCTGGCTGCAAAAGATAAAACGATTTGTTTAAAAGAATTGCTCGAAAACAATAATTTACATGCCGACGAAGTTCTTTATATGGGCGATGATATTCCCGACTATGAAGTTATGAAAATGGTGGGTGTACCTGTTTGTCCTGCAGACGCAGTACCCGAAATAAAAAGCGTTTCGTGCTATATCTCTCATGCCAAAGGTGGAGAAGGTTGTGCACGCGATGTGATCGAACAGGTCCTCAAAGCTCAGAATAAATGGATGGACGGAAAAGAAGCTTTTGGGTGGTAAAAAACTAAGGAAAATAGAAATAATGCAAATTATTTCTTGATATATACTTAATCAATTATCAATATACTTTATGAATTATCTAAATCTGATCAGGTACAAAAATTTAATATTTATTATCGTTCTCATGTGTTTAATGCGCTATTGCATTATTAATCCATGGTTAACGGTATTTGGTGTAGAACCGCAATTAAGTGGGTTTATGTTTTTGTTGCTCGTACTGGGTACTCTATTTGTTGCGGCCGGAGGATATGTGATCAATGACTACTTTGATACAAAAATAGATGCTTTAAACCGCCCCGATAAAGTTATTGTGGGCAATGCAATTCCTCGTGAACGCGCAAGCCTTTTACACCAGATATTAACAGGTGCCGGGGTGGTGTTTGGTGTGGTAGTCGCTTTTTTCTCCAGAAGTTTTACATTGGGACTTATTTTTGTCCTCGTTCCCGGTTTACTTTGGTTTTATTCTGCCAGCTATAAAAGACAGTTTTTAATCGGCAATATCATTGTGGCTTTTTGCGCCGCACTGGTTCCTTTCAGCGTTTTGTTACCCGAAGCTTCTTTGCTTACCAATTTCTACAGTCAGGCTTTGATTGCTCAAACGCCTATTATTCCTACCCTATACAAATGGGTTTGCGGTTTTGCTTTATTTTCTTTTTTAACGACATTAATCCGCGAAATTATTAAAGACATGGAAGATGAATATGGCGACAGGGAATTAGAATGCCGTACCATGCCGGTGGTACTGGGATTGAAAAAAACAAAATTCATTCTGTTAGGACTGATTGTTTTAACCATGTTTATTTTGTTTGCGGTGGTATTGAAATATATTCATTTTCCTGTAGATAAAATATCAATCCGATATCTTATTTTCGGCGTATTATTGCCTTTTGTGGTGTTAATATATTTGCTTTTCAAAGCGAAAACGCCATCAGATTACGGGCAGGCTTCCACTTTCATGAAATTTATCATGATACTTGGGTCTTTGTATAGTGTTATGATATACTTTTTATTGGCCATCAATTATAAAATTACGATTTTCGGTTTATTCCAATTTGCAAATTAAAAATGGTTTTAGATCAGTTATTACATTATAATATCATTCTGGCATCCAATTCGCCCAGAAGACAAGAGTTGCTCCGTGGTCTAGATCTGCGGTTCGAAGTGCGCATTCCGGTAAATGTAGACGAGAGTTATCCAGAGGAGCTCAAAGGAGAAGAAATTCCGTTGTATATCGCGGAAAAAAAGGCGGATGCTTTCGAAAATAAACTACAAAAAAATGATATCCTGATTACAGCAGATACTATTGTGTTGATTGATGGGAAAGTTTTTGGAAAGCCTGCCAATAAAGAAGAAGCCAAAATAATGCTTCAGCAATTATCAGATAAAACGCATCAGGTAATAACCGGGGTTTGCCTTAGCACACCTTTCCGTAGAAAAGCATTTGCGGTAACTACCGATGTTACTTTTGCTTACATCAGCGATGAGGATATCGATTATTATTTGGATATGTACCGACCTTATGACAAAGCCGGTTCTTATGGTGTGCAGGAATGGATTGGTTATATTGCCGTAGAAAGTATCAACGGTTCATTTTACAATGTCATGGGGCTTCCGGTGCATCGGTTGTATAAAGAGCTAAATTTACTTACACTTTAATTCCCGTTTTATTTTATCCCCAGCATCTTGCAAATAATAGCCTGACGGGCATATACCCCGTTTTTAGCCTGTTGAAAATAATACGCTTTTTCGTTATCATCCACATCATAAGCAATCTCGTTGACGCGGGGAAGTGGGTGTAATACGCGGAGATTTGGTTTGGTGTTTTCGAGCATGCTGTTTCTCAGGGTATATACATTTTTTACCTTTTCGTATTCCATTAAGTCTTGAAAACGTTCTTTTTGTACTCTTGTCATATAGAGTATATCGGCATCAGAAATATCAGAAAGTTCTGTATGTTCTGTAAATTTAATACCCATACTTTTGCAAAACATCTTGTATTCATCCGGCATTTTCAGCTCTTCGGGAGAAATAAAATCGAAAGTAGGATTGAAGTGAGACATGGCCATGAGCAATGAATGAACGGTGCGGCCATACTTTAAATCACCAACCATCGTAATTTTCAGATTATCCAGTTTTCCTTGTGTTTTGCGGATAGAATATAAATCGAGCATGGTTTGTGAAGGATGTTGGTTGGCTCCATCGCCTGCGTTGATAACCGAAACACATGATACTTCCGAGGCGTAACGCGCTGCACCTTCCAACGGGTGGCGCATGATGATGAGGTCGGCATAGCTGCTGACCATGGTAATGGTATCTTTCAGCGTTTCTCCTTTCGAAGAACTGGACGTGGCAGCATCAGAAAAACCGATGATTTTTCCTCCCAACCTGCTCACTGCTGTTTCAAAGCTTAAACGTGTACGTGTTGAAGGTTCGAAAAAGAGCGTGGCGATAACCTTTCCTTCCAATAGGTTCTGATTTGGATTTTTTTCAAAATTTTCTGCCAAATCAAGCATTTCAAGAATTTCTTCTTTCTTATAATCTGTGATGGAAACGAAACTTTTATTTTTCATAGGTTGGAGTAAATGCTGTTTATACCTCTTACAAAAATACTCCTTTTTATAGAAAAACATACAAACGGGTTTGTTTTTTATTTAACTTTGTATAGAGAAGTACTAAAAAGTACGGCAAATCAAAATTGTCTTATAAATCAGTAGAATTAATTTCGTAAAATATGCTCAGGCAAAGTTTACAACAAAAATTACAGCAAAAATTATCTCCCCAGCAAATTCAACTTATTAAATTGCTGGAAGTGCCTTCTATTGAGTTGGAAGAACGCATCAAAAAAGAAATTGAAGAAAATCCGGCGCTCGAAGAAGGAAATGAAATCCAGGAAGAATATGATTTAAATGATGAAGTTGATGGTAGTTTCGAAGAAAAAAATGAGAGTTTTCCGGATGAAGAGTATGCAACCGATGATGATATTCCTGATTATAAACTAAATGTAAATAATTATTCTGCTGAGAATAGTAAGGTCGATATTCCGGTCTCATTGGGAGCCTCTTTTCATGAATATTTGATAGACCAGCTTGGTTTGCAGCAATTAACAGAAGACGAATGCTTTTTGGCAGAATATATTATTGGCAATATTGATGATGAGGGTTATTTGAAAAGGTCGGCCGAAGATATTTGTGATGATATCCTTTTCCAGACGGGCAAGCATGTTGATGCAGAGACAATCATCCGTATATTGGGAATTATTCAGGAATTTGATCCGGCCGGAGTTGGTGCTCATGACTTGCAGGAATGCTTATTGCTTCAATTGAGAAGAAAAGAGCAAAATGAAGTTACCGGTATTGCCGAAAAAATATTAGAAAATTTTTTCGATGAATTTGCCAAAAAACATTACGAGAAAATTATCCGGAAATTAGATATTGACGAAAATTTACTGAAAAAGGCGATTACGGAAATAACCAAATTAAATCCCAAACCAGGCAATGCCTGGGAAGATCTTTGGGAAAAGAACATGGATCAGATTACACCCGATTTCATATTGGAAAATGTAAATGGAGAATTGTTGCTTAGCCTGAACAATGGAAATATTCCAGAGCTGCGACTTAGTAGTAGTTTCAAAAAAATGTATGAAGAATACAATGGAAGCAAAAATGAATCGGGCAAAGCCCAGGAAGCCGTAGCGTTTGTAAAACAGAAATTGGAATCGGCCAAATGGTTTATTGATGCTATTAAACAACGCCAGGTAACTTTATTGACAACTATGGATGCAATTATCCGGTTTCAGAAAGATTACTTCCTAACTGGCGATGAATCGTTATTGAAACCGATGATTATGAAAGATATTGCAGAGATAACAGGATATGATATTTCCACTATATCCCGGGTAAGTAATTGCAAATATATTGAAACGGACTTTGGTATATTTTCATTGAAGCATTTTTTTACCGAAGCCGGTCAAACCGATAGTGGAGAAGAAATTTCTACCCGGGAAATAAAAAATATACTGGCCGATTGTATTGCAACAGAAGACAAACAGCATCCTTTTACAGATGATACTCTTTCGGATATATTGAAACAGAAGGGTTTTATAGTAGCCAGACGAACTGTTGCAAAATATAGAGAACAGCTTAATATATCGGTAGCAAGACTTAGAAAAGAAATGAAATAAAAAACAACAAAATAATAATGAGAGATAAATTAGCCAATATTATATCAACTGTATTTCATCCTGTATTAATGCCTTTTTATGGCATTCTGCTATTATTCCATCTGGATTATTTTTTCTATTTTCCTTTTTTTTATAAGGTGTATGTTTTTTCGATTGTACTCGTATTTACATGTATTATTCCTGCCTTTTCCATATTTTTATTGTATAAGATAAAGTATATTGAGAGTATGAGAGTTGAAAAAAGAGAACAACGGTATCCTATTTATATTATTTCTATTGTTTCTTATCTGGTTTGCCTTTATATATTGTGGAAGGTAAATTTGCCCCATTGGATAATGTTAATATCTATCTGTTCTTTTTTTACCATATTTGTTATGGCTATTATCAATATATGGTGGAAAATAAGTATTCATGCCGCGGCAATAGGCTGTTTTACCGGAGGGATGTTTCTGGCGGCTTATTTTTTGAAATTTAATCCGGTTGGATTTTTTATTGTTGTTTTATTAACCGGAGGATTGGTAATGGCTTCACGCTTGCAATTGAAAGCGCATTCTGTACAACAGGTAATTTGTGGTTATTTATTAGGCATTTCTCTGGTCTGCTTTTTCCCTTTTTTATTCTAAATGGAGACGTTGCGCACAACGTCTCTACAAGATATGCTGCCCGAAAACAAGGTTTCGAACACTTACGGCATAATACCAGGAAAGGCTGGTGCAATGAATAGCATTTTAATTATAACCTACTTATAAAGTCCTCTCAATATTTTTATTTCTTCCTTATATCCATCTATTTCGTTGGGAGTCTCAAGTAAAAAGGGTAACTCGCGAAGTTTGGGGTGATTAATAATCCGTCCCATGGCTTCGAGTCCAATGCTGCCCTGCCCTATCTTGGCATGGCGGTCTTTGTGGCTTCCCATAGGGTTCATGCTATCGTTGAGGTGGATGGCTTTCAATCTGTTTAACCCAATGATTTTATCAAATTTGGTAAGAACGCCATCCAGGTCGTTTACAATATCGTAGCCGGCATCATAAATATGGCAGGTATCAATACATACTCCCATTTTATCATTTAATTCAATTTCATCGAGTATTTGCTTCAGTTCTTCAAAGGTGCGCCCTATTTCGCTTCCTTTGCCGGACATGGTTTCGAGTAATATCATAATGGTTTGGCCGGAAGAAATAACTTTATTGAGTGCGTCGGTTATTTGTTTGATGCCTGTTTCTTTTTCCTGATCGGTACAACTTCCGGGATGAAAGTTATATAGTTTACAGGGTAATTGGGCTAAACGAACAAGATCATCAGCCATCATATCCAGCGAAAATTTACGTGTAGCAGGATTAGCAGAACAAAGGTTCAAGGTATAAGGAGCGTGTGCCAGCAAGGGTGCAAAATGTTCCTTTTCAACAAGATCTGCCAGTTCTTTTGCATCTTGCGGGTCTATCTCTTTGGCTGCACCTCCGCGTGGGTTGCGGGTAAAAAACTGAAAGGTATTGGCATTAATACTCATGGCTTCTTTTCCCATGGCATAGTAACCTTTGGAAACAGAGAGGTGACATCCGATGTTGAACATATTTTTTTAAATTATAGATACATAAAGATATTTGCTTCGCGATATTTATTGATATTAACTCCCTATGGTCGCGATGAAAATATATCACGAAGTAAATACTTGGTTTATTATTGCATTTGTCTTATTCTGACTTGGGTCTTGCTATTTTTTAGTTTTTCGGCAAGTTCTTCAACATTTGTATTGCCATAATGATAGGGATAAAATATCTTGGGTTGAATCATTTCTATGGCATATACTGCCTGTTCAAGGGCCATGGTATAGGGTTGGTTAATGGATAAGAAAGCAACATCAATATTTTTCAGGTCTTTCATTTCAGGAATATCTTCGGTATCTCCGGACACATAAATACGGGTTCCATCTATTGTAATTATAAAACCATTATCGCGATAGCGGGGATGATACATTTCACGGCCAGGAGTTGTATTATATGCTGGAACTGCTTCCAATGAAAGGTAATCTACGGGATTACTTTTATCTCCGTTTTTCATGATTTGTCCTTTTTCTAGAATATCATGAGAGGATTTGTTGGTAACGAGTATTGTTCCCTTTTTCTCAAGTACAGCAATGGCTTTGGCATCCAAATGGTCGGCGTGCTCGTGGGTTACAATGATCATATCTGCTTTGGGGAATTGGGAGTAATCGGCATAATCGGACACGGGATCTATCTGGATATAATATTTTTTGTATTCGAGCATGAGGCTTCCGTGTTTAATAAATGTAATAATGATATTATTCCCGTTTTTGGTTTTAATGATATCTTTTTCGAAAGCATGGGCAGAAATAATACTTCCGGCAAAGAAAGCGCACATAAGAATTAATACTTTAAATTTCATCTTGTTTTAATTTTATTAAGAACAAGTAAAAATACAATTTTGTTTTGATATTTTTAGTATGAGCTTATGTAGAATTAATTCTTTTGATAGGTAAATAAAAATCCCACAAAGGCACAAAGAACACAA
>JAVBUB010000045.1:0-4693 GCA_031555675.1 Paludibacteraceae bacterium | reverse complement strand
GGAAGTATATTGTTATTATATTTATAATCGACCTTACGAAAATCGACAAACTGCCCTGATTCCCATTTTTTAGTTGTTTCGGTAAAACATAAATCATCAATATACATCCATTCTATTGATTGTGTATTAACATAACTACCGTCTGTATCTTCTTCATTAAGCTGAAATACACGATGCCCAAAAGTATCATACAGATAACTTATTTTTTCCTGGTAACCAAAATTTTCGATTACCACAGAAGATAATTTATCTGCTGCAAGTCCGGGAATTAAAAGAATATAAAAAAGTGTTGCTAGTAATATTTTTTTCATTCAGAAAACAAAAAAGAAGAATTATATTATGTAAAGATAAGAAAAAAAACGGATTCTTTTATAAACTATTTGTTAATTCATTCATAAGGTGTTTAATATAATCTCTTTCGGTATCTTTATGAACAATAGTGTTATTATACATAATGATATCAATATCAACAGGAATAATACTTTTGTTCACATCTGGAGTTCTCCCCATTTCTTTTTCTATCTTTTTAAGTTCGGCTTTTAAATCTTCGGGTAATAGTTCCGTTTTTATTTCTACCAATCCATTGGTAAACATGGCTGCATTATTTATACCCACGGGAGTTGTTTGAATAAAATGGGTTTGTCTGGATATCTCAAACAGTGATTTTAATTTTTCAAGTACCAAAGATATGTTTTTATCTGTTTGAGAATTAGAACCAATGGCCAATATATATAAATTTTTCATAGGCGTATTATACATTTCAGGCAAAAATATAAAATGTAAAAACTTATTGGCTATATTTGGGAAAATATTTTAAAAATGAGAAAGTCAAAACTTATACTATTTTTTATTCTCTTCTCTGTTTTCACATCATGGAGTCAGGAAACAAAAAACAACGATACTATTATTTATGTTGTCAATATACAAAAAGACATCAATAATACCACTTGGTTATATGTAAAAAATGGATTCAAGGAAGCTATGGATTTAAATGCCAATAGCATTATTATTCATATGAATACTTATGGCGGAGAGGTTATTTTTGCCGATTCTATCAGGACTAAAATTCTAAACAGTAATATTCCGGTTTATGTTTTTGTAGATAATAATGCGGCTTCTGCCGGAGCTTTAATTTCTATTGCCTGTGATAAAATTTATATGCGGAAGGGTGCCAATATTGGGGCGGCAACGGTAGTTGACCAAAGTGGTGCCGAAATGCCGGACAAATACCAGTCGTACATGCGGGCCACCATACGTTCTACAGCGGAAGCCCACGGAAAAGATACGATTATTACCGGCAAAGACACGATATACAAATGGAAGCGTGATCCGTTGATTGCAGAAGCCATGGTAGACAGCCGTGTAGTAGTTCCGGGATTGATTGATTCGACCAAGGTTCTGACTTTTACTGCCGAAGAAGCTGTTCAACATAGCTATTGCGACGGTATTGTGAAAAGCATCCCGGATATTATTGAGAATCAATTGCATATTCGGCATTACGAGATAAAGGAATATAAATCCTCTGTATGGGATGAAATAATCGGATTTCTGACCAGTCCTATTTTGCGCGGATTTTTAATTATGATTATCATTGCAGGTATTTACTTTGAACTGCAAACGCCTGGCATTGGTTTTCCGTTGATAGCATCTGTTTGTGCCGCAGTGTTGTATTTTTCACCTCTGTATATAGAGGGACTTGCGGCCAACTGGGAAATTATTATTTTTATTCTGGGACTTGTGCTGCTGGGGCTCGAAATTTTTGTGATTCCGGGATTCGGCATAGCGGGTATTTCGGGGATTATTCTGATTGTCGCGGGATTGGTACTAAGCTTGGTCGGCAATATTAATTTCGATTTCTCCGGGGTAGAAACCAGCGAACTAACCAAAGCTGTATTAACCGTCGTCGGCGGCATGATGGGCACTGTAGTGCTATCTATTTATTTATCATCAAAAATAGGCAGTAAAGGAGTTTTCGGGAAAATGGCCATGCAAAAAACACTGGATAATAGCGAAGGATTTATCGGCGTTCCAACGGAACAGATGAACCTGATCGGACAAACAGGAATTACCGTAAGTGTGCTCCGATTATCGGGTAAGATAATGTTAAACGGCAAAATATATGACGCTGTTTCAGAAGATGGGTTTATTGAAAAGGATATTCCGGTAAAGGTAATTCGTTATGAAACAGGACAGATTTATGTGGAAAAAGTAAAAGAATAATTTTGTAAAAAATCACTAAGTACATGACAAAAAAATATACAGGAAACACCGGAGGTGTTTAATTTGCATAACCCCTCACGGGGCAATTATTTGTGATTTTTGTCATGTACTCAAAAAAAAAATCATCTAAAACTACTTGAATATCAAGATATATGTTAGATTTAATCAAGTTAAGTTTATCTTGATTTACTTATGAAAAATTATTGCTAAGTTGTTCCATGAAAAAGTTTATACTACTCATTTTCATTTCCATATTTCCCATATCTTGTATATTGGCTCAAGCAACATTTAATAGTGAATCCATTAACATTACTGCGGATTTTGCCACCTGTCCCAATGGAACCATCCTGTTTAAAGAAGATTTCGGAGGAAATGATCCTGCCGATCCACCCACAAAACCAACGGACATTCCACAATGTACCTATACATACAATTCTGACCCGCGTGGTGGAGGAAAATATGTTATCCGAAAAACAGGCTATCCTCATAGTTCCTGGTGGTATACAGGAGATGACCACACTTATCCCAACGATGCTACACGTGGCTATATGATGCAGGTAGATGGTTCGGCAACTCCCGGTGTATTCTATAGTGTTCAGATTGATGGTTTATGCCCCGGCTCTTTGCTTTATTTCTCTATGTGGGGAATGAGTGCTATTGTAAATGGAAGTTTTTCTAATGCCGATTTAAAGCTTATAATAGAAAACGTAAATACCCACGCCGTGTTGGCACAACAAAATATTACCTTGATAAATCTACGTGGTTATTGGGAACAATTTGGTTTAACATTCGAACTACCGGCAGGAGAAACATCCATATTGTGCAAAATAGAAAATAATTCCGGAACTAGCAGTGGAAACGACTTCTTGCTGGATGATATCGAAGTTCGCCTCTGTCTTCCCCCTCTAACAATTTACTTACCGGATACTGTTTGCGTGGGAGAACCACTTGACATCACTTCTCTTTTTGTAAATGACGGTACTTTTGCCGAGCCACTGGAATACCTCTGGTTAAAAAGTACAACGGGCGATTTAAGCGATCCGTCCGGCTGGCTACCTGTAGGAAACAATAGTCAGCAGCTAAATATACCATCGGCAACCAAAGCCGATGAAGGATATTATCGGTTAGCCCTTGCAAGCCAAGGAAGCATAAACCTCATTAATTGCCGCGCCATGAGCGACCCTTACGCCATTTTTATAAAAGAAGATTGTGAGCCTCCTCTACCTTCCGAATCGGTAACACTAGTAAACGACACGGCTTACGTTACTTGTCTGACACCTTCTATAATAAAAATACCGTTGCTCGAAAAAGCGATTTACACCTGTGCCAATCCCGCCGTATCATTACCTACAATGCCGGTATTGAATGGAAATACCGCTACATTGTATAAGGATACTTTGACTGTGAATATTGCCGATAAGTTTTTAAACGGGAAAGACTCGATACAATTTAAAGTAACCTGCGGCAGTGTATCGGAAATGGCTTGGATTTACATTTTTATCAATAATAAAGCCGATTCTCTCCATGTTATTTCCGAAAGCATTTGCGCCGGAAATGACTATGATTTTTACGGTCAAACACTCAACACTGCCGAAACATATTATAAAACATTTACATCTTCCATAACCGGATGTGATAGCATTGTAACATTGAATTTACAAGTTATAGACACAGTTTATTATGCTTACAGCAAACAAATTTGTAAAGGAGAGAGTTACTTGTTCAACGGAAGTTACTACAATTTGTCCGGAAATTATCCGGCAACATTAACTTCTTTGGTAACAGGATGTGATAGTATTGTTACTGTAAATTTACAAGTTATAGACACGGTTTATTATGCTTACAGCAAACAAATTTGTAAAGGAGAGAGTTACTTGTTCAACGGAAGTTACTACAATTCGTCCGGAAATTATCCGGCAACACTAACTTCTTTGGTAACCGGATGTGATAGTATTGTTACTGTAAACCTGTCCGTTGAAGATTATCTCACTTATTCTTACAGTCGAGAGATATGCGAAGGCAACTATTATAATTTTAATGGAAAAAGGCTCAGTACCACAGGAGTGTTTAAAGATACGATACAAAATTCATCAGGTTGCGATAGTATTATTACACTCAATCTGTCAATACTAGCACTACCACCATTTACCTCAACAGTTCAAACTATTTTCGAAGGAGAAGGTTTTATATTTAATGGACATGAATATAATAAAGATGGGGTTTACAGAGATACGCTGAAAAACAATTTAGGTTGCGACAGTATTGTTTTTACTTATATTAAGGTAATTTTTCCCGAAGAATGTCCCGAAATTGAAATACCCATATTCTTTACTCCCAATGCAGATGGATTGCATGATAAATGGGAAATAAAGGACATAGAATGTTATAAGTATAATATTGAAATTTATGATCGTTTCGGAAGACTGCTACGACGCTGGCAAAAGGATTTTAAGGGATGGGATGGAACTTATCT
>JAVBUB010000148.1:0-6567 GCA_031555675.1 Paludibacteraceae bacterium | reverse complement strand
TAAAAGTTGAGTGCACATTTCAGCTTGCTCTTTAGCTTCTGTTCTCACTGGAAGGATTGGATTGAGGTTTATGCCATACATATTTTACATGTTTTTGAAAACTCAAAGTTATTAAAACTTATCGTAAGTATTGATTTTTTTTACTAATTTTCGGGAATTTTAGTATAGGGTATTTTCAGAATCATTTTCTAAAAAAACTTTATAAACGTTATAACTTTTAAACCTTATAGCTCAACATATGGAGAGTAAAATTAAAAATCCGAGGTTGTCTTACTTTATAAAAGGGTTGTTGTTTGTTGCAGCTATTGCAATAATTGTAAACCTCTTTCCCCGCGAAGATAAATTTAAATATTATTACCAGAATGGTAAACCCTGGAGATACGAATTGTTGACTGCTC
Source organism: Paludibacteraceae bacterium (assembly GCA_031555675.1). GTDB lineage: Bacteria > Bacteroidota > Bacteroidia > Bacteroidales > Paludibacteraceae > JAISJU01. The sequence continues at coordinate 6,169 of JAVBUB010000148.1, read as the reverse complement.
CTTTTGATTTTCCTATATATAAAGAAGAAGACCAGCTAAAAAAAGAACGCGATAGCATTTTAAAAATAATATTGCTGTATTATGATCTTAAAAGTGATATTGATGATAACCGCATCAGTAAGTTTAATAAGAATTTTCCGGCCAATGACGAAATATCAAACGAATACAAGAAGTACATAGAAGATAAATTGTATTATGTATATAAAGTAGGTATTCTTTCGTCTGATGATATGGAAGATTTAACAAAAGAAAGCCGGACGCAAATTAATGTGGTGGAAAATCATTTTTCGAATACCATAGACGTAAATAAACTATTTACAGTAAAATCTGCTTATAACTATATTATCAATAATATACCATACTCGCTTGATGTTCACGTGTTGAAATCGTATGACCTGAATAATTACCTGACAGAGAATATCTTTTTTAATAAAAAAATGACAAATCAGGCTATTGGCGAAAGCATTAAAAGTATTTCTCTCACTTCCGGCATTGTTCAGGCGGGAGAAAGAATTATCGGCCGGGGAGAAATTATCAATGACAACGTTTTTCGGGAACTGAATTCCCTGAAGCGCGAAACCGAAAGTAGGGTTTCTACCGGAAACAAACATACGATGCTCATTGTCGGACAAGTCTTGTTAGTGGCCAGTTTAATGTTCTTACTATTCTTATATTTAATACTTTTCCGCCCACAAACATTTGCCAATATACGGCGTGTGTTTTTCATATTAATGATGATCGTTATTATGGTGGCCTTGTCTACCTTTACTATAAAATACACTATATTCAATATTTATATCGTTCCGTTTGCCATTTTACCCATTCTGGTACGTATATTTTTCGACTCGCGAACAGCTCTTTTCGTACATATTATTACCGTTTTATTGGTATCGTTCATGGTGGTAAATCCATACGAATTTCTGTTGTTGCAAATAACTGTCGGAATGGCAACTGTTTCGAGCCTGAAAGACCTTACCCAACGATCTCAGTTGATGCAAGTGGCCGGGCTGATTGTACTTACCTATTCGTTGATATTTGCTTCTTATTCGTTGATTACAGATGGAGATATAACCAAACTTAACTGGCGCATTTTTGTCTATTTTATAGTGAATGGAACACTATTACTTTTTACCTATGGCGTTGTTTATATCTTTGAAAAACTTTTTGGCTTTCTGTCTAATGTAACACTTATTGAGTTGTCTAATGTAAACAGTCCGCTGATGATGAAATTTTCGGAAGTGGCTCCCGGTACCTTTCAGCATTCGTTGCAAGTGGCAAGTTTAGCCACCGAAGCAGCAAGCAAAACAAATGCTAATTCTTTATTGGTAAGGGTAGGAGCTTTGTATCACGATATAGGTAAAATGTCTAATCCGATGTATTTTATCGAAAACCAGGGAGGGCGGCCAAATCCATTATTGCAATTGGAATACGATGAAGCTGCACAGCTTATTATCAGCCATGTGGCAGATGGAGTGAAAATTGCACAAAAAAATAATCTACCGAATCAAATCATTGAATTTATTCAAACGCATCATGCCCAAAGCAAGGCAAAGTATTTTTATAACCTGTTCAAAAATAATTGTCAGGATATGGAAATAGATGAAAAACTTTTTACATATCCCGGTCCTAAACCATCCACAAGAGAGATGGCTATACTGATGATGGCCGACGCCGTGGAAGCAGCATCAAGAAGCTTGTCCGAATTTACCGAAGAATCTATAGATAGAATGGTAGAAGCCATTATTGACGGACAAATAGCCGAAGGATCTTTTAAAAATGCACCGATTACATTTCAGCATATCGAAAAGATCAAAAAGATATTTAAACAAAAGCTGAAAAATATCTACCATTCGCGGATAAATTATCCGGAGTTAAAAACCAAAAAGAAAAAAGAATATGGCAATTGAAGATGATATCATGTATGGTGAAATTTTTGGGGCAGATGATCAAAAAGATAAAATTGATTCCTCCCAGGTAAAGGCTCCTAAGATTCGTCGACCGGCAAAAACAATGGCCGAAGCGACAATGGGCCTTAAAACATTAGATACCCAGAAGAAAAAATCCAAATCGGGTACTTTTGCCAAAGGAACACATGGTTCCGGAGCGGCTAAAATGCGTGCGGAATATAAAAATAAAAGTAGAAAACGCAATAGTAAGTGAGTTATGAAGCTATAGTTCTATTCCTCATGAATTAACGCTGAAAAAATTTTTCAACCACATGAGCTATTCCATCTTCATCATTAGATAAAGTAATATAATCGGCAGCTTCTTTTACTATTTCCTGTGCGTTGGCCATCGCAATACCAAGGCCTGCAAATTTAATCATCGACAAATCGTTGAATCCGTCGCCGCAGGCAATCATTTCATCTTTAGTAAGGCCCAGATGCGAAAGTAACCTGTCTAAAGAATTAGCTTTGTCTATATTTTTAGGAACCAGTTCGAGAAAAAACGGTTCCGACCTAAAAACATTGATATGATTGTTAAGGGTTGCATACATTTTCTTTTCCAATGCTTCAACTTCGGAGATATGTCCTACTATCAAACATTTTGGAATGGTTGACGGAATAGCATCCAGAAAATTATCCACATGCTGTACCGGAGCCCTGTTTAAAAAAGCTTCTCTTTGTACATATTCATTATCAATATGTTCGGTAATAACATGAGTTTCGCTGTAAGATAAAATAGGAAGTTTGTGCTCTTGGGCCATTTTATATACAGTACTAATCAATTCATTGGGAAAATCAATGCTGAAAATAACTTCGCCGGTTTCAAAATTAATGATCTTTCCGCCATTATAAGCCAAAATAAAACCACCATATTTTTCTAGTTCCAACTCTTTGGCAATAGGTTCTATGCCGAAAGTAGGTCTACCCGAAGCCAATACTACTTTTATCCCGTCTTGCTGTATTTTTTTCAACGCTTTTTTTGTAGCTTCCGAAATTTCTTTGTTGGAATTGGTTAATGTACCATCTATATCCAGCACTAATATTTTATACAAGGGCATAATGTTAATTTATTTGTTTATTTTTCCTAAAAAAACAGCGCAAGAATCTTCCAGTAAATCAAGTACCAGTTCAAAATCTTTTTTGATGCCATAATAAGGATCCGGAATCTCATCATAATCGAATTCAGAGAGATAATCGCTCATCATATGGATTTTTTGTTGTTCTTCTTCTGAACTTGCCATTTTTTGTAATTCTTGGAAAACCACTTTATCCATGGCCAAAATGTAATCAAAGCGTTTAAAATCTTCAGCAACTACAGGTCTTGATAAACTATTCAGTTCATACCCTCTATCGGAAGCACTTTTTCGCATCCTGTGATCAGGTAATTTACCTTTGTGGTAATCCAACAAACCAGCAGAATCAATAAAAAACTCATGACCTTTACCTGCTTCGAATACCATTGACTTTAAAATGCCTTCGGCTGCCGGTGAACGGCAAATATTGCCCAGGCAAACTGCTAATATGTTTTTCATATAAAAAAGTTTATACAAAGATAAGAAACTATTTCAGTAAAACTTTGTCTTATTATTCTGTATTTTCCTCATTTTTGTGTATATTTGTAGTTAAAGTAACGCTTATTATGAAAATATATCTGATAAGTGATACTCGATTCTTCAAATCAATTCAAAGTACTATACTTCAAAAAATTATTTTTCGTAAAAAGTAATTTTTATTTAATCGATGCAACGTTTTTTATCTATTCTGCATCTATATACTAAGGATGATAAATATGGTTATTGACGAGCAGCAATTAATTGCTGAGTGTAAACAAGGGAAATCCCTGGCTCAAAAAAAAATATACGATTTATATGCGCCCATGATGATGGGAGTATGTGTTCGCTATATCAATAATAAAGAAGCTGCTCGTGATGTATTACAAGATGGTTTTATTAAATTATTTACTAAAATAAATACATATACGGGAGAAGGTTCTTTTGCGGCATGGGCCCGGAGGGTTTTTATAACAACAGCCTTAGAATCACTTCGTGAGCATCATGCCCTGAAATTCTCCGTTAGTATTGATGATTACAAAGAGTCTTTTGAAAATAATGATGAATCAATTATTGATAAAATTTTGGAAAAAGATCTGATCTCTTGTATTGCCACTTTGCCCGAAGGTTACAGGGCAGTTTTTAACCTGTATGCCATAGAAGGTTACTCTCACGCGGAAATTGCAACAATGTTGCACATAACAGAAAGCACTTCGCGCTCTCAATTTTTAAGAGCCCGAAAAGTTTTACAAGAAAAAATTCAATCTATATTATAAAGATGCACAACGATTCCCAAAATAATGAACAACCTGATATTTTTAGTGAAAAAATAAGGCAGAAACTGGAATATCATGAAGTCCCCGTTGATGATGATATTTGGGATGGAGTGGAGCAAAAACTGCATTCCCGGCCTAAGAAAATCCTGTTTTTACCATGGTTTATTGGCGTAACTATAACTGTTGCTGCTGCAAGCTCAATTGTGCTTTTTTCTACATTATCATCCCAATCATTTGTTTCCGATAATATTATAGAAGACAAGCCAAATAATAAAAGGCATCTGGATATTTATTTTTCAGCAAATACAGACAAGATAATGGATGATTCAGAAGATATGGCAGCTTTAGAATCCGAAATATCAAACGATCAGATAAAAAATGGACTAAAAAATGAATTTTTTGTAGAGCCTGTTAAAACCGATGAAAATAGTTATAAGAATACAGAAAAAAAGAAGCTTGATAACTCAATTTTCAAAAATCATCCCGAAAGCGAAAAAATAATATCAGCAAAAAATAAAGATGAAGGGAAAATATCCGGAAACAAAATTTTAAAACAGGAAAAAAAATATCCGGATCATGCATTGGTAGTTGATACTTTTGAAAAACAATTAGGTAAAACAGTTCAAACCAAAGAACAAGAAAATGATGTTATGTTATCTGCTTTTGAATCATCATTTATTAACTCAGAATTAAATGCCGATAATCAGTTGGAGAAATCAAGCACAATAATAACTAATTCGGGCAGTGCAATTAAAACCGAAGAAAATATTGCAACAAACAAAACCTTGCTTGCCGAAAATGCAACAGACAATATAATCACCAGGGAGCAAACAAATGATAAAATAAACAAACAGGTTTCGGTACAAAATGATGGACATAGCTCCGACGAAATCAATTTCTCTAAAACATCCGTTAAAAATAACAATAATTACACAAAAGAGAATAGAGATTGGCATTTAGGGGTTTCGGTTGCTTTTGATAGATTTCCGGACTTTACGTCTTTTCCACCTATTGCTTTCGATCTGAGAGTTCGTAAAGATGTTTCCCGGTGGATTGGTTTTGAAACGGGAATTATTTATTCGCATCTCCGTACAAATTATAAAGATACAGAAACAGGCTTTTTGTCTGCTATAGATGATTTGCATTATGTCGGTATACCGTTGAATGTAGTATTCAGAGCCTGGCATAACCGTAGGTGGGATATTTATTCTTCTATAGGAGGTACTGTTGAAAAAGGTATAAAGTCTGTTTGTACAAGATATACATACAACGATGATCATACTGTGGATACAGAAAAAGAATCAGAAAATATAAAAGGCCTGCAATGCTCTGTTCATTTTCAGGTAGGAGTAAACTATGATTTCTTTAAAGGTTTAGGTGCTTTTATTGAACCGGAATGTATGTATTATTTTAGAAGTAACCAACCAGTTAGCGTTTATACTGTAAATCCTTTTAAAATCAGCATGAAAGTAGGATTGAGATATAAATTTGAATAAATATGAAGTTTCGAAACAATCATTATAAATAAAACCACAGCATTAATTTAAATTTATTAACTATGAAAAATAAAATTTGTTTAGTTGCTCCCTTCTTGTCTGCGATGTTCTTTTTTTCATGTACAGACCTGGAAGAAACGCGATACGAGCAATTGCCGCTTGTGCCGCCTACTGAGATTATTGTAACGGAAATATATTCAGCTTTAATGTATAGCAATGAGGATGTATGGATGGTACAGACTTCCACAGATGAAGTTTGTGTTCCTATCCGTACAGGCGGTGATTGGAGAGACAATTATACGTATCAACAGTTGCAAAAACACACATGGGATCCCAATAATAAAATTATTTTAAGCGCATGGAATTATTGTTTCAACATTATTGGAGTTTGTAATGTGGAA
>JAVBUB010000195.1:0-4637 GCA_031555675.1 Paludibacteraceae bacterium | reverse complement strand
TCGGAGAAAGAAGAGTTTGAAACAATAAAAAACAAACTATATCAAGAAGTTTACCGGGTATGAATAGATGAACATTGAAATTAGTTGCTTTGTCGGCCGTGCTTTTCTTTTCCTGCGGAGGCAAGAAAGCAGAGACGAAACCTGTTGTGGAACCCGAAATACAGGAAGAAGAAATTATAAACGCGGTAACTATCAATAGTAATCCGGATACTTTGTTCCGTACTTACAACAATACTAAAGGAACTTTGGTTATAGCATACAAAGGCGATACCGTTCAACTGCAAAGAGATACCATGGCTTCGGGAATTAAATATTCGAATGGTAAATATGTAATGACCGAATGGCATGGAGAAACGGAATTGAAAAAAGATGGAAGGATTATATTCCGGAATCCGGTAACAGATTGAATGAAGTAGAGCCGCCATGCATGGCGGCTTTTTTGTGCATACACATTTATATATTATAGAGCCGCCAAGCATGGCGCCTCTACTATAAGAAACAAAAAAATAGGATTATGTTTTTCATAATCCTATTTTTTATTAATCAATAATGAATCTTATTTTACAATAGATAAGAAATCCTGATCTACGAAATATTTAGAAAATTCAATATCATTCAAGGCTTTTTTGGCCATGGAAGAATCTTTGGCAATAGCCGATTTCAAGTTGGAAATAACTTGGTCTTTCGCATTGGTACGGGCTCCTACAATTGCTTTCAGGTAATAAGTAGTAGCATCCGGATTTTTAACAGCGTTCAATGTAGCAGTTGCTTTGTTATAATCATTTACCAATATTTGAGACAAGGCGGCTACATCAGAGTTTTTGCCTTGTGTTGAAGCTACAGCTCCTGTATAGTCTCCGTTATAGATTTGGATCACAGCGCGTGCTTCTGCCAAGTCAGCAGCGGCTGCTCCTTGTGTTTGAGCCGCGGCAAGATAAGAAGATGCTTTTGTATAATCTTTGTTAACCAATGCAACTAAAGCCAGGTTATAGTTGGTATTTGAATTACCTGATATAGAATATGCTTTTTCGAATAAAGAAGCAGCTCCCGCGTAATCTCCATTCAAATATTTAACATATCCTAAGTTGTTATAACCTCTCCAATCTTGCGAGTAGTTGTCAATAACAGCTTGATAATCTACAGCTTTTGCATTTTTGTCGGTAACCAAAGTAGCGGCATACAACAATTCGTCGGCAGTTAAGCTTTTAGGATCTTTTTGAACAAGATCAAGAATTTCCTGATCTGATTTGCCTAAGATATCCAAAGTCATTTTAATTTTAGAGCGACGTAATTGTGGTAAGATATCTTCAGCTAACCCTTTGTAAACAGAAGACATTTTCTTGATTTCCGCTTCGCGTTGATCGGGATCAGAATAAGTAGCCAAAATATTTAAAATTCTATCTTTATCCTGAATAGAAGATGCTTGTACCAATTGTTTAAATCCGTCCCAGTCTTCGGCAGTAAATTTAGTGCTGATTTCAGATTTTACAGATTGTTTCTTCAGCTCTTTGTTCAAATAATTGACAGTATTTTTTTGTCTTTGTTCGGCAAGTTTGGTATTCAATTCCTGAGGACCGTCAGGAGAAGCATAAGACTGAACATCTATACCTGAAATAGTCTCTTTTTGGTTGTTTTTTGATTCTTTCAGTTTGTTGTTTATAGCTACGATGCCTTGTGATTTCAATTCGGATTCGCGTACATTAGCTTGTTGAATCAAGAATTTGATTTCAGCTTCGTAAGTTTGTTGAATCACTTTTTGGAATTTATCCTCTCCCAATGATGGTGTCAGATTTTTAGCAGAAACTAAAGCGGGTGTTGTAACCACTCCGTCTGCAATTTTTACACGAGGTAATTTGTATTCTTTTTTACCAGCTTTAACAGCTAAGTCAACATATAAGCCGGATTTCTGGAATCCATCTTCATACACAAAAGAAGCGGCTTGAGTTCCGTTTCCACCTTCTTTGTAAGAAATAGTTTGGGCATTACCTTTTACTTTTTCACCTTGGTAAGTAGCCGATGCTGCTGTTAATTCTTTTCCGTTTTCTCCAACCAAAACAGGAGTAATAGTTAATGTAGCTTTTTTAGCGAAGAATTTAGGTGGGAATTTAGCGGTTACAAGGGCATCTATTTTTCCCGTTTTTAACTCCAATACCTGCGGCTCCACCTGGAAGTATTCGGCAGGCATGTCTCCAATCTTACTGCTACACGATGCGAAAAGCGCTGCAGACAAGACTGTTAATAGAAAATAATGAATTTTTCTCATAATGTAAAATATAAATTAAAAATTGTTTACTTACTTAAATTAAAGCAAATTTATATATGATTTCGAATTTTTACATACTTCAAATGTTAAAAAATGAAAAAAAATTAACATTTAGCCAACTCATCACGAATTATTTTTAGGGTTTTTAATCTTTATTCTGAATTTTAATGGCGTGTTATAATATTCGTATAACTTTGTATTATCGTCTTTAATTTTAAATTCATATAACAAACATAGTGAATAGTTTCTTAAAAAAAATAAGTTTTGGCAAAATTATCAACTTTCTTCTGCTAAAATTAAGTTATTGGTTTTCAATTATTACCAAAAAAGTTCATATTTGGGGTTCTCCTTTTGCCGTTTCTATCGAACCGGTTAATTACTGTAACCTCCGATGTCCCGAGTGTTTCGCGGGAAATGGCACTCTTACAAGGAATAAACAAATGTTGGATATAAATTGTTTTCAGAAAATAATGAATCAATTGCCGGCCGGCGTTTCTTATCTTACCCTTTATTTTCAGGGAGAACCTTTGTTAAATCCTCATTTTTCGGAATTAGTGCATATTGCTCACAAAAAGGCACTATTTATTTCTACTTCTACCAATGGTCATTATCTGTCGGATCATGAAAAAACAAAAAACATCATTCGTGCCGGATTAGACAGGTTGATTATATCTGTAGACGGTACTACACAAGAGGTTTATGAGAAATACCGGAAGAATGGAAATCTAGAGAAAGTGATAGAAGGAATTAAAGCCTTTGCGAAACTTAAGGAGGAACTGCATTCCAAAACACCTGTTATGGAGATCCAATTTTTGGTAATGGCGCATAATGAACACCAGATTGCTGAAATAAAAGAATTGGCATCTTCTTTAAAAGTGGATAAATTGGCCTTAAAAACAGCCCAGGTATATGATTTTGAAAATGGGAACGAACTCATTCCCGCCAATCAAAAGTATAGCCGTTATCAAAAAGGAAAAGATGGGAAATATCATATAAAAGGACGATTAAAAAATAACTGCTGGCGCCAATGGAGCTCTGTGGTAATAACCGTTGCAGGAGAAGTATTGCCTTGTTGTTTCGATAAAAACGGGGTTTACTCTTTTGGCAATATATTGGAATGTGATTTGGATAATATTTGGAAAGGAGAAAAAGCCAATCTTTTTAGACAAGCTATCTTAAAGAATAGAAAAAATATTGATATTTGCTTCAATTGTACGGAAATTTAATTTTTTGATGCAGCGTTTTCTTTATTGGTTCGTTTTAATTGTAAATAACTAAAAACGAAAGCTATGAAAACATTGGACAGCCTGCTATTGCTTTCCTTACTCCTCTTTATGGGGTTGTATTCCTGTGATCACATTTATGACGATTTGGATAAAAAATCTTCTTCCGAAGTTACCCGGTCCGACTGCTCGGATATTGGATGTACGGAGCAATATGAGCACATTGTAGTGAAATTATTACATGAAGATGGCACGCCTGTAGCATTAGACGATTATAAAGTTATCCGGATATCAGATGGTCGTGATATTACTGTAAAGGATGAATCTGCTTTCCCTTTGGCTCAACAATGGAGTACTTATACCATTACTAATGACAGCTATAGGGCAGAGTTTCAGGATAAACAAGTTGAGGTTGAATTTACCGGTTTTATTGCTAATAAAGTGGTAGTGCAGGAGCGTTATATTATTGGTGCAGACTGCTGCCATGTTACTTATTATTCCGGAAACCTGAATGTAGTTATATCGGAACATAAAACTTCGTCGGTATTGCTATTGAAGATAGACTATCTTACCAATACTTTTGAAGGTGGAGCGGAGATTAAACTTTCGAGACCGGTTTCAAATACGGATATTTTGCCTGTAATTGTAGATTATAAATCTCCGGGAGATTTTGGGTATATAAAACTTTATTATGAACCATCCGACGAAATGATTTTTAACGGAGACATTATATGGATGGGAGAAGGAGAATTGAAATACCCGAAAACATTCAAATATGCCGATCAATTCGATAGAATCATTACATGTGCAGCTATTATGCCATTTTCAACCAATAAAGTGCAACCAATTAATATGCGGGTGTTACCGTCTATGTACCCGCAAGAGCTTGAAGATTTTATGCCGATTTATAATGATATTAGAAATCTGAAAATTCTTGAAGAATATAAAAGTGAGAATAAAATAGGATTGCTTTTGTATACTCCATGTGTTGGCATTGGCGATCTGGCGCATTGGGATTGGTATATGATGTTCTTTAAATGATAAGAGTTTGCACACGGAAAAAACGGAATTTACATAATAACACAGAAAAAATATTTTATTTTTATATATCTAACTAATTGTGTTTTATTATTATTTAAATTAAGTGTTTT
>JAVBUB010000053.1:0-4557 GCA_031555675.1 Paludibacteraceae bacterium | reverse complement strand
AGGGTTAGACAAGCCAGCAGTTATTATTTTGAACAGGCAAGAACCGTAGAAGAAGTAGAAAAAATGTTGCTGGAAAAAGGAAATCCTATTTATGTGGAGCGTGTCCGGACATCGAAAGGAGACATTATACAGGAACCTGCTATAGACTTCAAAATAAATAAAGGAGATCGCCTATTACTAAATGGTCCCATCGACGAGCTTATTGCCGATGAAAATTTTATTGGTACGGAAGTAGCAGATATTGAGCTATTAAATTTTACATCGGAAGTATTAAAGGTACTTGTTTCAAAAAAGAAAGCGTGCGGAAAATCATTACAATCTCTTAAAACATGCAGGGAAAGACATGGCGTTGTGATCCGTAAAATAAAAAGGGGAAATGCATTCCTGCCACTTTTAAAGGAGGTAAAAATACAACGGGGAGATATAATAGAACTGGAAGGACGTAAAAATGATGTGGATCGTTTTGCAGATTACATTGGTTATGCGGAGCGGGCCACCAATACTACGGATATTCTTTTTATGGGCTTAGGTATATTTCTGGGCGGACTGTTAGGTTCTTTGGCTATACACGCGGGCAATGTTCCCTTAAGTTTAAGCGCCAGTGGCGGGGTACTTATTATGGGTATTATTTTTGGTTGGCTGCGTTCGCTCAGACCTACTTTTGGCGCTATACCGGAACCTGCCATCTGGTTGATGAATAATCTGGGACTGAATATCTTTGTTGCTGTGGTAGGTCTTGAAGCCGGTCCAGATTTTATTGCAGGACTCAAAGCATCAGGATTGGATTTGTTTATAGCCGGTATTTTCATCAGCATTGTACCTGTATTGGTGGGTATTTTTATGGGTCGCTATATCTTTAAATTTCAACCGGCTATTACATTGGGTGCCTGCGCCGGAGCACGTACAACAACGGCTTCCTTGGGATCTATAGAAGAAGTGCTGCAAAGCAAGGTTCCGGCACTTTCTTATACTACTACTTATGCCATTGGCAATACGTTGCTGATTATATATGGGGTGGTAATAGTATTGCTAATACAATAATTGAATAACGGATTAACAGACTAAAAAGCTACAATTTATTCTATTATTCAGTTATTCAATCATTAAAATATAATATATGAATATCGAAAAATTAAAAACATCACGTCACAAAGAGGAACAATTAGAACAATTGAGTCCTTTTGAATTAAAAGACAATTTAATAAGCCTGGCATCCGAGCATCATAAAAACTCTTCTAAAAGTATGTTGAATGCCGGTAGAGGCAATCCAAACTGGACCGCTACGATACCTCGTGAGGCTTTTTTTACCTTGGGAAAATTCGGCATCGAAGAGTGTAAACGCGCTATGCAACATGATTCCGGAATTGCCGGTATTCCTCTGAAAAAAGATATAGCTGCACGCTTTGAGCATTTTCTGAAAGATAATGAACAAATGCCGGGAATTCACTTACTAAAGGAATTGTATAAATATGGAATCATGGAACATGGTTTTACTGCAGACGATTGGGTGCACGAAATGGCCGAAGGCATCATTGGCGACCAATATCCCAGTCCGGAACGAATGCTGAAACATACAGAAATTATTGTACATGATTATTTGATACAGGAAATGTGCAACAGCAAGCCGGCACACAAGGGTAAATACGATATTTTTGCCGTAGAAGGTGGGACTGCTGCCATGTGCTACATTTTCAATTCATTGGTAGAAAACGGCTTATTAAAGAAAGGAGATAAAGTAGCGCTCGGCACACCGGCTTTTACACCATATCTGGAAATTCCGGAACTGGAAAAGTTTGATTTTAAAGTAATACATATCAACGGATCGGCCAAAGACGAAAATGGCAATTCCAACTTTCAGTATCCCGAAGAAGAATTGGATAAGCTGGGCGATCCATCTATCAAGGCTTTTTTTACCATTAATCCGAGCAATCCGACATCGGTACAGATTTGCGAAAAGTGCCGCCAATATTTGGTGAAAGTAGTTAAAAACCTGAATCCAAACCTCATGATTGTTACAGATGATGTGTATGGAACATTTGTCAATGGCTTTAACTCACTAATGAACGAGCTTCCCCACAATACACTGTGTGTATATTCTTTTTCGAAATATTTTGGTGCTACCGGTTGGCGTTTGGGTGTTATTGCTTTATATGAGGATAATGTTTACGACAACATGATTTCGGCGTTACCTGCCAAAGAAAAGGAAAAACAGGCCAAGAAATATGATAGCTTAACGTTGTATCCCGAAAAACTCAAATTTATTAACCGATTGGTAGCAGATAGCCGATTGGTAGCACTTAACCATACTGCCGGGCTATCGTTGCCACAACAAATGCAAATGATGCTTTTTGCCGCATTCGCTCTTCTGGATAAAAAAAATATTTACAAAGAAGATTGTCAGCAAATTATTCAAAATAGGTATAAACTTCTTTGGGAAGGGATGAATATGCCCATTTATCCTGATCCGAACCGTGCTGCTTATTACTGCGAAATAGACATCCACGAATGGGCCATGAAAAACTACGGAAAAGAGTTTGTGAAGTTTCTCGAGAAGAACTTCGAACCGGTTGATATTGTTTTCCGCCTGGCAGAAAGATCGTCTATCGTATTGCTAAACGGAGGTGGATTTGCCGGGCCTGAATGGTCGGTAAGGGTTTCGTTGGCCAACCTGAATGATAATGATTACAGCGTCATCGGAAAAGAACTTTCGGCCACCATGAATGATTATGTGAATGCATGGAAAAATATGAAATAATTAAGAATTAATAATGATAAATATGAAAAAGATTAGTTTTATTTTAATGGCATTGTTTGTGTCGCTTGGTATTAGTGCACAGCAAAAGCCAACCGTTTATGTCCTGGCAACCGGAGGAACCATTGCCGGCACGGGAGCCACCCAAGTTGCAGCCGGATATAAGGCCGGATCTATTACCGTAGATCAATTACTGAACGCTGTACCCGAAATCAAAGATATAGCCAACATCAAAGCCGAACAGGTAGCTAATATCGGTAGTCAGGATATGAATGACCAGGTATGGCTAAAGCTGGCCAAGCGGGTTAATCAGTTGGTTAGTCAAAAAGATGTGGATGCCATTGTGATCACTCACGGAACAGACACCCAGGAAGAAACAGCGTATTTTTTAAACCTGACGGTAAAAAGTGATAAGCCTGTTATTTTAGTGGGATCTATGCGTCCTTCAACGGCAATCAGCGCGGATGGCCCGCGTAATATTTATAATGCCGTGGCTTGCGCCGTTGATAAGCAATCGACAGGAAAGGGTGTAATGGTGGTAATGGACGATAAAATTCTGGGAGCCGACGATCTGTGTAAAACGAACACATTAAGTGTTGGAACGTTTCAGAATCCGAACTTCGGTGCATTAGGTATTATGTATAATGGCAAACCAGTTTACGAACGTGAACCAATGAAACGACACACTACCAAGTCTGAGTTTGATATTTCTAAACTGGATAAACTACCACAAGTAGAAATTATTCTGAGCTACTCCAACGCTACCGATTTATTTGTAAACGCAGCCGTTAATGGCGGAGCCAAGGGAATTGTTACCGCAGGTGTTGGTAATGGCAACATGACTACCATGATGCAAAACGCATTGGCTAGCGCCGTAAAAAAAGGAGTGGCGGTAGTTCGTTCATCACGTATTATGACTGGGCCTACAGCCCAATGGGACGAAGTAGATGACGCTAAATACGGATTTGCTGCTTCGTGGTATGTGAATCCTTACCGTGCCCGTGTTCTACTAATGTTGGCATTAACCAAAACAACAGATTACAAAGAGATTCAACGGATGTTTACAGAATATTAATTTTAGTTATGAGCTACAAGTTACAAGATAAAAACACTGTATCTATAGTAACAATAACTTGTATCTCGTAGCTTGTAACTTGTAACTATTATGAAAAAACTATATCTAATCTCGTACTTTATGCTTGTTGCCATGGGAATTTTGGCACAGGATAAAGAAAGCAAATCAATAATAGACAGAATTATATGGGATGATAAAATGCTCAATATCATGCTCGATACGCGTGTGGATTTTGAAACGGACTGGGTAAATGGCGATTTAACCAACAGGTCTTTTCAGGCCCAGACGATTAAATTCTGGTTTGTAGGTGAAATAATTCCCGGTATACGTTACAGGCTCCGCGAACGGTTAAACAAACCACAGGAACCTCTGCGCGAAGGTTATTCGGCAGCTACCGACCAGGCGTGGATTGCCCTGGACGCCGGTAAACACTTTACATTTACAGTAGGAAAACAATCAGTACAGTTCGGAACTTTTGAATATGATTATAACCCTGCCGATATCTATATACCCACTATGTGCTTCAACGATCTTGACGCCTACAAAACAGGTATTAATATAGCCTATATGTTTTTAGGACAAACATTGAATCTGCAAATTATTAACTCGGATGCTCCCCAGTTTGCCAGTCCCGATTATGCTAACAAGGCCTTGGCCGGATTGCTGCTTTGGGAAGGAAAATTATTCGACGGATTAATCGGTACCCGTTGGAGTTATGGTCTTTTTCAGC
>JAVBUB010000121.1:0-5291 GCA_031555675.1 Paludibacteraceae bacterium | reverse complement strand
CAATTAAATTTTCGATATTTTTTTTAATTGCATCCCGGTTTTCGGCACTATCATTATCGTTGAATGTAATGGAACCTATTATGTTGCTGTTGAAATTAATAACAGGACGCAGGTACATGCTTTGTTGCGAGGTTTCTTCGCTCCAAAACCGATCTATTTTTGAAGGTGCGGAATTAAAACCGGAAGCATTGTTCGCTTTTGTTTCTCCGGAAAGTGAATTTGTATTTTGATCCATGGTAATATAGTTTTTTATGAAATGACATAGTAGAAATAAGCCCGGTCATTGTATGATGAAGGTTGTTTATGGCGTTAAAAAAATATGTATAGCATAGACATACTATCTGTTTCTCTTTATTGTTAATGATGGGCAAACCTATTGCTTAGCTCAAAAACTCATGCAGGCCTGTAGTTTGTGTGAAGTATCAGATTTTGGTTTCGTTTTTTTACACAAGTCACAGGTTTACATAAGCAGGGCCAATGCAAATAAAATATCTTATGAAATGAGGTTCAAAAAGATTTGTCATTCTGACGGTGTTTTCTTTCTGGAAGAAAAAAATGTATGTGGTGAAATAAAAAAAGGAAGATGCCAGAAAATAATATGTATGTATGGAAAGAAAGTATGTTATACCAGACGTTTTAACTTGTTTTATATTCAATGTTTAATTGATGGAAAAAACAAAAAACTTCCAGATTCTGGAAGAAAAATAATTTATCGTTGAGATGATGGAATAATATGATTTAGCTGTAGAAAACTCTGTAAATATGGCTACTGGCACAAATCTTTGATCTATGCTGACCCGGTAATCAGATAAAAAGGTATGGAACATTGATCCAAACAAAGTATGTGTAAAATAAAATGGCTTTTATCAGGTCTTGGTATTTTCATTTACAGATTTTAGATTTTTTAATAATACATTATAACCACTTGACAAAAAACCAAGCACAAGTAAATGTAGAAATACGGCATACCAGTATCCAAATAAAAGACAGATGAATAAGTCGATTGAATATAGGGTCATAACCACCAAATAAGCCCACTTACGATCTTGTTTCATATAAAACCATAATGAAAGAAATGTACACGAAACAATGCCACTAAGAACGAGGCTGTGTATTTTATTTGGCTCTGTAAATAGTATACCATCCATCAGTTCGGGCAACCCAAGTTTTACTACAGGCAATTTCAAATTCAACATTACTTCGGAAATAGTACCCATAAAAGATAGTAAACCGGCACCCAACAGCCAACCTAATGCATTTTTCCGTACTTTTGTATCGCTGTTTCTTTCTTCGGTTTTTTTTTCTTCTTTTCGTTCTGTTCTTGCCGAACGGATATCTTTCGCTTCAATTTTCAGTTTCCGTTGTTTCGATATCCTTGTTGCAAGCCTTATCTCGTATGCTGTCCAGTCGTTGGGGTTTGCAATAATATCAATAATATCTTTATCCGAAAACGAATATAGATACTCACTTTCCACCGAAATATCGAATAATAGGCCGTCTACTTTCTCCATATCTTCTTCCCTGATTTTTAAAATCAGCGGTTTCGGTTTATTATTCAACAATACCAGATTGTCTTTTTCCGTAGGATAACTTACAATATATTTGATGTTATTTTCTTGTAAGATATCTGTAACGGCTTGCAACGAATCTTTATCGTAAAACTCCTGATAGTTTATGTATGAATCCATATATTTTTGCAATACAAAAGGTTATTATGTACAAATATAATTTTTTTTTTAACCTTTATTCTTCTGTTTGTATATTTCTTTTTTCTGCTTCCCGTTTAATAAGTCTTCCCATATATTCAATAAAATAGCCAGTTTGTCTTCCTGCCTCTGCAGCAGGTGGTAAAGGTAAAATAGGAGAAGCGTCGGGAGAATCCGGAAGAACATTGACTTCTATGTATCCTTCTACTACACCAAAACAAAATTGTTGAAATTGCGGACTTGAATAAAGTATTTGTCCTCCTTTTAAACAGGCTCTTATAGTGGCATCCGAAAGCCTTGTAACGGCTATTGATGCCTGATTTGCAAGGCCGGGTGCAATTGCTGCACCTGTTGCTGCAAGACCTCCTACAGCAACTGCTTTTATTACCGGTTGTTGTGCCATTTGGTATGCAAATGGATCAAGTTGTTGCCGCTCTGCAAGCCATTTTTCATAACCTGTAGGAGTTCGCCTAATTTCTCCCGTAGGAGTAGGTTCCCATTTATAGCCAAATGTATTACGATATGTATTGAAATCATTAATTAGTTTTGAGTTTTGCATATATAAATGCATAGGAAGAATTATCGGTACATTCCATTCATCTGAAATTTGCCTTATTTTGAGCTCCATTTCTCCTTTCAGGAATGATGAACATTCTTCTTTTTCTTTTTGAGTCAGAGTTTTGGAAAAAGATATACTACTTAATTGTTTTATATAAAAATTTCTCACAATATTGATCAACTGTTTTTTTCTTATCTCCTGCTCTTTCTTGTTTTTTTCATTAAATTCAAATGCTTTTATTTTTTCTTTTGTCTGTTTGATAGAACTTGGAGTTCTATCTTCAGTTGGTAGAGAGACTGATTGAATGTTGAAATTGAATGGTGTTGTTTTTTTTGTATCATCAATATTCCCCGAGAAATCCCAGTTGGGCCAATTGTTTAATGGATCTTGTGCTACCCGGGAATGAAAAGCCTGTTCATTTAATTCCGGCATCCATAGTTTTTCTCCGGCATAAATATTATGAAGGTTTGCTGCATCTATGCCATTCATTTCTGCGAGCTTGGCAACAGTGGTATTGAATTTAACGGCCAACGTGGATAAATTTTCTCCGGCTTGTACGATATAATTGCCATCTTTGCTTGGTTTTCTTTTGACGTATGATAGAGAAGTAGATCTTATTTTTAATTCGGCCTTAATAGTATCATTGTCAAAAGGAATGGCAGTAAGTATATTATCTCTTGTATCTGTACTCATATTTTTAATTAAAATGCTTATCCGCAAAAATACCTAATGAAATAAGTTCAATGTAAAATTATACCAAATTTAGCCCGAATGGGCTTGATTTTCATAACCGTGGGTCGCACGACCCACGGTGTAAAAACGAGAGTACTCTGCCTGAAAGGCAGCACTAAACAAGGTTGTAAAGTTCTGCCTGAAAGGCAGAAATCACATTTGTTTTGTATCCACAGGTTGCGCTACGCTTACCTGCGGTTATGAAAATCTAGATTTTCAAGCTAGAAATTATTTATGGGTATTATTGCGGATAAGCATATTAATTAATTATTTTCATAAATTTCTTCGGAAAAAGTTATCATTCTTACATTTCCGAATATCTCAACTTTGCCGTGTATTAACCACTTTGCAATTATAAACTATTTTTATTTTGACATATACATAAGTTATGCTAGCACTAAATTTGCTCCATAAGTTCTATACCGGCCATGCTGCTTAACTTTTCATATTACCAACCTGTTAAATCTTTATAAAAGACATATCTCCAATCTTTGTTAATTACCGAATCAACAAATAGAGTGTCGACATAGCGGAGATATGAGCAATCGCAATCAGCACTAAAAAGTTGATGGATGTAAGTCTCATGCTGTTCAGGATAATGCATTTGAGTGTTGCTTTTAATTTTAAAAATAACGCATCCATCCATGTTCATACGAATGCCATCTACTATTTTCCCTTTTAATTTTAAAAAAAACATTCCATATTTAGCTGAGTCGATTTGATTAAGAGAATATGAGGCTGCGGTCGTCCAATAAGGAGGATACAGTCTTTCATAGTCCTCCCTGATAGCTGCAGAGTCATTGAGTAACTGTTGCCGAAAACTTGAAAAATATGCCAAGTCTACAGAGTCAAGATGTACTATTTGTTTCGCCTCCCGAATATCAATTTGCGGGTAACAGCATGATTGAAGACAAATAAAAACAATGAATAAAACATGATAACTTTTCATAAATGTCTTTTTTAGTTTATTGTAATTTTTCCCATAAAACACATAAAATCAAATATTTCACTACTATTGTGTGTTGGATTATCGTAATTTGGTTTGTTGGTGTATGTATCATGCATTTTTTTCATCTCTTTTCTTGCACACCCGGCACGAGCGATGGCACATAACCATGATTCACAATAAACAACACTTCTGTGTGGTGATGCCCTGTTGTTGCAGAATCAAAATATCCTTTTAAAGAAATAACCGTTCCTATGGGAATATTTTTAAAATATTGATGTTCATAACTAACTAAATGTCCATTAACCATGGTATCGTAACCTATAATCTGGAAACAAGATTGAGCATATTTGTTCTCTAAATTATAACTATTTATAGTATCTGAGGTCATAATATTGATATTAGCATCTATCGTTATAAGGTAACAATGTTCTAATTTATCAATTTCCGGGGTATCTCCAAAATTTGGTGGTCCGTAAAAATCTTGCGCTGAAAGTTTTCCTGTTATAATATATTCTTTTTCAAAGCAATAACTGGTCAGGATATTCAACTCAACATTTGTAGGTGTATTGTTATTACAACTGAATAATAAAGCAGCTATAATAAAAATGATAATACTAAAACTTTTGTTCATTTTTGTTTCGTTATTTTTGTAATAATTCTTTTTCCCAATCAGGTATATTCGGAGTTTGTAAAGTAAATATCTGACCCACTATGGAACCTTCAATGATTTCTATCGCTTTAGCTACTTTACAAATTCATCTTTTGTAAGTGTATTTAAAATTTTATCAACAGATAATTTTGTTTTCTTTTCAATAGATGCTGCATAAGCTTCAGGATTATTATTATCTGCAGAAGGTGCATATCTTTTTATAGCATCAAATATAGACAAATTAATATATTTATCGGTTTTTAATAACGCTATAATCGCATTAAATCCTGTTTCTCTATTTGGAAATATTGCGAATTTATCATCCCCACCTATTGCTCTCTCTGGCGCAAGTTTAGCGTTAGCGTAACTTGTGCCCAAAATATTCGAAGTTTATAACTTCGTAAAACACTAACTCAAGCTAATATTTATCAATCCTTTTCCTCCCGGAAAATCTGTAGCACTACTATGCAAATATTCTTCTGACTTATTTACAAATCCAGCTTCTACCGGATTCTGATGAATATAATCAATTGCACTGTCGATTCCAAAGGCTACTTTAGACAACTCTTCGGGTTGATTGTGTTGTTGCCAAAATTGGTATTTACTGTTATTCGAATTTTTCTTTCCTGCTTGTTCAAACATCCATAACATCCATTCTTTACGACTTTCTTGGGGGTTTTCTTCAATAGCACGAAG
>JAVBUB010000056.1:0-8577 GCA_031555675.1 Paludibacteraceae bacterium | reverse complement strand
GGGTTTGGAATTATTGCGAGCAAACACTAAAATCTTGCTTATGAAAACTATACTAATTATCGTTTTGGCTTTAGTGGTAATTGCTGCTATCGCTATTTCATTTCGGGTT
The DNA here is from genome assembly GCA_031555675.1 of Paludibacteraceae bacterium. Classification (GTDB taxonomy): domain Bacteria; phylum Bacteroidota; class Bacteroidia; order Bacteroidales; family Paludibacteraceae; genus JAISJU01. The sequence goes on along the minus strand of JAVBUB010000056.1, from coordinate 8,468 downwards.
AGAAAGGATATCAAAAAGAAGTTAGCATTTGAAAATACCTACGCCATTCAAAATGTTTCTTCGGGTTTGTGTGTAAGGCCTTTTAACGCAGGATATGAAAGTGAGAACAAGATAATTGCATATCCTCATAAAAATTGGGAGTGTATTACTTGGGAAATGATTGCATTGGGCGAAAACACTTTCTTGCTTAAAAATCTTTTTACCGAGAAAACCTTTCAGCCAAAATCAGAACCAAAAGAGGGCGTAGAGCTGTGGCAACAATCAATGGACGGAACACAGCTACAGTATTGGGAGTTTCTAAAGCAAACGGATCAAACTTACCTAATTAGGCTAAAAGACACAGACTTATATTTGACAGTAAGTTCAGAAAATGAAAACTTACCTATTATACTTATGACAAAACAAGAAACAACAAAACAACAGTGGAAATTGATAAGACAAACGCCTTGGATTTAGGAACGAAGAAGCCAAAACCGTTAACTTGTGTCCTGCCTGCAAGCGGGAAGTCGATAATTTGAACTTTTTGCCGCCCGCTTTGGCTTTTGCCTCGTGAGATAGTAGCAGTCGGCAAGTTCAAAAGTAGCTCTGGGAACGTTGCTGTAAGCTGTTAAAAGTGTAAAATTCAGAAATTGTAAAACAATATCATTATTATGACATCGAATGAAATAGTAAAATAAAAATTGGAGACAATTTAAAACTATCTCCAACTTTTAAATCTTATTCTAATACTGTTACCCATCCAAATGGGTCTGCTTCATCCCCGTATTGAATGGCTAGTAATTTTTTGTATAATTTCTCACAAACAGGCCCCGGTTTACCATCTTTGGATAATTGATATACTATATTTTTATCCAAATCAACTATTTTCTCAATAGGACTTATAACAGCTGCCGTACCGCATGCTCCGGCTTCTTCGAAAGTAGCCAATTCTTCTACCGGAACAGCGCGACGTTCTATCGTCATTCCCATCGATTCTGCCAAAGTTATCAGACTTTTGTTGGTAATAGAAGGTAAAACGGATGAAGACATGGGCGTTACATATGTGTTATTTTTTATTCCGAAGAAATTAGCAGCGCCACATTCGTCTATATATTTCTTTTCTTTAGGATCCAAATAAAAAATATTAGAATAGCCTAATTCATGGGCTCTTGCTCCAGCCACCAAGCTGGCAGCATAATTTCCGCCTATTTTATATGTTCCTGTTCCCAGAGGTGCCGCACGGTCGTATTCGCGTAAAATACAGAATGGCGTTGTTTGAAAACCTCCCTTGAAATAAGGACCTACAGGCGTTACAAAAATAATGAAGGTATATTCTGTAGCCGCTTTTACGCCTACTTGAGGACTTGTTCCAAATAAAACGGGACGAATATATAAAGTTGATCCCGACTCATAAGGCGGCACAAATCTTTCGTTCAATTTCACAGCTCTAAGAACCGCTTCTTCAAATTTTTCTATCGGCAGTTTAGCCATCATAATTCCATCACACGATGATTGAAGGCGCTTAGCGTTTTCGTCGATACGAAAAATTCTGACCTTACCATCTTTTCCCCTATATGCCTTTAAACCTTCGAAAGCTTCCTGTCCATAATGCAGGCAAGTGGCTGCCATATGCAAAGTAAGTTCTTCCGATGTGGTTTCTTCCAACTCACTCCATTCGCCATTTTTGTAATAGCATCTCACGTTGTAGTCGGTCTTGATGTAACCAAAACCTAACCCCGACCAATTTATATCTTCCATTGTATGTATTTTTTTGCAAATATAGTAAAAAAAGAACCTATTTGTAACTTTTAACACAAAAAAGACGATAAAATACTAGAATTCAAATATTTACAATTATTCATCGCTGATTTTATTTATCAATAAACAATCGTAATATTCATCATAATCAGTCGATTAAACAATTATTGTAATTCAATTTTAACATTTTAAATTCAAAATTTATGTTTTATAACATATCATTAAACTTTATTAACTCCAAAAATTATTGTGATTATATAAAACCAACTACATTTGTATCATGATTTTTCATAGTATTAGATTTAAGGTTAACAAAGATTGGTAGTCAAGCGTGGCTACCTTTTTTTATTTCCTTTATCTATAAAAATATGTTTTATAACATCATTTTAACATTTTTTAACTATGAAAATATGTTTTATAACATAAAGTCGCTTATATTTGCATTGTGATTTTTTCATAGTATTAGATTTAAGGTTAACAAAGATTGGTAGTCAGGCGTGACTACCTTTTTTTATTTAAAGAACCTTATACAAATTTCCGGGAAAACATTTTACCAGCCCTTTAAATTCCATCTCTATCAGTAGCGGACATATTTTACTCATCGGCATATCGAATTTTGATAATATCTGATTAATATGTACTGTATCCGAAAGCCTCATAAAATGTATCATTTGTTTTTCGATATCCAATAATTCAGGAAAAAGAAGAGGTTCAATAAAATTTTTATTCGTAGATTGTCGCTCCCAGCCCATCATTTTTTCCAAATCTGCAGCACATTCTATCAAAGCCGCTTTATTTGTTTTAATTAATTTATTGCAACCTCCAGAATATTCGTTCTTTATATTTCCGGGAAAAGCAAAAACATCTCGGTTATAAGAACTCGCAATTTCTGCAGTAATTAAAGCACCTCCTTTAGTTGCCGATTCAATCACAACCAAAGCATCAATCATTCCGGCAACAATGCGGTTTCTTTGAACAAAATTGGGAGCATCCGGATTGGTTTCGCTCATATATTCGGTTAACAAAGCACCCTGATTGAGCATTTTTATCGCTACAGCACGATGCGTGCCCGGGTATATCCGGTCCAACCCATGACCCAACACGCCAACCGTATTCAAACCACATTCCAAAGAAGCCTTATGGGCACAAATATCCACCCCATAAGCCAATCCGCTTACAATAGTAACATGATGATTCAATTGCGAAAGATCTTTCACAAACTCATGGCAAATATTTTTCCCATATTCGGTTATTTTCCTTGTTCCTACAATGGCGATACAAAAACCTGCGTTATAATCTTGATTTCCTTTAGAATAGAGTATCATAGGGGCATCAACACATTCTTTTAACCGGAAAGGGTATGTCTCATCCGTAAAAAATAACGGGGTAATTTTATTTTTCAAAATAAAATCAATTTCCCTGTCTACCCGCCGGAAAACATCACTAAGATTAGTGGTTAGCTGTGTGGCAATATATTCTCCTATCGAAGGAATTCTTATCAACTGTTGCTTATGCTGTTTAAAAATAGCCTCAGCGCTACCTGTATGAGCCAGCAAAGTTTTGGCAATGATATTTCCTATTCCCTTTATCTGGGTAAGGGCCATCTGATATTTCAACGTTTCAAAATTCAATACTTTACTTTTTTATTTTTAATATTCAACAATCCTATAGCTACAAAATATCCGGTTAAAACGCCTACAGTATCGGCCAAAAAATCAAAAATATTACCGGTACGGGGAGAGAAGAAATTTTCTTGTATAATTTCAATTAAACCTCCATATAAAATGGGAAGTAAGATGGTAAAAAAGTAATAACCGTATGATTTCTTTCGGGGAATTTCAAGAACAAGAACAAGCGACAATCCAAAGTACATCAAAATATGCACCATCTTATCCAAATACTTGATTTCCGTTACTTTAGGGAAAGTAGATGGAGAAGCTGTCGATAAGTAAAAAATAATTGCCATAACTAAAATCGAAAAACAATATTTCCTGAAAAAATGAACCATAATAATCTGATCTGAATTTAACTCTGAATCAAAAATATTCCGTTGCAAATATATGTTTTTATATGCCAACCAGAATGAATGTTTTTAATAAAATTTGAATTTTTATACAGAAATGACTGAATTCTAAATAAATTTAATTTATTTTGCATAAATTTTGCCGGTATTGTTGCCGGTTCATTTTAAACAAAGTCCGATGAAAAATTTCAGTTTGAAAAAGGCCTTTCCATATATTGTTGCCATACTGTTATTTACAGTTCTCACATTTGTTTATTTCAGTCCTGTAATAGAAGGGAAAATACTCTTGGGGCATGATTCTCAGAGTTATTTGGCCATGTCGAAAGAATCGAGGGATTATGAAGAATTAACCGGAGACCGTCAGTTCTGGACTAATAGTATGTTTGGTGGAATGCCTACCTATCAGATTTCTACTTATATGGGCAAAGGACTTTTAAAATATATTCATTATACACTCAATACTTTTCCTCGTCCTGCCTCTTTTCTTTTTTTATATCTGCTTTGTGGATTCTTATTATTGCGATCTTTTCGTGTGAATCCGTGGCTGAGTATCGCAGGTTCCATACTGTTTGCCTTTGCATCTTATAATTTAATTATTTTAGCAGCCGGCCACAATACCAAGGCAATGGCCATAGCCTATATTATGCCGTTGATAGGAAGTGTAGCACTGGCCTATAGTGGGGAACGCCTCATGGGAGGGTTGCTCACGGCGGTCTTCCTCGGATTGGCTATCCTAGCCAATCACTTGCAGATTTTATATTATACATTGTTTATTCTGATTGTATTCTTTGTGGTAGAACTTATTTATGCCTTCAAAGACAAGAAAATACCGGACTTGCTGAAAACAACAGGCGTTTTAATTATTGCAGCCATTATCGGCATTGGAGCCAATGCGGCTTCATTGCTTACTACCTACGAATACAGCAAATACACCATGCGTGGAGAATCAAACGGTTTAACCATTGATGCCCAGAATTCACAGGAAGGACTAAGCAACGATTATATTACACAATGGAGTTATGGCATTGACGAAACATTGACTTTATTGATACCCGACTATAAAGGTGGAGCAAGTGGTGGTACGCTTTCGGCTACATCGCATACTGCTAAAAAATTGCAGGAAATGGGAGTTCCCAATGTCGAAAATGTAATGAAAGATTTCCGACTGCCTCTTTATTGGGGAACACAGCCGTTTACATCAGGGCCCGTATATATAGGCGCTATTGCATGTTTATTGTTCGTATTGGGATTGTTTATTGTAAAAGGCCGTTATAAATGGTGGCTTTTATCTATTACCATTTTATCTGTGTTATTGGCTTGGGGAAGAAATTTCATGCCGTTTACAGAGTTTTTTATCAATTACATTCCTCTATATAATAAGTTCCGTACCGTTTCCATGACTTTGGTCATAGCGGGAATATCGATGCCGCTATTAGGAATACTGGCATTGAAAAATATTTTTGATGGAACGGTTGATAAAGAAAAAGCAATAAAAGCCCTACTTTATTCAATTTCCATTGTAGGAGGTATTTGTTTATTGTTCTGGGTTGTTCCTTCTTTGGCAGGAAACTTTGTATCTTCTTCCGATGCTCAATTTTCGGGACAATATGAATTCTTGAAATTAACCTTGCCAATGGATAGGAAAGCGATGCTGAGCAGTGATGCCTTCCGCTCTTTGGTGTTTGTTTTACTCACAGCAGGAGTTCTTTATTTTGTCATCAAAAATAAATTAAAAACCACTTATGCAGTAATAGCATTGGGAATTTTGTTTGTTTCCGATTTATTCCCTGTGGCTCAACGCTATTTGAACAGCGATAATTTTGTAGATAAAGAATTAATGATCCAACCTTATAAAGCTTCTGCCGCAGATAAAGCAATTCTAAAAGACAAGAGCCCGGATTACAGGGTATTAAACCTGACAGTAAATACATTTAACGATGCCGCCCCTTCTTATTTCCACGAAAATATTGGAGGATACAGTGCCGTTAAAATGCGCCGTTATCAGGAATTGATCAACGTGTATCTGGATAACGAAATCAATAGTCTTGTTTCTACATTTAACCAAGGCGATCTTACAATGGAGAAACTGGATAACCAATTGCAGAAATTACCTATACTGAACATGCTGAACATGAAGTATGTAATTATCAATCCCAATGGAGAACCGATTGTTAATCCTCATGCAAATAGCAATGCGTGGTTGGTAGATAAAATACACGTAGTCAAAAGTGCCGATGAAGAAATGACCATGTTGGGAACTATTGACACGAAAAAGGAAATGGTTTTTGATCCGGGAGAGTATTCAAAATATAATTTCGGATTAATTACTCCGGATAGTACTGCTTCTATTGTTTTAACAAGTTACGAGCCCATGAAGTTGAAATATCATTTCGAAGGAGCAACAGACCAAATGGCTGTATTTTCCGAAATATATTATGACAAAGGTTGGAACGCTTATATCAAGGGCGAGAAAGCAACTTATATCCGTGCCAACTATCTGCTACGTGCTATGCCGCTGAAAGCCGGAGATTATGATATTGAATTCCGTTTTGAACCACAAGTTGTTAAAACCGGAGATATTATTGCCATTATATCAAGTATCCTTATCATATTGTTAACAGCATTTTTGGTTTGGAAACAAGCGAAGAAAAAATATAATTAAATACAATTCTTAGAGTTTCCCCGTTTATCATTAATAGGTGATTCATAATATTATGTCAAAACAAAAGAAAATAAGCGTACATAGGCTTTTCAACTCCCATTTTACTGCTATTGTAAGTATCTCATTGGTATTATTCCTCATCGGAATGATGTCGCTGTTACTCCTGCTAGCTAACGATTTATCTGTTTACGTCAAAGAAAACATCAGCTTTTCCGTGGTATTGAATCAAGACACTAAAGACGTAGAAATTAAACGTTTGCAAAAAAAACTAGAAGTAGCTCCTTATGTAAAATCAACCGAATACATTACCAAAGAACAAGCTATTAAAGAATTGAGCGAAGAACTGGGAGAAGATCCGATTGAGTTTCTCGGATTTAATCCGTTACTTGCCTCACTGGAAGTTAAACTTCATTCGCAATATGCCAACAACGACAGTATTGCCGTTATCGAAGCCGATATGAAAAAATTTCCACAGGTAAAAGAAGTTATTTATCAAAAGAATCTGATTCAGGCGGTTAATGAAAATGTAAAAAGAATTTCGCTGATGCTCGGAGGTTTGGTAGCTATATTGTTGATTATTTCGTTTGCATTGATTAACAACACTATTCGCCTGACTATTTACTCCAAAAGATTTCTGATTAATACCATGAAGCTGGTGGGTGCCAATTGGAGTTTTATACGCCGTCCGTTTATCTGGCGAAATGTAATTAATGGTATTATCGCGGCTTTTGTGGCTATGGGATTAATTACCGGACTTATTTATTATATACAAGACGAAATTCACGATATCATCAGTGTAGACAAGGTTGATAACCTGCTTATCATCTATGGCATTATGTTATTGTTGGGAATTCTAATTACCCAAATATCCGCTTTCTTTTCCGTTAATAAATATTTACGGTTAAAAGCCGGAGAATTATATTATATCTAAAAACTGCAACTTCAAAATTTCATCATATGGAAAATAAAGAACAAAAAGAAATGCCTTTGGGAAAACAAAACCTGATTTTCATAGCGGTTGGCTTCGCGCTTATTGTAATAGGTTTTGCATTAATGCTGGGAAAAAGTAGCGGAGTAGAATATAATCCGGATATTTATAGCTTCGAACGCGTTACACTTGGATCTATGACCGCTTTCGTTGGATTCATTGCTATTATTGGAGCTATTCTTTGGAAACCCAAGAAAGAAAAAAATAATATTCAGTAAACGGGAATAGGCAAAGTAAACAAGTAAATGAGAAAAATAAAATAATAGCAACTTGTTTACTTGTCTACTAAAGCATAACAACAAATTATTACATATCAATTCTTACACACAGAATTTTATTTGATCTGAAAAAATAATGAATTTATTTCAAACTATTATTATTGCTATTGTTGAAGGGTTAACAGAATTTCTTCCCGTATCTTCAACTGGTCATATGATTTTGGCACAAGGCTTTTTAGGAGTAAAAAGCGATGAGTTTATAAAAGCTTTTACAGTCATCATTCAGTTCGGAGCCATTCTTTCCGTGTTAGTTTTATACTGGAAACGATTTTTCCAGTCGTGGGATTTTTATTGGAAATTATTGGTTGCCTTTCTTCCTGCCGCTGTTATCGGTTTTTTAGCCAACGATTTTATAGATAGTCTGCTGGAAAATGTTTGGGTAGTATCGGTTATGTTGATCTTAGGAGGGATTTTCATGCTTTTTGTAGACAAATGGTTCACGCATTCCGAAGAAACCGAACCGAAAATGACTTACATGAAAGCACTGAAAATCGGATTCGCCCAATGTATTGCCATGATTCCGGGAGTTTCGCGCTCCATGGCAACTATTGTAGGAGGGATGTCGCAAGGATTCAGCAGGAAAACAGCCGCCGAATTTTCATTTTTCCTGGCAGTTCCAACCATGGCAGCCGCTTCGGGTTATAAATTGCTGAAACTATTAATGGAAGATTCGAGCCGGGAACTGCTCATGGACAACATGAACCTTTTGATTATTGGAAATATTTTTGCCTTTGTTGTAGCAATGCTGGCCATTCAATTTTTTATAGGCTTTTTGACCTA
>JAVBUB010000110.1:0-15589 GCA_031555675.1 Paludibacteraceae bacterium | reverse complement strand
CTGTTTATGGCATGCCAATTGTATTCGGCCCTAATTTTCAGAAATTCAGGGAAGCAAAACAACTGATCCGGGAAAAAGCGGCTTTTCCTATTTCCGATTATCTGACTTTAAAATATAAATTAGATAAGTTTATTTCCGACGATAATGCTTTACAGCATGCAAGCGAATATGCCGCAAATTATGTCAAGAAAAATCTTGGCGCTACAAAAATTATTCTGGATGAGATTTTTAAGGAAAAATGTCTTAACTAATGTTCAAATTAGTTTTCATTATTCTAAATTGGCCACGCTGAAGTCAAACTACAACTTAATTACTATAATAACCAAGTAACAGAATAATTGATGTTGCGACAATTAATACTTTTCAATATCGCGAATCAAATATTTATTAATACCAATTCATATCTACAAATCTCCCAATATCATATAAAAAAACTTATCAAAAACTTTCACTCAGCAAAAAATCAGCAATATATAAATGTTGCACACCTTCGGCCTGTTTTTTCCAAAAATCGTCCATTGTTACAACAAACTTTGGAAATTGGTCTTTTATTTCCAGCATCGGATTAAATTCCCGTTCAACAGTATCTTCATTATTAAGTTTATACGCCACCTGAATATAGATTTTTCGTCCCTGTTTTTCGGCAATAAAATCAATTTCACGAGTATCTAGTTTTCCGATGAAAACATTGTATCCTCGCCGTTTAAGTTCAAGAAAAACAATATTTTCCAATATGCCCGAAATCTGCCGGTCTTTGTAACCCATTGTAGCATAAAGCAATGAAATGTCGCCCAAATAAAATTTTTCTTGTGTTTTCAGAATTTCTTTTCCTTTAATATCGTAGCGAGGTACACGATACAGAATAAATGCGCCTTCGAGTGCATTCAGGTAATTGTACACCGTATTAATATCGATTTTTCGCTGTTGGTTTTTGAAATAATCCGCCACGTTTTTACCCGAAAATGTGTTGCCCACATTATCAAAAGCGTAGTGCACAATCCGTTCCAAAAGCTCCACATCTCTGATTTTGTAACGCTGAACAGTATCGCGCAAAATAACAGATGCATAAATATCTTGCACAATTTTATAGGCTGTTTCTTCTTCATAACCGGCGATGTGAATGACCGGAAAACCGCCCAAACGAAGATAGGAAACAAAAGCATCTTTCGCTTTTGGCGTTTTTTGAGGTAAATAACTCGCTCGAAATTGTAAATATTCAGCAAAAAGAAAGCGTAAAAATAGGAATTTCCACATATCTGCCGGCAATAAATGTTGCCAATTCAGACGATAAAAAATGTGAATTTGAACCTGTAAGGTAAATATCCACATCGAAATCAACAAGAAACGAATTGATACATTTTTCCCATGCTTCTACTTCCTGAATTTCATCTAAAAGCAAATATGTTTTTTTGTCTTTGGATATTCTCGCTTTTACATATTCATATAATTTCACTGCATTTTGCAGTTCGGCAAACGAGAAACTTTCAAAATTGATGTATATAATTTGTTCTTCCGAAATGCCTTTTGATAAAAATTCTTCACGCAGTAATAGTAATACCGACGATTTTCCACTTCGGCGAATGCCTGTGATAACTTTTATAAATGGCTTGTTTATAAAGGCTTCCAACTACTTTACATACGAATTTCTTTCTATCATTTTAAAAGTTTTTATGGCTATAACCACAAAAACAATAATTATATTTTAGTTTTTATAGTTATATCCATAAAAAATATATTATCTTAATTTTTGTGTTATCTATCCCTGTTTGCTGTAATGTGTAATAAAGGACGATCGGCATAGGCTTGCTTATGTAGTAGCTACAAGCAAGTTTCATCACTTGCAAATTAGAAAAAATATAGATTTATAAAACAAGTCAAGAGATTTGTTTTTAACTTCAACGCAGACACCGTAGTCTACGAAGAACTGAGCAATTAACTAAACACAGATAAAAATTGGAGAAATAACTCATAAATTATCTCATAATTTTTATTACAGAAATTAAATTATAACTTTGTAACAAATTACAACTGAAATTTTATTGCGTATGATATGAAAACAATGTGCTATAAGCACAAGATATGACATATAAAAAAGCTTTTGCTTTATTCTTTGCTATTAGAAAATCTGGCAGTTTACTAATGAAGAGTACAAAGAATGAGAGTAATGTTCATGCATGGCGTGGGCTTAACTCGATTTCTTGTATTCACGGTTATGCCAGATACCTCTAATAGCGAGAAACGGTTAAGTTTCACGCTTTTTTTATGTCCAAAACATAAAAAAGGAGATGCCGATAGCCGTAAAGTGGAGGCAAAATTTAATTTTAAAAAATTATATGTTTAAATCAATTTTCAAAACAGTCCTAATTGGTGGACTAATGATTGCAATGACACAAGGTGTATTTGCGCAAAAAACTGCAGACGAATTGAAAGCAGAAAGACAAGAACTTCAAACAGAGTTGAAAGAAAAAAAAGTAGTTGAACGAGAAAAAAAGCTCGAAAAACTTGCAGCACAAGGAATGCCTGCCTCTTCGGGAGTTTCATCTGTTGATGCGTTGGCAACTTCTTCTGCAGCTTTATTGGTAACAACAAAAGCAAACAACGATTTTTTGTCAAAATTCAAACGCACAGTAACCGACAATGGTGGTGGCGAAGTTGATGTAACAAACGAAAAAGCCAAATTGAACGACTATCTTCAACTGGCTACTGCATTAGGTGTATCAATTGCAAGTGTGGCTGTTGAAACACAAAAAGTACAAGCTGTTAAAGATGAAATCAAATCTTTATCGCCAACACAAGCAATGCCGGCAACAAAAGCAGTAAAATTTTCGACCGATGCCCTTGATGTTTGTGGAGGAGAATTGCAACTGCAATTGAAATTGGTTAACAATTTGATTGAGACAATCAAATCATCCGGTAATTATTAAAACAGATAATATGAAGAAAGTAGTCTTTATATTATTGGGTCTTGTGGGTAGCCTTACTGGCTACTCACAAAATTCCAACGCAAAGGAAGTTGTCGGTATTTCGAGTTTCAGTTCCGATGTTAATTCGGCCTTTGATACATCTGTTGCCGAAAAAGTAGTACAAGTTGTAACCAATACTCGCCGGTTTACGGTTGTAGACAGAACAAGCTACGACAAAGTAAAGGAAGAACTGGAGTTTCAAAAATCAGAAGCGTTTTTAGACAGTAAAAATACAGTACAACAAGATGTTGCCTTAGCTGCCCATTATCTGATAGTCGGACACATTATCAAAATGAACATTTTCACGATGAAAAATTCCGATGGCAGCGTGAATGGTTATAAAGCAAGCGCTGCTTTCACACTCAAAGTCAATGATGTAGAAACGGGAAAAACTACCGAAGCCGAAAGTTTCCAGACAGAAGTAAGCCCGATGATGCTCTCAAAAGAAGCAGCGGTAAATGAAGCATTGAAATCGGTTGAGCCTGCTTTAAATTCGTATTTCAGCAAAACTTTTCCATTAACAACTAATATCGTTAAAATTCTGACCACCAAAAAAGATGAAGCCAGCACATTATTAATTGCAGGTGGTCGTAGTTTTGGATTTAAAGAAGGAGATAAAATTTCTGTAGAACGCATTGAAATGCTAAATGGTAAACCTTATCCTACAGAAATTGCAGAATTGAAAGTAACAAAAATTGCAGGAGATGACTTTTCGGAATGTAGCATTTCAAAAGGAGGAAAAGAAATACTGGCGTTATTTAGTGCAGCAGAAAAGTTGAATTGTAAACTAATCGTAAAGTAAAAAATAATGAAACGAAATTTTTATTTTGGAATAATAACTCTGTTGATTTCCATTTTATTGCCTTGTTGTAAAACTACTTATCCTTCGGCAGAAGTTAATTTTTTATCCGGCGATGAACAAACGGTCACAGTTCGTTCCATAGGTTTGGGCAACGATGAAGAAAAAGCCATTATCAACGCGGAACAAAAAGTATTTGATGTTTTATTTTTCAGGGGCTTACCTGGTTCAACACAAAAAATACCACTCATCGGCAGTAATGAACAGGAAGAAAAAGCAAAACATAAAAAGTATGTTGATGGTTTTTATGATGGAAAAAGACACAAAACTTTCGTGATGTCGTCTATTCCTGTAAGCAGAATCGTAATAGTTAAAGGCGGACAAAAAATGTTTACGCTTGTTGTAAAAGTCAATTTATCAGCACTACGGCGTGACTTAGAAACATTTAACGTAATACGAAAATTCTGATATTAACCTTTAATTTATAAAAATGAATAAAATAAAATTTATAATCACAGTTATATTATTACAAGTTAGTTTTGCCACTTCCATTTTTGGACAAAATACGGTTACGGTACAACCTAAAATTATGGTTATTCCATATACTAAAGAAGGTGAAGATTTACGTACCATTTTAGAGCAGGATGAAAATAAACGTATTGCCATTGCAAAAATTAAGGAAGGTTTTGATAGTCGTGGTTTTACGACAGTCGATTTTGTAGCAAAGCTAAAAGCGGCAAAAGACAATAATATTTTCACTTCCGATAATCAAACAGACATTAAAACCCAAATTGTTGAAATGTCGGGTGCCGATGTATATGTGCAGTCCGAAGTAATTGTAGATAAATCTCAGTCGGGAAATTCTGTAAAACTCATCTTGACGGCATACGAGGTTTCAACAGGGAATTCGTTGTCAAACAAAGTAGGTGAAAGTGGACGTTTTTATACTGACGATTTCAATAAACTATCTTCAAAAGCGGTAGAAAGTTGCATTGAAGACTTTTTGAATATTATGCAGACTAAATTCACAGACATTGTCAACAACGGAAAATCTATTTTAATTGACATTAGTTTTGATCCGTCTTCACAATACAATATGTCGTCAGAAATCGGTAGCGATGATTTACCTCTTTCGGATCAGATAGAAATCTGGATGGGCGACAATGCTTTTAAAGGAAATTATCACATTCAGGGAACAACTAATCTAAAAATGCTGTTTGACGATGTTCGTATTCCGCTTAAAGACGATAATGGTAATAACTACAATCCGAATAAATTCGGACTTGAAATGTTTAAATTTTTCAAGAAATTGGGTATTTCCATTGGCCGGGATATTAAGGGAAACACTATTTACATAACTATTAAATAATAATCGAATGAGAATAAATAAATTAGCGATTGCCTTTGCATTATTTTTCTCTGTTTCATACTTTGCAAAAGCACAAACAGACGAAGTGGGAAAAATTGGCCTGTCTGTTGTTATACCCGAAAATGTAGATGGTTTAAATATATCTCAATTATCCAAACTTGAATCCAAAATAATACAGATTACAACAAAAGCAGGTTTATCGGCCTCCGGGTTTAATCAAAATTTTGTGATATATCCCAAATTTGCCATATACGAAACAAATATTGTTGAAGGAGGAATGCAAAATATTACGATTGTAACGGCAGAACTATCTTTGTATATCAAACAAATAAGCAATAATATGATTTTTTCTTCTGTTTCCAAACCATTAAAAGGAAGCGGAAAAACAAAGGAAATGGCCATTACAAACGCTATTTCTCAAATTCCTGTTTCGGATAAGGATTTTACGTCATTTATCGAAACTGGAAAACAGAAAATTATAGCATATTATGAGGCTAATTGCAATGACATTATCAAAAAAGCCGATTCAAATATCAAAATGCAACAATATGCGCAAGCGCTTGGATTGCTGATGTCTATTCCGGAAGAGATATCTTCTTGTCACGACAAAGTGTTGGAAAAATCTATTGAAACATACAAGGCATATCAGAATCAATATTGTTCAGAGTTATTGCAACAAGCAAAAGCAAAATCGGCAGCACAGGATTATGATGCGGCATTGAACATTTTAGCAGAAATTGATCCTTCGTCCAATTGTTTCAAGGAACAACAAACATTAATGAATAGTATTGAGAATAAAGTAAGCGCAGAAACAAAAAAGCAATGGGATTTCCATATGAAACAGTATAATGATGCTGTTGGTTTGGAAGAGCAACGTATAAATGCCATTAAAGAAATTGCCGTTTCTTATTACAAAAGTCAGCCAACAAGTATTAATTACAATTATATTGTAAAGTAAATTAATTCATTTATGTCAAAAATCCTAACAGAGTTTAGAACTTTGTTAGGATTTTTAAAACTTATAACTAAAAAGGCCCGTCGGGGCAACATTTGCCCAACATACGGTTTCAGGCAGGAACTATTATCGCATGGCAATGAAATAGAGGTATTATCTCCCCAATGGTTTCGAAATGAATTAGCTACAATAACAAAAGAAATAGCACAACAATATAAAAAGAAATAATTTGTACCTTTGCGCATTCTTTTATAGCATATATGAATTCAAAATCATTCAAATATTTCGATATCATTATGGCGCTTTTTGTTGCTATTCTATTGATATCCAACATTGCATCCACCAAAATAGTGACGGTTTGGAAATTCACGTTCGACGGTGGCACCATTTTATTTCCGCTCAGTTATATTTTCGGCGATGTACTTACCGAAGTATATGGTTACCGGCGTTCGCGCAAAGTAATCTGGACCGGTTTTTTCTGCGCTTTGCTCATGTCGCTCACCCTTTGGGTGGTACAACTTCTTCCGGCAGCAGGCGATTGGCCTTACCAGGAAGCCTATGAAAACCTGTTAGGCTTTGTTCCGCGCATTGTATTGGGTAGCTTGGTGGCTTATTTCGCCGGAGAATTTTCCAATTCTTTTATTTTATCCAAACTAAAAATAAAAACAAAAGGCAAATATCTTTGGATCCGCACTATCGGTTCTACATTGGTGGGCGAAGGTATTGATACTACTATTTTCTGCTTCATCGCTTTTTACGGCTTATTGTCCAACGATTTGCTGATATTGGTCATTATTTCCAATTATATTTTCAAATGTTCCATTGAAATTATATTTACGCCTTTTACTTACGGCATAGTCAAATTTCTGAAAAAGAAGGAAAAGGTTGACGTATACGACAAAAACATCAGTTATAATCCGTTTACATTTAAATAATATCCTATATACAAGATAAATCATATTCATTTTATCCTACATATAGGATAAATTCATTGTACAGTTATAAATGTGAGATTTTGATTATATTTACGAGAGCTTTAAATTTGAAAAATTATGAATGAGATTAAAGAAAAATTTATTGCTTATCAAGACAGTTTTAAAAACATAGTTGAAGAAATGGTAAGTAAACCAAGGAATACAAAAACAAGGTAAATAAAAAGTAACAAATCTACACTTCTGTGTCTCATAAAAATTCATGAAAAAAACCAATAATATTTCAAATACCGGCAAGTCCCCCTCAAGGTGGGATTTAGGGGGGCTTCTTCCCAACCGCATTCTTATCCTCGATGGCGCCATGGGCACCATGATTCAGCGATACAAACTCAATGAGGAAAATTACCGCGGAAAGCGTTTTGCTTCATGGGAAACACAACTCAAGGGCAATAATGACATACTTTGCCTTACCAAACCCGAATTAATCCAAGATATACACAGGCAGTATCTGGAAGCCGGAGCTGACATTATCGAAACATGCACGTTTAACTCGCAACGCATTTCGATGGAAGACTACGGCATGGGCGAATATGTATATGAGATAAATACCGCCGCCGTAAAACTGGCACGTGAAGTGGCAGATGAATATACACGGAAGAATCCGGATAAGCCAAGATTTGTAGCCGGATCTATCGGCCCTACCGGAAAAACAGCTTCGATGTCGCCGGATGTAAGCAACCCTGCACTGCGAACCGTTACTTTCGACGAACTGGCCGAAGCATACCAGGAGCAAATGGAAGCCTTGATAAAAGGCGGTGTTGATGCTTTGCTCATC
This sequence comes from Paludibacteraceae bacterium, assembly GCA_031555675.1. Classification (GTDB taxonomy): domain Bacteria; phylum Bacteroidota; class Bacteroidia; order Bacteroidales; family Paludibacteraceae; genus JAISJU01. The sequence continues at coordinate 7,736 of JAVBUB010000110.1, read as the reverse complement.
GAAACAATTTTTGACACGCTTAATGCCAAAGCTGCTATTTTTGGAGCCGAAAAGGCCATGAAAGCCTGCAACAAAAAAGTAGAAATTATGCTTTCGGCTACTGTGGCCGATGCCAGCGGACGAACTTTATCCGGACAAACCATTAAGGCTTTTATTGCTTCGGTTAGCCATGCCAACGTATTATCTATCGGATTAAATTGCTCTTTCGGAGCCAAAGACCTGAAACCTTATTTAAAGGAACTGAGCGAGAATGCTCCCTGGTACATCAGCGCGCATCCCAATGCGGGATTGCCCAATCAGTTTGGCGAATATGACGAAACGCCGGAACTAATGGCGCAACAGATTAAAGAATACATGGATGAAAGATTGGTAAATATTATTGGTGGATGCTGTGGAACAAGTCCCGCGCATATTGCCGCTTATCAGGAATTGGTAAAAAATGCCATTCCTCATCCGGTAGTAAAACCAAGCACAGATTTGTGGCTTTCGGGGATGGATGAGTTGCGTGTCGTAGAGACGTTGCGTGCAACGTCTTTGTGCACAGAAACATTGCACGTAGAGACGTTGCACGCAACGTCTCTACTAAACATCGGTGAACGTTGCAACGTTGCCGGTTCTAAAAAATTCTTGCGCCTCATCAACGAAGGAAATTACGAAGAAGCACTAAGCATTGCCCGCAACCAGGTAGAATCCGGCGCACAAATCATAGATATAAATATGGACGATGCCATGCTTGATGCAGAAAAGGAAATGGTTACTTTCCTGAATCTGATTGCTTCGGAACCCGAAATAGCACGCCTGCCGTTAATGATCGATTCGTCGAAATGGGAAGTACTCGAAGCCGGATTGAAATGCGTACAAGGAAAATCAATCGTCAATTCCATCAGCCTGAAAGAAGGCGAAGAGGAATTCATCCGCAAAGCCTCAGCCATACGTCAATATGGCGCATCTATCATGGTAATGGCTTTTGACGAAAAAGGACAGGCCGATAGTTTCGAACGCAAAGTAGAAGTGTGTGAACGCGCCTACAATATATTGGCCAATCAGTTAAATGTTCCGCCACAGGATATTATTTTCGACCCCAATATACTTGCCATAGCTACAGGTATTGAAGAACACAATAATTACGGTGTTGATTTTATCAATGCCACACGCTGGATAAAAGAACATCTGCCACATGCCAAAGTGAGCGGTGGAGTAAGCAATTTGTCTTTCTCTTTTCGTGGGAATAATGTATTACGCGAAGCCATGCATGCCGTTTTCCTGTATCATGCCCGTAGAGCCGGTATGGATATGGGTATTGTAAACGCGGGAGCGCTTCCGATTTACGATGAAATTCCACAGGATATGCTCGAATATATCGAAGATGTGGTACTCAACCGAAGGTCTGATGCTACGGAACGTCTTATCGAATTCAGCGAAAAACTGAAACAACAAGGCGAAACCCTTAAAAGCGATATTAAAAAAGACGAATGGCGCAATAAACCATTGGAAGAACGCTTGGAATATGCTTTGATGAAAGGTATTTCCGATTACTTGGAAGAAGATTTGGCCGAAGCGTTAAAACAATATGACAATCCCGTAGAAATCATAGAAAAGCCCTTGATGAACGGCATGAACAAAGTAGGCGAATTATTTGGCGAAGGAAAAATGTTTTTGCCGCAGGTGGTAAAAACCGCCCGTACCATGAAAAAAGCGGTCTCTATTTTGCAACCACACATAAACGCCCCCTCTAACTCCCCCGAAGGGGGAGAACAAGCCCCTCCTTCGGAGGGGTTGGGGAGGCCTAAGTTTCTAATTGCTACAGTAAAAGGCGATGTACACGACATTGGGAAAAACATTGTAGGCGTTATCCTCGCTTGTAATAATTATGAAGTGATAGACCTTGGTGTAATGGTGCCAACCGAAACCATCATCAAAAAAGCCATTGAAGAAAAGGTGGATATTGTCGGATTAAGCGGATTAATCACGCCTTCGCTCGAAGAAATGTGCCATGTGGCCGCCGAAATGGAAAAAGCCGGACTGAAAGTGCCTATTTTAATTGGCGGCGCCACCACTTCCAAAGTACATACAGCTGTAAAAATAGCGCCGAATTACAAAGGCCCGGTGGTATATTGCAAAGATGCTTCTATCAACACATACATTGCCTCGCAGTTATTAAATGAAAAAACAAAATATAATTTTGTGGAAACGCTACAACAAGAATACATGCAAATTCAGCAGCAACAACAAGATAGAACAAAACTGATTTCTTTTGAGGATGCGAAAAAGAATAAATTGAATTTATTCTAAAATCTCACTCAAGACAATCGCCGGGATAGCTTAAAGTCATCCCAACAACAATCTGCTGATTAAAATACAGTTATAATAATTCTTATTCTTGAAAAAAAACTATTTTTGTAGCAAACACAAATCATTCACACAATGAAAAAAACAGCCATCCTATTCTTTCTTACCTTAATAATTGGCACTAATGCCAGTGCCCAGTATTCTACCAAAAATAAAAAAGCCATAGAATATTATCAACAAGGGAGCGTTGCCAAAGATCCCAATCAAGCGGCCGATCTTCTATTGAAAGCATACGAAAAAGACCCCAAGTTCGTAGAAGCAGCCTGGAAACTTTCCAATGCTTATGCTGATATGCAGGAAGAAGACAAACAGGTGGCTATTCTCGAAAAAACGATAGATCCTAAACACCCCAAATATTTTCAATGTGTACTTACCTTAGCCAAAGCCTATCTCGAAACAGGGCAATATGAAAAGGCCAAGGAATATTACAACCTTTTTCCGGATAAAACGGCTGGCGGCGTACAACGATGCGATATCGCCATGAAACTAAAAACGAACCCAATTCCCTTTGAACCAGTAAATATGGGACCTGTTAATACAGAGTATGACGATTATTGGCCAAACATTTCGGCCGACGGGCAAACTTTCTCTACTACCGTTCTGGTGGGTAAACTGCAAGGTAAAAAACAAAGTTACACCGATCAGGAAGATATTTACCAAAGCTACAAATTACCTGATGGAACGTGGTCGGTATCTCAACCGATAGGCCCGCCTATCCAAACTAAAAAGAATGAAGGATCTCAAAGTTTTTCTCTCGACGGCAGATACATGTTTTTTGTGGCTTGCGACCGTAAAGAAGGATTGGGCGGATGTGATATTTATTACTCCATTAAAACCGAAAATGGATGGTCTGAGGCCATTAACCCCGGCATGCCTCTCAATTCAAAAGAATGGGAATCTACACCAAGTTTTTCTTCCGATGGGAATGAGCTTTATTTTTCGAGCAACAGAAAAGGTGGTTTGGGTGGACAAGATATTTGGAAATGTGATGTAAGTCAGAATGGCGATGGAACCCTTGCATTTGGGAATGTGGTAAATATGGGACCTAATATCAACACTGCCAAAGACGAAAGATCTCCATTTATACACCCGGATAACCAAACGCTTTATTTTTCGTCTGACGGGCGCGAAGGAATGGGTAAATTTGATGTGTTTTTCGCCAGAAAAGATGCTTATGGCACTTGGTCTGTATCCGAAAACCTGGGTTATCCGTTAAATACACACCGCAGTGAAATCGGGTTCGTGGTAAACTCACAAGGAGATAAAGTGTATTTTTCATCCAACGGATTGGAGAAAAACGGCAAGGGCATGGATATTTATGAAGCCTTCCTCGACGAAAGATTACGTCCGCAAAAAGTAGATTTCTTTATCGGAAAAGTTATTGATAATGAGACATTAGATCCGCTGGAAGCCAACATAGAACTGTTTAAGGTAAAAACCGACGATGTCATCAGCAAAACAAAATCCGATAAAGGTACAGGGAAATGCATCTTGCGTATTCCGGCTACCGGAGATGAATATGGATACAACGTTACTGCCGAAGGATATATGTTCCTGTCAGATGTTATTACCGAAACAAACACGGGTACCGAAACTCTTATCCGCCTGAAAAAAGCTACAGCCGGTTCTAACTTGGTGCTAAACAATGTATTTTTTGCTACCAACTCGTTCCACCTGGAAGATGTTTCCAAATCGGAGCTTAACCGCATTATCCGTTTCATGAATGACAATCCGGATGTAAGAGTACGCTTCGAAGGGCACACCGACAGCCAGGGATCGCGTGAATTAAACACCAAATTATCTGACAATAGAGCTAAAGCAGTTAGAAGTTATATGATCGAAAATGGTATCGACGCTTCGCGCATGCAAGCCAAAGGATACGGACCCGATCGTCCTGTAGCACCTAATGACACCGAAGAAGGGCGCGCGCAGAACAGAAGAACGGAAATGGTAATATTGGAATAAGCACGCAAAATGCGCACAAAGACGTGATACCACAAAATGTTATTGCATTTTTAATGGCATAACGTCTTTGTATTATTATTTTTTTTTACCTTACTAAATATGTACACTACAGAAGAAAAAATTTGGTATTCCATACTTATTATCGCTTTCATTTGGGATGTAGTCTGGAAATTAATCGGTTTATGGAAATCGGCCAGGAAAAACCAATTGATTTGGTTCATTTGTATTGCAGTGTTCAATACGGCTGGCATTTTACCTATCGTATATATTTTATTGGAAAACAAAAATATTCAGAAAATATTTCAGAAGCAGAAACGTTCGCAATAAAGAATTTGCATGGAGGCGATAATAACGTTATTGTTTTGCCAACCATTATAAAAGGAAAAGGCCAGTAAAGAATCTTCTTATTCTCATGATTTTTGTTTCCAGTCTAATGTAATCCGGTTCTGGCAAACTGCTTTAATCCGACAATTCTACCACTTCCAGATTCTGTATTTTATCGCCATCAATCTCGAACCGTACAAGAGTAGCCACCAGATGAAAACCATATTGTCCCGCGGCACCCGGATTGATATGTAACAAACCTAACTCTTTATCATATTGTACCTTTAATATATGGGAATGTCCCGAAATGAACAATTTCGGAGGATTCCTGTATATTTCGGGCACCACTTCGCCTTTGTATTTGCCCGGATAACCGCCAATATGTGTGATCCACACATCCACTCCCTCACACATAAAACGATTGTGCTGCGGAAACATATGCCTTATTTCGTACCCGTCGATATTACCATAAACAGCCCTTAATGGTTTAAAATGAGCCAAATTATCGGCTACCGCAGCCGATCCGACATCTCCCGCATGCCATATTTCATCACAATCAGCAAAATATTGAAATATTTTGGGATTCAGAAAAGCATGCGTATCTGAAAGTAGTCCTATTTTCTTCATTTTTATCAAAAATACAATATCTTTTTTTGAACAATTTTCGAATATCGCTTACAAATATCCACAAAAAACAAACATCAAAAAGACAAAATTAATTTTACTCTAAATCTACGTTTCTTTGTGTTTACAATTCAGTTTCCAAAAGTATATCTTTTTTGAATATTTATACCATTTTTTTTTGCATATCACAATAAATGCTTTTACTTTTGCGCATCCTTAATTTTTACTAAAATAAAAATTTAATTCATTTTGAAAACACTATTATTCAATCATTTTCAAATGATTAACAACAATTTAATTTGTTTTCATTATTTACTACCTTCTTTTCTTTCAAGAAGTTTTTTTCTTCTTGATAACAATATTCGAATCTCTAATTTACATCAATAAACATTCTAATTTAGAACTATAACATATTAACAATATGGATTTTGCTTATTTTTGGGTCGTTTTATTTACTGCGGTATTTTTGGTTATAGCCGGATTGGGCGTTGCCTTGCTTTTGGCTCCTCGCTCCAATAACCCGCAAAAAAGAGAAGCATACGAGTGTGGTATTCCAACCAGAGGAACCTCTTGGATGCAATTTAAAGTAGGATACTATCTTTTCGCTATCCTTTACTTAATGTTCGATGTCGAAACAGTATTCCTATTTCCATGGGCCACTGTTGTTAAATCATTGGGTGTACCCGGACTCATCAGTATTATATTCTTTTTATTTATCCTGGCGCTAGGTCTTGCCTACGCTTGGAAGAAAGGAGCACTGGAATGGAAGTAGATAAAATCAAAATAAAAGGTATTCCTACCGAAGAATTCAAAGACAACGAATATCTCGAAAAATACGTTGAAGAACTCCGTGCCAACGGTGTAAATGTTGTTGTTGGTGTGTTGGACGACCTTATTAACTGGGGACGTTCCAATTCTCTTTGGCCTTTGACATTCGCCACCAGCTGTTGCGGTATCGAATTTATGAGTGTGGGAGCCGCCCGTTTCGACTTTGCCCGTTTCGGATTTGAGGTAACACGTAACAGTCCCCGTCAGGCCGACTGTATCGTTGTAGCCGGAACCATTGTGAATAAAATGGCACCCATCCTGAAACGTTTGTACGACCAAATGGCAGAACCTAAATATGTAATTGCCATGGGAAGTTGCGCTATCTCCGGAGGCCCTTTCTGCAAATCGTACCATGTTGTAAACGGAATTGACAAAATTATTCCCGTAGATGTATTTGTACCCGGCTGTCCGCCTAAACCGGAAGCATTGCTTTATGGCTTCATGCAGTTGCAACGCAAAATGAAACTCGAAGATTTTATTTGTAAAGAAAAAAAATCCAACAAGAAAAAATAACACTGAGATTTTAGTGAACTTAGTGGTAAGTTTATTATGGAAAAAATAAAAGAAATCATATTAGCCGCTATTCCCGACGCAGTAATCGAAGATAAAAAATATCTGACCGTTACTGTTAAACCGGCCGAATTTCGTCAATTAGCAAAAACAGTAAAAGAAGCATCATTCGATTACCTGATTCAATTGACCGGCGTTGACGAAGGCGAAAAACTAGGTGTTGTTTATTTCCTTACTTCAAGCGTAAACACCAATTGGTATATTGTGCTGAAAACATTTACCGAAGAACGCAATAATCCACTTTTACCTACAGTTAGCGATATCTGGGCAACCGCTATCCTGAATGAAAGAGAAGTATTCGGATTATTGGGTATCCGCTTTATTAATCACCCCGATATGCGTCGTCTTTTCTTATCCAATAGCTGGCAAGGCTATCCATTGAGAAAAGATTACGATAATACTCCCAATACTCTTTCATTAGAAAGTAAAGCCGAGTGCGATACGCTTACTCGCCTAACTTTAGAAAATAATGAAGTAAAAGAAGTACAAGAAAACATATTCGATGAAGAAGAATATATAGTAAACATCGGCCCACAGCACCCTGCCACACACGGAGTTATGCACTTTCGCGTGGCATTGGACGGTGAAATCATTAAAAAACTCGACATGAACTGCGGTTACATTCACCGTGGTGTTGAGAAACTCAGCGAAAGCCTTACTTATCCTCAAATATTACATTTTACAGACCGTCTCGATTACCTGGCCGCACACATCAACCGCCACGCGTTGTGCATGTGTATTGAAAAAGGCTTGGAACTAGAAATACCAACTAGAGCCGAATATATCCGTACCATTATGGATGAGTTGACACGTGTCGGTTCCCACTTGTGGGCATGGGCTTGTATGTGTATGGATATGGGTGCGCTTACCGCTTTTATATACGGAATGCGCGACCGCGAAAAAGTAATTGATATTTTCGAAGCCAATTGCGGGGGGCGTTTGATCATGAATTACAACGTTATTGGCGGTGTAATGTATGATGTAAAACCCGATTTCCAACAAAAAGTAAAAGAATACATTAAATACCAACGCGAAAAAATCAAAGAATATAATGATGTTTTTACCGGAAACGTGAT
>JAVBUB010000213.1:0-12431 GCA_031555675.1 Paludibacteraceae bacterium | reverse complement strand
AAAGATCACAAGAATCTATGTATCGGTTTAACTTTTTATTAAGTATTCATCAACAATTATTTTATATTAAAAACCATCCACAAATTACACGAATTATCACTAATTTTTCTTTATTATTAGTGATAATTTGTGCTGAGAATTAGCGTCTTGGCGTACTTTCTAATTTTTTAATCTATAGAATAAATCTATTAAAATTTAATCATTTAATATCGAATTTAAAATATCATATGCTTTGGATATGGTTGCCACGGGATTCACCAACATTGATCTTTTGCTATTCTGATCTCTTAGCTGACTGTTTCTCGGATGATCCTGCATATAAGTGATTACTTTTCCGAATGTTTCACTTTTATAATAAGGAGAATCGTTGTTGGAAACAAAATAAGCAATCATACGTCCGTTTCTTAGGGTTAACTTTTCTATTCCCAGTTTCACCGCTACGAAGCGTAAACGAACGGCTTGCATTAAATCATAAGCCTGCTGTGGAATTTTTCCAAAACGGTCTACTAAACGAGCTTCAAATTGCTGAAGCGTGTGTTCATCTGTAATGTTATCCAGTTCCCGGTAAAGGCTCATACGTTCCGAAACATTTTCGATATAATCGTGAGGGAACATTAATTCCAAATCGGATTCGAGCTGACAATCGGTTACATAATAATCTCCAGTATTGGTGTTTTTTTCTTCATCCTGATATAGATCTGCAAATTCTTCTTCTTTCAGTTCCTGAACAGCTTCATTCAAAATTTTCTGATAAGTTTCGTAACCCAAATCGGCAATAAATCCGCTTTGTTCTGCTCCAAGCATATTCCCGGCGCCACGTATATCCAAGTCCTGCATCGCAATACTAAAACCACTACCCAAATCGGAAAAGTTTTCAATAGCCTGCAAACGCCTGCGGGCTTCTGGAGTAAGCAAACTGAGTGGCGGAGCTAACAAATAACAGTAAGCCTTACGGTTGCTTCGCCCTACTCTTCCTCTTAACTGATGCAGATCACTTAAACCGAATTGCTGCGCTTTATTAATGATAATGGTATTGGCATTTGGTATATCAATACCGGATTCTATAATACTGGTCGCGATCAGTACATCATATTCATAATCAACAAAATCCACAATAATTTGTTCTAATTTTTCGCTGTCCATCTGTCCATGTGCAACTACTACCCGGGCTTCAGGAACAAGCCGTTTTACTTCAGATTCTATATGGTATATATTTTGAATACGATTGTTCACAAAAAATACTTGTCCATTTCTATCTATCTCGTGTTGAATGGCTTCGCGTATAATATCATCATTATATTCATGAAGTTCTGTTTGTACCGGATAGCGGTTGGGTGGCGGCGTATGCATCACAGACAAATCCCTGGCGCCCATCAGCGAAAACTGTAAGGTTCTAGGTATAGGAGTGGCCGTTAGAGTCAATGTATCTACGTTTACTTTCAGTTGTTTGAGCTTTTCTTTTACCGAAACACCGAATTTCTGCTCTTCGTCCACAATCAGCAGTCCCAAATCTTTAAAAACAACATCTTTGCTTATCAGCTTATGGGTTCCGATAATGATGTCTATTTTTCCTTCTTTTAATCGTTGTAAAATATCTTTTACCTGTGCGCCTTTCTTAGCACGACTCAGATATTCGATGGTACATGGAAAATCTTTCAACCTCTCGGAAAATGTTTTATAATGCTGCAAAGCCAATACGGTTGTTGGAACCAGTATCGCCACTTGCTTTCCGTCTGTAGCCGCTTTAAACGCTGCACGAATGGCAATTTCCGTTTTACCGAATCCCACATCTCCACAAATAAGCCTGTCCATAGGCCTGTGGCGTTCCATGTCTTTTTTTACCGCCGCAGTCGCTTTTACCTGATCCGGAGTATCTTCGTAAATAAAGGAAGCTTCCAGTTCTTGTTGTAAATAGCTATCGTGAGAATAGGCATAACCTTCTTCCGCTTTTCTTTTGGCATACAATTGAATGAGATCGCGGGCAATATCCTTAACCTTCTTCTTGGTACGTTCTTTGAGGTTTTGCCAGGCTCCGGTTCCCAACTTATTGATATGTGGCGCTTCGCCTTCTTTGCCTTTATATTTGGATATGCGGTGCAAAGCATGAATGCTGACAAAAATAATGTCGTCATCTTTATAAATCAGCTTAATCACCTCCTGCTTTTTACCGTTGGGATCGGTGGTTTTTATCAATCCGCCGAAACGCCCTACTCCATGATCCACATGCACCACATAATCGCCCGGTTGAAACTGATTCAGTTCTTTTAAAGCCAATACTACCTTTCCTACACGAGCTTTATCCGATTTGAGATTAAATTTATGGAAGCGGTCAAAAATCTGATGATCCGTATAACAGCAAACTTTCAAATCATGATCAATAAATCCTTCATGCAATGTTTTCAGCACTGGCTGAAAAGTGATATTATCACCCCGGTCGTGAAAAATAGCGGCAATACGGTCGGTCTGCTTCTTGCTGTCGCTTAATATATATATTTTATAACCTTCATCAATAGAATGATGTAAGCTATCGGCCACCAAGTCAAAATTTTTATGAAACAAGGGTTGTACCGATGTTTGGAAATCAAGTCTGACAGGTGATTTATAAAAAGATTTTGTTCCGGCTTCTACTTTTTTAAAAGGATCTACCAACTTTAAAAAAGTATCATTATTAATCAACAAATCATCCAGATCCGAAACTGTTTCTCCTTTTTCGTTGTGTTTAACCAATGTTTCATCATACGTTTGCCGTATTTTATCTTTCACAAAAGACACATCATTGAAAAACAAAACGGTATTGTTTTGGGGTATAAACTCCAAAAACGAAACACCGTCTCCTTTTTTGGTCTTTATATTGGGAACAATGGATATCCTGTCTTTTTTTTCTTTCGATAATTGGGTTTCGATATCAAAAACGCGGATGCTTTCCACTTCATCGCCAAAAAAGTCAATACGATAAGGCAATTCATGTGAAAAAGAAAACACATCTATAATTCCCCCACGCAAAGAAAACTGTCCCGGTTCGTATACAAAATCTACCCGGTCAAAGCCATACTCAAGCAGCATATCAACCACAAAGTCGGTACTCAAACGTTCATCAACAGAAATAGTCAATGTTTTACCTTTCAACTGGCTGGGTGCTATAACTTTTTCCATGATGGCATCCGGAAAAGTTACCACAATAGCTTTTTTATTTTCTGCCGTAAAAGCATCAAGTACTTCTGTCCTTAATATTTCATTGGCAGCATCCAGTTGCCCGTATTTAATGGCTCTTTTGTAGGAAGAAGGGAAAAAATAAACTTCCGAAGTTCCCAATATTTGGGTCAAATCATTATAAAAATAGGCGGCTTGCTCTTCTTCATTTAATATAAAAAGCATTTTCTGCTTGCTTTCCCTGAAAACGGAAGAAATAAAAAGCGGATAAGATGAACCTGATAAACCATTTATTTTTAATAGTTTATTAGACTCATCTTTCAACCAATCCAACATCTTTGTTGCAAAAGAATGTTGACTATACAAGGCTGTAAGTTCAGACAGATTCATATTTCATGATATGATATTAAGATATTAATTGATATTTACTTCGCGATATGTCTTGATGCTGGATTTTTCTGAATATCTTAATATCGATAAATATCTACTAATATCAAGTTTAACGCGTAACATTAGTTATATGTATAAAATTAATATCGGTTACGAATATCTTTTAATGATATTATATGCGGGCAGCATGCCCAGTTCTCCGGCTTTGCTTAAATCGGCCAAACCTTTCTTTTTGTTACCGGATAATATGTAGGCCAATCCCCGGTTGAAATAGGCTTCAGCAAAATCGGGTTCAATCTGTATAGCAGAAGTATAATCATCTATAGCAGACAAAAAATCGTTGTTGGTAAAAGACAGGTTTGCCCGGTTAAAATAGGCGTATATAAACTTAGGATCCAATTCCAGCGCTTTGTTATAATCACGTATAATTAACTCATAATTAGCATTGTATTGTTGATCCGACAGTTTGGAATTCAAAGATATTGTTTGCTTTTTAACGTCTACTTCTTTGGCTGATGATTCATAATCGAGCATTTTATACCGGATATTGGCGCGGCTGAAATAATATAACGCGGCATTGGAATTCAGTATAATGGCTTTATTGTAGCTATCAATGGCATTATCAAAATCTTGTGTCAGTCCATAGTTAATAGCACGCGCAAAATAAGCGTCGGCATCGTTTGGATTACTCTCAATACGTCTCGATAGTTCATTAATAAGGCTCAGGTGCGTTACAATCAAATCATTCGAAAGTTGTATTTCATTGTTCGTAATCCGCAACTGGTCATCAGATTTATGCCTTTTATTATAATCATCTACTCCCCTGTAAAAGTGAATCATGGGAGTTTTGATCTTATTTTCGGGAGAGTAATAAGAGAAAAAGAAGTTCTTTTCGGGTTTTATTTCCACATTTACATTTTGAATTTCTCCCCGGTATTGATCATCTTTATATGGTAGCTTTTTCTTTTCTTTTTCGGTATCAACCACCACAATTTTTTTGTAGTTTCCAATATCGTTATCTGATTCTTCACGGGTTTTATCTTCCTGGTTTTTAGGTTTATTCTGGCTCTTTTGCCGTTGCGTATCTTCCATATAAGCGGCAGTATTATAATCGAGTTCTGCCGATTTCTTTTGCCCGATTTTAGCCTTGGCTTCCGAGCGCATATAATAAGCGGGAAAGAAATTGGGATATTTGTTGATGATAGTCGTATAATCGGCAATAGCGCCTTGCATATCGCCTGTTTCAACACGAAGCAGGGCTCTGTTCAGAACAGCCGTATATTCTTCGGGATTAAAGCGAAGTACCATATCAAAATCTTCGAGAGCACGGTTATTATCGCCTACTTGTGCCCGTAATAACCCACGGTTATAGTATCCCAGAAATTCGTTGGGATTTAAATCCAATCCTTTGTCATAATCGGCCATAGCACCCCGCAGATCGTTAGTATGGTATCTGGCTAATGCCCTATTGAAAAAATCCCCTGCTCTTTCTTCCAGTAAAATGGCTTCATTCAGATCTTGAATGGCTTCTTTATATTTACCGCTCCGCAAATATACCAAACCTCTGGCAGACCAGCCCATAGCACCGAATTTATCCAAGTCTATGACTTTGGTAAAATCGTTGAGCGCAGCAATAGTGTCGTTCATCGTAAAATATAAACGCCCTCTTTCGTAGTAAGTATATTTGTTTTTAGGATCTTTCTTTATAGCCATGCCATAATCCTGCATCGCAGCATCATTATCCTTGTGCTCCGCATAAGCCGCACCACGGGTTGTTAACAATGAAACATTATCAGGCGAAAATTCCATAGCCTTAGTAAGGTCGGCAATGGCATCTTCATATTTTAATTGTCCCATGCGGGCATAAGCCCTTGCGGTATAGGCTTCGGGTAAAAATGGATTCAGATCCAACGCCAATGTACAATCCGACTCGGCTCCTGTGTATTCATCAAGGTACAATTTAGCAAAAGCCCTATACATATAAGGCTCTGCCAAATAAGGTTTTACTTTTATTACCTGGTTAAAATATTGGATAGAAAGGAAGTAATCTTTGTAATAAAGAGCTACACGACCGTTTGCTATAATTCTGTCTGTATTAAACTGAGCAGTAGCAGAAAATGAAACCACAAAAAATAAACAAAAAACAAAAAGCCCCTTAAGTCTCTTCGAAAGAGACTTTAAAGAGCTATGTAAATTCTTTTCTTTCATATTATAAGTCCTCGTGTTTATATTGATGAGAGCTTATATATACTTCCACTATTTCGATCAGTCCGTGAGGAACTAATTTTATTTCATTCAATTCGGCAGGAATCAGCATTGTTTCGCCTTTTTTGAGCGTTTCAACTCCATCTTCATAATGTATTTCACATTGTCCTGAAGTGCAAACATAAACAACAAAACTGTCCAGTTTATAATAATCACGGGTAACAATTTCGTCGAACCTTATATAGTTAGTATCAAAAAAATCGCAATGAATGAGTTGGTTCAGTGTATTTTTTTTATTTTCAAATGTGATTCTACTATTTTCGTCAAATTGCTCAAAATCAATCGCGTCTAAAGCGTCCTCCGTATGTAGTTCTCTTTTGTTTCCTTTGTCGTCAGCACGGTTATAATCGAATATCCTGTAGGTAATATCTGAAGTTTGTTGTATTTCCAATATCAGATTTCCTTTACCCAAACCATGTATTATGCCTGCAGGTATAAAGAAAACATCTCCTTTTTTTACAGAATGCTCCTTAATAATCTCATACAACGTATTATTCTGTACATGTTTTTGGTATGTTTCCTTATCTATAGGTTTAGAAAAACCATGAACCAGTTTTGCTCCTGGTTCTGCTTCCAAAACATACCAAAATTCTGTTTTTCCATAACAGTTATGGCGTTCTGCGGCCAGATCGTCATTCGGATGCACCTGGATAGATAAATCTTCGTTGGCATCTAAAAACTTAATCAACAAAGGAAAGAAGTTACCAAATTCTTCGTACACATGCTCACCCACTAAATCGCCCATGTAAATTTCGAGCAATTCGTTCAAATCATTACCTTCTAAAAAGCCATTGGATACTACAGAAACATTTTCTTCCAAGCTGGAAATTTCCCAACTTTCGCCTACTTTTTTCAGAGGCGAAAAATCCTTTCCATAAAGCGAAGATAATTTTTCCCCACCCCAAATCCGTTCTTTATATATTGGTTTAAATTTTAATGGATAGAGCATCAAATTTTTTAATTTAGTTTTAGGGATAATCAGATAGTCTTAATCTCTTCTTCCCAAAAATATCATGATGTAATAAAACAAGGTAGCCAACGATCCCAAAGCAGCGATAACATATGTATAGGCAGCTGATCTCAGCGCGCTTTCGGCTTTATCGTGGGTGTTAACATCAGTTATTCCGGATCTGTTTAACCAGGCCAACGCGCGTTGACTGGCATTAATTTCTACCGGAAGTGTAATTAAGCTAAATAAAGTAGTAAAGGCGAACAACACAATACCTCCCAATAATAAACCGGGAAAGCTTTGTACCAGAATAATTCCGGCCAATAAAATCCATTGTACCCATTGAGAAGCAAAGCTAACGATAGGCACCAATGCGGATCTCATTTTTAGTGGTCCATAGGCATGTGCATGCTGAACCGCGTGACCGCATTCGTGAGCTGCTACAGCGGCTGCCGCCACGCTATTGGAAGCGTAAACGCCTTCACTTAAATTTACGGTTTTACTGGTAGGGTTATAGTTATCTGTCAGCATTCCGGATGTAGAAATCACTTTCACATCATAAATACCGTTGTCACGTAACATTTTTTCTGCCACTTCCTTACCGGTTAACCCGCTGGGAAGAGGTATTTTCGAGTATTTTTTAAATTTAGACATCAAGCTGCTTTGGATAATCCAGCTCAATAAGGCAAAAACACCAAAAATAATCCATATAACAGGAATTCCATTCATAATTAATCTTTTTAAATTGTTAATACTAACTGATGTTATGCATTAAACTTGATATTAGTAGATATTTGCTTCGCGATATACGTTGATATTATTTGATACTAATTGTTTCCGGTAATTTTCAGATTATTTGAATATCCTAATATCCTAATATCCTAATATCAATAAATATCTATTTATATTTCAATATCATAAAATAAATATCTCATTTCCTTACATCACATCAGACACTAAGTAAATAGTATCAAAAAGTTTGCCAAAGACATTTTGGCAGAATAGTTTACCTTATGATTGTCTGCTCCCTGTCTGGCCCTAATGATACAATTTTGATCGGTACTTCCAATTCTTTTTCCAGAAAGTTTAGATATGTTTTAAATTCTAATGGAAATTCATTTTCTTCTTTCATTTTATCCATGGAAGTTTTCCAACCTTTCAATTCAACGTATTGAGGTTCAGTATTATTGTTTATTTCATAAGGGAAATAATCAATAACTTCTCCGTTTATCTTGTAAGCTACACATGCTTTTATGGTTTCAAATGTATCAAGTACGTCACTTTTCATCATAATGAGCTTTGTAACTCCGTTGATCATAATAGCATATTTGAGGGCTACCAGGTCAATCCAACCACAACGACGCCTGCGTCCTGTTACCGAACCGAATTCGTGACCTCTGTCGCACATGATATTACCTTCCTCATTGAAAAGTTCCGTAGGGAAAGGTCCGCTTCCTACACGGGTACAATAGGCTTTAAAAATACCATATACATCACCTATTTTATTAGGCGCTACTCCTAAGCCTGTACAAGCTCCGGCGCATACTGTGTTTGAAGAGGTAACAAAAGGATATGAACCGAAATCGATATCCAACATAGTACCTTGCGCACCTTCTGCCAATATCTTTTTATTTTCTTTAATTAATGAGTTAATGTAATTTTCACTATCAATGAGTTTGAATTTTTTCAGGTATTCAATGCCTTCAAACCATTCGGCTTCCATTGATTTCAAGTCATATTCGAAATTCAGGCTTTTCAATATTTTTTCGTGCTTTGCTACAGCTTCGGCATATTTTTGGCTGAAATTATTCAAAATATCTCCTACGCGAAGTCCGTTGCGGCTTACTTTATCTGTATAGGTAGGCCCTATTCCTTTACCTGTGGTACCTACTTTGGCATCGCCTTTGGCAGCTTCGTAAGCCGCATCGAGTAAGCGATGGGTAGGAAGAATAAGATGTGCTTTTTTAGAAATATATAATTTATGAGTCAAATTATGCCCGGAAGCCGATAATGCTTCGGCTTCGGCCTTAAACAAAGCCGGATCCAACACTACTCCATTTCCTATAACATTAACGTTATTTCCTTGAAATATTCCGGACGGAATAGATCTTAACACATATTTTTCCCCGTTAAATTCAAGGGTATGGCCGGCATTGGGTCCTCCCTGGAAACGTGTTATAACATCATACTTAGGTGTTAATACGTCAACAACTTTTCCTTTTCCTTCGTCGCCCCATTGCAATCCTAGCAATACATCTACTTTCATTATATATGAATTTTACTAATTAATAACTAACCGACACACCAAAACACGGAATATACAGATTTTTCAACATCGGAAAATCAGATATTCTGTGTATCATATCCATGCTTATTCTTTTTCTTTATAACAGGCAGAGCAAATGCCGTAAATACACAGCGAAAAACCTGTTTGCCTGAATTTTGCTATTCTCCTTGTCTGAATAGCAGTCTTAACAATACCTTCGTCTCTTAAATCTTGTATACGTAAACACTTGGTACACATATAATGATGATGGTATTTTTTGTTTACAGATTTTTCATATACTGCCGAAATGCTATGCAAAAACTGATGTTGAATAATCAGCCCGGCATCTAACAATAAATCTATGGTATTGTATAACGTAGCCCGGCTTATTTTACAACCTTGCTTTTGTATGTATTCATGCATGGCATCAACACTAAAATGCACATCTTCGTATGAATAAATATACTCAAGAATACTAAAGCGTTTCGGAATTACACGGAGCTTTTTCTCACTGATATAATCCATTAACATCTTTTTTGCAATATGTATGTCTTCCTGAGGCATCGTTTTTCCAAAACAACAAAGTTACAGATTTTTTATTTACAGTATATTAAAAATTGAATAAATTTTATATAGATTATATAGTATTAAAAATTTAATTCTTCTTTTATTTCTTCATAAAAAACCCTGGTATCATCGGAATACTGCCAATTATCAACGGCTTTCAGCATCTGATACGGATTCATAGCCCCAATTCTCTTGAAAGCGCTCAAAATAGCTGATTTTACCGGTTTATTTTCAGATAACATAGAACATACACCCAAATGAATATATTCATCCAGTTTTTCCGGTTTTATATCCTTAAACCTTCTGATTAACAGCAACCATGAATATAATTTGGCAAAACCTTCCGAATTGTCTATCCATTTCGAAATAAGATCTCCGGCATAAGATAATTTAGAAAACAGGTTCATGCTGCAAATTTCAGCTATTTCCTGTGTTGGTGTGGTTATCATCCATTCTTCTGCCGTTTCAATCTGAAATTCATCCGAAGGATAAAGGTAAGTAGCCAATATCATTGTTTCGCGAATGCGTAAATGCCAGAGTCTTTCGGCCAGTAATTTATGAGGAGTAAACTTTTTTGATGCTTCTTTTAATTCCGGTAATAATGTTCCATAATTCAGCTTATATTCCAGGCCTTTCCGGGTCATATTATCAGATACTTCACCATTCATATGTACGCGCAAAGCAAGTTTTATTTTCTTTATTTGATCCTCTACCTCTTGGTTGTATGGAAATATTTTTGTCATATTTTTAACACAAAGAAACGGAGGCATAGCTAATTAACCATGTCTCCGTATTTTATCATCATTTTACTAAGAAGAAGCTGTTTGAATTATCCACAATCTGAAATTTATCTAAAAAATCTCCATAATTTATTTTACGAGCATAATTCCAAATAGCTTCTTAATTTTAGAATCTCCAACCAAAGGTACAGGCCAGGTTGCTTACATATGATGTTGTTTCTACCGGCTCCGACATAGGATGCATATACAGATTATCAGTCTTCAGATTCAACATATAAGCAACATCAAAAAAGAACCTGTTCTTTTTAAGGCCAATTCCGGCGCTAAAATAATTATTGGTTTTCGGAATAGAATAATTAGTAGTGGTTCCTGCTGTATAAATAACCAAATCATCTTTTTCTACCGACGATTTTACCGGAGGTGTAGAGAATGCATAACCCGCTCTTACACTAAACATATCTGTAACACGGAACTCCGCTCCTACCCTTACTTTATGAACTATTTGAAAGTCAGATTTAATATCATCATTTACTCCGGAATATTGGTTATTATAGTCATTACCATAATAAAACATTTCTTCGCCATATTTTAAATAAGAATAATCATTCATCTCATAATCGGCACTCACTATCGCTTTTTGTCCTATAATGAAACCAATTCCTCCCATCACTTTATAGGGTGTATACATATTATAATAAGCTGTACCCCAAGGCATGGAAAAATCGCTGGAATAGTCTCCTACATAAGAACTTGCATCGGCATCATAATTGTCGGTCATGGCATAATAAGTCGGCGTATGAAAAGCAACACCCAGACGTAAAAAATCTGCAGGGCGAACAATGGCTCCGACTTTCATATTAAGACCTATACCGGTAGTGTGCAAATTATTATATAAATGAAAGTATTCGCCATTATTATAATACTCATCATATGAAGTTTTCATTCTATAATTAAAACTTTGGAGACCTATGGATCCACCAAAATATACAATATTATTGATATTACCGGCATAAGAAAAATTCCATTCATCAAGGCTACCGCTTTCAGTTATATCTATTTGTTTGGTACAAGTCTCACCTGAATTTAAAAAACTTTGATATTGGGTATTGTCAGGGTCCCAATCATTCGATGGATAAGGATTTATTAATCCCGTTTGCCAACCCAGATCAACAATAAAAGGGTAAGTTCCATCAAACGCATAGTCAAAACCCATATTCAAGTCTCCTAATCTTATGTTATTCTGATTGGCAACCAAAGCCATATAATCGGATACGGAACTTGACGAACCTTCGATTCTGGCAAAGGTATTATTATGGTAGTCTTTCAATCGATTATATGACAATGAAAAATTACTGGAAATCAATCCTTTATCCCTTCCGGTACGGAAACTGCCTATAAACGCGAAATTATTAAAATTAAAATTCCAATAATTATCATTAAAAGTATTGGTAGCCGATTCGGAATTAGTTCTACTATAGTAAATATTGGGTGTAAAACTTATTTCGGTACTTCTGTAAACACCTAATCCCGCAGGATTATTAATAATAGCGGAAGCATCTCCACCCAATGCCGTAAAGGCTCCTCCCATAGCCATATAACGAGCTGTTCCCATAATATCTCCCTGGGCTACTTTCAATGCATCCATTTCTCCCTGGGCATAAGATTGTGCTGATAAAGCAGATAGAGCCGCCAATAAAAAAACGAAACGTTTCATATTTGTATTTGTCTATTTTAATTTATATAAAAAGCCTGAAAATATAAGCTGTGTTTATGGAATTATCTTCTTCCTCCACTACTACTTGATCCACCTCTGGTAGAACCGCCGCCACCACTACTTCCTCCACCTGAATATGAACCTCCGGAACTACGGGTAGAAGATCCGCTACTGGGCGAATAAGAACCAGAACTGCTACGACCACTGTTAGATGGAGCTTGATATGACGGACTGGAAGATGATGATCCTCTTGAATTATAACTATCGCTATTACTTCTGGTAGAAGTTCCTTCACTGGATCTGGTATTCGATGGTGCATTATATGAACCAGAAGATCCCCTGTTGTTATTCCCACCGTTATAGCTATTGGTACGTGTGCCGGTACTGGAA
>JAVBUB010000039.1:0-8367 GCA_031555675.1 Paludibacteraceae bacterium | reverse complement strand
TTAGGTGAATAATATTTATCATTGATATTGGAGACAAAAGATAATTTTTGCACCACTTTTATGTCATTCTTAACGCCTCTGTTATTGAGATGTAGGAATTTAACAAAAAGGGTGCAAAGAGTTTTGCACCCTTTTTGTGTTTGGGGTGCAAAAAATAATGTAAATAGATGTAATTTGGTGTAATTTGATGTAAGCAAGAAATGCCTGCAATCCGCGGTATATAAAGAAAAAAGCCCCAAATTTGGGGCTTCCGTAAAACTAATTGAGCGGAAGCGGGGGGATTCGAACCCCCGGTACGGTTACCCTTACGTCAGTTTAGCAAACTGGTGGTTTCAGCCACTCACCCACACTTCCCTTTTTACGGACGCAAAGATAAGAAAGTGTTTTCATTTAGCAAATCAAAAATGCAGAAATATTCAAAATTTCTGATTATTTTTGAACTTTCTTTTTTAAGAAGTATAAAATTTATGTTTTATAAAGTGACAATGTTTTATCTTCCTAAATTACCTTATGAAATCTCAAAAAACATTTTTGAAAATAATTCTTATTTCCATTTGTATTGTCATTATATCCGGTGGATTGTTATGCTGCTATGTATTGTTTACACCCAATGTAGTGTTACAAAAAAAAGAAGCAATAATATATGTGTATCCAAATGACTCTTTTAATGATGTTTTAAATCAATTGAAAGAAAAAAAAACTTTAAAAAACATTCAAAGCTTTAAATGGCTTGCACGCATAATGGATTATCCGGGAAATATTAAGACAGGACGTTATCCTTTAAAAGCCGGCTATAGCAATTTAAAACTATTGCACGACCTAAAATCGGGAAGACAAACTCCAGGTAAACTCACTTTTAATAATATCCGTACCAAAGAACAACTGGCAAAGCGGTTGGGTGAACAGTTAATGATCGACTCGCTCGAAATTATTACGATGCTCAATGATATTGATTTTCTAAATGGTTATGAATTAACCGGCGAAACTGTTCCAGTCATTTTTATTCCCAATACCTATGATGTATATTGGGATATTACGGCTAGTGCTCTTTTTGAAAAAATGTGGAATGAGTATAATCATTTTTGGACTGAAGAAAGAAGATCAAAAGCAGCTGAAGTTGGTTTTTCTCTCATGGAAATAAGCACTTTGGCTTCGATTGTGGAAGAAGAAACTAATTACAGCAAAGAAAAACCTACGATTGCAGGGTTGTATATTAACCGTCTGAAAATGGGAATGCCATTACAGGCAGATCCGACAGTAAAGTTTGCCCTAGGCAATTTTTCTATCAAAAGGGTATTAAGGGAACAACTGAAATTTGACTCTCCATACAATACATATATATACACGGGATTGCCTCCGGGACCAATCAGGATCCCATCTATCCAAAGCATAGACGCGGTACTGAATTATGAAGACCACAACTATATATATATGTGTGCAAAGTATGACTTATCCGGAAGCCACGATTTCAGTACAAATTATAAAGGACATCAACAAAATGCCGAAAAATACCGAAGGGCTTTAAACAAACAGAAAATATATAACTAAGACATTTTCATTGATGTCGAAATATAGTAAAACAAAATAAATGAATTATCTCTGTTTTCGTAGATTGTATGGAAAAGTAAAAAGCTGATAGGGTAAATTTTAAAAGCTCACATCCTTTTGGGTAAAAGGATGTGAGCTTTTTATCAAAACATAAAGAGCATAATATGCCGAAGTGGAACTTATGAGTTACCCTTTATTTAATTGTTACCTGCTGTTTTTTAATCTTCCGCTTTCTGATTGTAATGGATGTTATGTATATAAAAACACATAATGCAAAAGCAGCTCCGCCTTCTCCAATGGGTGTTTCTGACCCTGTACTACCACTACCTGAACTGTAATCATGTCCGCAGTTAGAGGTAGTACAGATTCCTGTTCCGCGTGGAACTGCATACGTAGAGCAATAATCGCACCAACCCAATCCATTAGGGCTTCCGTCAATCATGAATTCCCAATCATCGTCACTTATGGCATATTGAGCCAGAACGCCAAACGTTGTATTTTCATATGATTGCATGCCTGGGTAATAATCGTTGTAGTTATTATAATCATCGTAATAATTATCATCCTGATATTCATTATCTTCGATTATATCACTGAATGGATCGTATTCTGCAATACCCTTGGAAAAAACGCTTTGGTTTATTCCGGGAAAGAATAGGAACAACAGTAATAAAAAATATATTTTTATCATTTTAGATGCTTTGCGCTTAATTTTTATCATTTTTCAGTTTTTCTATCTTCATTGTTTTCTCTGTACGGGCTTTTACTATAAACAATGAATTTACTTTCGACACAGGGATTTCCATGTAGGTATGCCCGGCATTATTATCTTGATAAATTTTTCGTCCATCGGTTGTATAAACAAGCACTTCTTTTAAAGGAGTACCATCGGAAGATAGTATGTGTATTTTTTCTTCAGATAAATAAATTTGTATTTGACCCTTATCTGAAGAGTATTCTTTAACAGGAGTAGATATTGGTTCTCTTTGTACCAGATAAAAACGCCCCAACAGATCGCCTGTAGTGTTATTGAACTCATATTCAAACATATCCTCATTTCCTACAACGGGTATCATTCTATGAGTTTCGGTGTCTTCAAAATATAAATATTGTACTCTTGAGTAATTGTTCAGCCCACTGATTTGAATGCGCATAGTACCTTTGCTGTTGCTTAAAATTCCGACAGGTAATCTTTCCGGCATTTCTTGTAATTGATTAATATCTAAATACATGCCATCTACTATCGTAAAAATTCCGGGTGCAGATACACTCGAATTGCTGCCAACCAGCATCCGGCGGCTGTCTTCTGCTGTGCTGTAAGAGTTACTTGCATTTTCACGTATTACTACAATGGCTTGTGTAGAATTATTGTCGGTGCTTACCTTCAGTTTTATAAATTCGGGTGCAGACATTCTTCTGGCGCGCAACGTAGTATTTGCATCTGCTACACTCATTTCACGTGTGATGCTTAACTTACCTCCACCCTGATATCCGCTTTTGGTGCTTACTATAAAAGACTGCATAGGTGCTATACTGGTAGTTGTCAGATCGTTGGTAGATACATTGAAATCTAAAATACCGTCATTGTCTTCATCTATTCCCTGGAATGTATCATAACTACTGCTGTTTCCTATATTTAATATTTTATATTGAGGATTAATGATGTCTTGGTTTTCTCCATAAAATTTAGCAAAATCGAAGTGCGACATAAATGGATTTCCTACTATGATATTACCTACAGCGGCATTCAGGGTAACCAAATCTCCGGTAGGAACCACACTTTGTTCGCCTTGCGTGACTTCATAGACAAAACGGCTATTGAAACTACGGCTGGGAATATATTCGATTCCTCCTGTTTTTTTCTTTGTAATTTCGCTATAAAACAGATAATAGGTATTTGTTTTCGGAAATTTTGTTGTTATATCATTTATAACTGTTTTTGAACTGGATACAGCCCCATCGTCCGGATTGGGTTTAAATTGGGTATAGTATGTACTTCCTACGCGGAGGCAATAACCTAATCCCGGTGTTAAAGGTACATTTGTAGTATTGAAAGGAGTAGTCCAGTCGGCTAATAATACACCATTCTCCGGTTCAATAGTTTTATACATGCGCATTTCCGATAATGGATTGATGCGTTCAAAAGCATAATCGCCGGAATACATATCACGCAATGGAGCCGAAAGGGTATAATATTGGTTTGTATTGAGGTGTAATTCTACCGTAGCCGCATTGTAAACCAACAGGTCTGTTCTTGCTACTTTACCTCCGGAGTAAAATTCTATAGTGTCGCATACTGCATTCATATCGTCTGTCAGCACAGGATAAAAACTTTTTCCGGCAGGTATCACTACATAGGTACAGGCACCGGGCACGCCATTATCCCAGTTGGTTTCATTATTCCAATCGTTAAAATCAGCTTTTGCCGTCCATGTACTTCTTGAAGGATAGAATTCCGTATTAAATTCGCTTGGAGAAGATATACATTCGGTACCGGTCTGTATTGTAATTTCATGTGTATATTTTCCTACTTTCGGTTCTATAAGCTGTAAAGAAACTTCTGTTCCTTCTATTGCCTCAGAAGGAATTAAAACATATTCATTGCCGTCTATGCTGTACTGCCAAGTTGTTTTTATATTGGGAGATGTGAATGTTATCATTGCTTCAAGATTTGCATCACAAGGTGTTTCGGATACTAATAGATTGTTTATCTCCGGTGTTATTCTAACAGCTACAGGTAACGTTTTTTCGGCAGAACATCCTTGGCTTGTAGTATATACCACTTTCAGTTCGCCTGCTTCTTGCCAACTTACGGTAACATCAGCGTCTTTATCGTTGCCAACAATGGTATTTGTTCCTGTAACAGTCCATTGGTAAATCAATCCGTTATTTGCATTGCTTATCGAATAAATTTCATTACCCGAACATACATTGTCGCTTCCTTGAATATTTTCATCTACCGGCATTTCATTAACAACAACCGTAAAATCAACTTTGTTGGATTCGCAGCTTTCCTCGCATGAAGATGATATTGCATAGGTTGTCGTTTCGTCTGGTACTACGAAAAATTCTGTTCCGCGTGGTGCTGTTCCGATAAGAGAATAGCTTTCATCCTCATTATTCTTTTGGTAAAACAGCCAGGTGTCCGGATTTGCATTATTCGAATCTGAAACAAAATGGCGTAACTCAACCTGCGAACCATAACAAATAGTAGTATCTGCGGCATCTACCAATTTTACTATTGATTTTGGAGTGGCTGTTACTTTCATTACCGTAGCATTAACGAATTCATCATCTTTGTGTATACGGTATTGAGCTACCACATCGAAATCTCTGCCGCTTCGGATCACTAATTTTACTTTCGATTTATCAGTATCGGCAGTCCAGTCATTTCCATTTTCTCCGGTAGAAATCCGCAATGGAGTAGCTCCGGTAACTCCATCAATAAGAGACTCGGATACTATACTGAATATTGTTTGATCCATTCCTTGTGCAGTCATATACACCACTGTATCGCCCTGACATACATTTTCTTTTCCTAATAAAGGAACAATCGGAATGGTAAGTGGTTCACATACTAAGGCATCAACTGAAATGTAACTTAACAACCCTAATGGACTGCCGTCAGGAGCAGTCTGAATTGGTATCGGTGTTGTGATTTTTACGGTCAACAATTGTTGTGCCGGTATCTCAACTTCAATGGGAAATTGATCTGTTAGTAATTTAGTATCTCCATCATCTTTTTGTCCATTGCCATTATCGGCATAAAAATCGAAAGGAGCTTCAAGTCCTGCCGGAATAGCTGTTTTTGTGAAGATATTAAAACTTCCTGTCCAGTTGCCGTTTTGCACACGACCTATGGTACTCGCATTAGGAATAAATTCCAATTGAAACCATTCTACTGTGATTTCCGGATAGCTTTGTGCCAACGTTTCGAACATATCGCATGTTTTTTCGCCACAGGAAAATTCTCCCTGACGGATAATTTCCATATATAATTGTTCTGTACCACAAACGGCTGAGCCAGTAACAACGAAATCGAATGAAAAACTTACCCGTCGTCTTTGTCCTCCTTCTTCTTCTAAAATATCTTCAGATAATGGCATAATATATTCTGTACCTGCGTATTCTGAAACTTTGTCTTTGCGCACAAAAAATCCTTCTGTATAACTACCGGTTTGGCTTACAAAAGAGCTTTCGTCTAAAGTCATACCATAGGGTATCCGGAAATAAATAGAATCGGCAGTAAAATCCGGATTTCCCTGTATTAATTGATAGTAATCTACAATCCATTTTACGCGTTGTTCCTGGTCGCCTGATACGGAACTACTGATATAGGTTTTGTCTAAGTGGCTCACTAGTTCGTACTCTACAACTTCAATTTGTCCAAAGTCCAAGTGAAATTTTTGGGATATTACACTATCTATTTCTGTTTTAACCATGTGGCAGGCATCGTATCCATCTACTGTAAATAATACATCTGAACCGGCATAAAAACCACATTCCGGTTTTACTGTAAAGCGTACAAGAATCTCGTCGTCATCAGGAAGACCACCTTTATGTAGTTTAATATTACTTGGAATTCGGCAAGTATAATCTAATCCGGAGTTTTCTATCGGCAGGCTTACCCATGAAGAAGATTCGTCAACAGGATACTGATATTCCGCACCAACAACACTCAATTCTGTATACTTCCAGTCCGACAATGTTACCGCAATATCGTTCAATCCACCTTCTCCGACATCTTTAACTTTCAGAGTATATGACGCTTCTTCGCAAGCAGTTTGTAATCCTTCCGGTTCGTCCATAATAATGATTTCAGCAACAGGATCAGCCGTATTTCTGTACAGCTCTAACTCATTTGATGTTCTATAACCACAAGCTCCAGTATTTACATATAAGTGGATAGTTGTTTTTCCTGTATTATCATAATTTATCAATTTTGGCGTAAAAGCAGATTGCACAACTTCTTGCGCACCCATAGCCATAGCGCCTGGGTAAAATTCGGGCGTAACACCCGGTTCAAATACACCGGTAACAGGATTTTTTATTTCCCACTGATACCATGGAATAGGAATGGTTACATTTTCAATTTCGGTGGTAAGCATAAAGTCATTACCATCGCATAAAAAGAACTTATCCGGTGTAATCTCTATTGCCGGTTCTTGTTGAATAGTGACCAATACTGATAACCGCGGGCTTTCGCATCCTTTATCGCTTGTTTGTGATAGCCAATAAGTGGTATTGTTGGTCAAATCGGATGTAGGCAATAATGGAGTTTGGCTATCCGCTGCATCGTAGCAGTTAAGTGTGCTAGTGACCGGAATTGTAGTAGTTACTTTCCCCAATAAATTACTAACCTTAGCAGCCGTATAACAAAATGCCGAATTTGAAACAGCAGGCTTTGCTGGTATCGGGTTGATAGTAAGTGCCATTATAGTATCTTTTACACAATTGGATGTTGTGTTGAAGCGTACATAAACTGAACTTTGTGTGGCACTATAGGTAGTTGGAGCTGTAATTGGTGTTGTATAGGTGGCATTGCTGTAAAAGAGCGTGTCTCTTACATTCGTTGCCGATGTTATCAATTCTATAAGATTTATTTGGGTACCATGGCAGATTTCGGGAACCGTAAATATAATAACCGGTATATCTTCGTTGTTTATTTCTACAGCGCCAACCTCTACAGCACATCCTACAGGGCGGTTTATACCTCGTTGGTCGGTGCCGAGTGCGTCAAAAGCAGTCCAAGAGCTTACTGCTGATTGTGGGATATAGTTATGTGCAGGACCACCTTTTTTAGGAAGAATAGTTTGCGTTTTTCCACCATTACCGACAAGCGTTCCTGTCTCGAAAATATTCAATAACTGATCATCAGCCAACATTTTATTGGTTCCGCCTAAATCCAAATTGCGGATAATATTATAGTTTGCGGTAGCAGGGGCTATATTCATTTCGGCAGTGGTTGTAGTACCTGTTCCGTTACCATAAATAATATTCCCGTTTAATGTTTTTCCTGTCGCATTGTTAAAGAAAAATGCGGATGCCAAATTGTCTTTTGTAGTATTACCCGTAAATGTGGATAAGGCTATTTGTACAACATCGTCGGCTGTTGCGGAATAAATAGCACCACCGCCACTATTGCTTGTAGCTCTATTTCCACTGAAAGTAGAGTTGGAAATCTTTCTAGTCGATTTGGCATTAGCATAGATTCCCCCTCCTGTACTTGCTGTATTTCTGTCGAAAGTAGAATTTTTAAGAGTTAATGTGGATGCAGAATAAATACCGGCTCCTGAGGCAGTAGCAGTGTTTTGGTCAAAGCTACAATTTATACCTATAAATTCACCAGTTGCATAAACACCTCCACCGTTTGTTTTGGCCTTATTGGCTGAAAAAGTTGCATTAGCAATAGTAGAAGTTGTTTTGGCATAAATCCCAGCACCACTGCCATTGACGCACTCGTTGTTTGTGAAAGTAAGTGTGTCTGCTTGATTGGCTGTAAATGCAGTATTGCAATAAATACCACCGCCATCACCACCTGATATGTTGTTTTCAATAATGGTATTTTTCCCTGGCATTATTTCTATTGAGCCATTTGAATATATTCCTCCACCTTGTTTAGCTGTGAAAGTGGTTCCGTCAGTTGTTCCGGATTTATTTCCTCTGAAAATTGCATTTCCGAGTGTCAATTTATAGTTTGCACCTGCTAATTTTATACCTCCCCCCTCGACGGCACAAGTATTGCCTTCTATAAGCATATATTTTATAGGACTAAAATCAACATTGGATTGTTGAATCCAAATACCGCCACCGCCAACA
>JAVBUB010000093.1:0-2963 GCA_031555675.1 Paludibacteraceae bacterium | reverse complement strand
TTGGCGCATTGTCCGGCAAGTTTTTGCGGATTGAGGGAAATATCCTGATAGCGCGCCGCGCTAGTTGATACAGAATTGAAACTGGTAATCCAGGTAGAGCAACAAAGCTGACGTCCGCAAGGGCCTATTCCGCCAATACGTCCGGCTTCCTGACGGGCTCCGATTTGTTTCATTTCGATACGTATCTTGAATTCTTCGGCCAAATCTTTGATCAACTGACGGAAATCCACACGTTCGTCGGCAATATAGTAAAAAATCGCTTTATTGCCGTCGCCCTGGAATTCTACGTCGCCGATTTTCATGTTTAGGTTAAGTCTTTCGGCAATCAGACGCGATTTAACCATCGTTTCTTCTTCGCGGCCTTTGGCTTCGTTCCATTTGTCGATATCTCCTTGGCGGGCAATGCGGTAAACTCTTTTAACTTCGTTTTTAGCCGGATCGAATCCTAGCTTTTTCATTTGTAAAAGCACGATTTGTCCTACGGCTGTTATTTCGCCGATATCATGACCAGGCGAAGATTCTACTGCAACAATATCGCCTTTTTTTAGCATTATTTTGGTAGAATTATTGAAGAAAGCTTTCCGTGTGTTTTTAAACTGTACTTCCACATAATCGGTATCTTTAACGGTTTCGGGTAAATCCGAATACCAGTCGAAGATCGATAATTTCTTGGCACCTGTTTTTTTTGCGCCTTGTGAAGTTATTTTGATGCTATTGAGGTCTAATTTGAAATCCATTTTAGTTATGAGTTACGAGTTACAAGCTACGAGTAAAAGAGATGAATAAAAATTTCAGTTTATACTGGATTTTTAGTTCCCATTTTCTATTTCCTCGTTTTAACTTAAGTTTACAAAGATACTATTTTTTGAGTAAAACAATAAATTTGAGTGCTAAATCGAAAAATACCATTTTGCCATTTACATTTTGTTCAATATGTCTTTCGGCCCAAGCAAAATCGGTCATGATGTCTATAATATTCCGTTCGTTGATGAAAGGAGAAAAACGTACTGAAAAATTATACTCATCTATGGTCATATAATTTAATTCTCTGGTTTGGAAGTTTAGCATGAAATTTTCGCGCATCATACGTTGTGCATAAGCTAAAAAGTTTTTTTGCTGTTCCCGTCCTACACCTGACATTTGTTCCGCCCATTCCTTGATACCTTTCACGTTTTTAGCGTAAGCAAGCCGCATAATAGAGATAAAGCGTTCAAAATTATCTTTATTTTCTGCACTCATTTCCAATGTTTCTACAGCAGAGGTATAACTACCATTGGCGATGCGGGCAACATTTTCTGCTTCTTCTCCGGAAATGTTGAATGTTGATGTGATGGCTTTTTTCAGATCACGGAGTTCTATATTGGGGATATTGATTCGTTGTGTACGAGATTGTATGGTGGTTAAAACAGCATCCGGATTTTCTGTAACCAGTATGAATAATGTTTTGGCAGGTGGTTCTTCTAATATTTTGAGCAATTTGTTCCCACAGGCTTCGTTCATTTTTTCTGGTTGCCAAATTATCATTACTTTGTACTCCGATTCATATGCTTTTAGGCTTAATTTGCGTGATATTTCCTCACTTTCATCCGCATATATCGTAGCCTGTTTGTTTTCGGCATTCAGTTTGGAAATCCATTGGTTGTAAGTGAAATACTTTTTTTCGAGTATAATATCACGGAAATCTTTGATATAGTCGTCGCAAACAGCTTTTGACGAACCGGGTTTTATAATGGGGAACACAAAATGCAAATCGGGATGGGCCAGTTTGGCAAATTTCACGCACGACGGGCAGGTACCACACGAATCATTCTCTTTTTTGTCGGTGCAGCATACATATTGAGCGTAAGCTATAGCCAACAGGAGTTTTCCAATTCCTTTTTTCCCGGTAAAAAGTTGCGCATGTGGCATTTTACCTTCTTTGATAGAATGAAGAAAACGTTCTTTTGTGGCGGTTTGGCCTATGATGTCTGAGAAAAGCATAAATTGAAATATGTTGTTTCTTGATTGAATAAACCGTAATGCAAAATTACAGTTTTGTCAGATAATAATAAAGTTTTAAGTAGTAAGTTTTAAGTTATGAGTAGATGAGTAAACAGAAATAATGTCCGAATTATTCTCTTCATTTCTTTCATTTTTTCATTTCTTTCATTTTTTCATCCCTTACCACCATAAAACTATCTCTTAATTCGGTTTTTAAAGGTTCCAACGGAGGTGAAACAATTTTAAGCGGATTAACAGGTTTGTTGTTCTGATATACCCTAAAATCAAGATGAGGCCCGGTAGCTAAACCGGTAGAACCTACATAACCAATCAATTCTCCTTGCGATACACGTTTCCCTTTAACCATTCCTTTGGCGAATCCGTGTAAGTGCATATAAGTTGTTTTATAACCATTGGGATGTTTAATGGTAATATAATTACCTCCACCGCTTACTTGATAGCCTTTTTTCTCAATAGTGCCTGCGCCAAGCGCAAAAACGGATGTTCCTGTCGGTGCCGCGTAATCAATGCCATGATGAGGACGGTATATTTTTAATACGGGATGGTATCGGCTGTTGCTGAACTTGGAACTAATACGCGAGTATTTAAGTGGAGCTTTCAGAAATGCCCGTTTCATGTTATCGCCTTTTTCATCATAATAATTTAAATCATTGTCCTGATAAAAAGCAAATGCATAATTATCTTTTCCCTTATGTTTAAAAACAGCCGCGTGTATGGTGCCTATATCAATCAATAAGGTGTCGTCAACAAAAACCTCGTCAAACATAACAGTAAAGCTATCTGTTGGGGTTATTTCGAAAAAATCTATTTGAGATTCATATATCTCCGATAGCTTGATGGATAGAAACTGACTGGTATTCAGATTTTTTACTGTTTCCCATAACGATTTTTCTATGCCGGTATGAATGGTTCTTTGTATTGTTTTTTTTGGTTTGGACTCGCGGTAGACTAATGTGTCTTTG
>JAVBUB010000107.1:0-5124 GCA_031555675.1 Paludibacteraceae bacterium | reverse complement strand
ATCCCCGTCTACAATTTCAAAATACTCTACTTTCAGTACAGGTTCCGCATCAATTTGCCGGATAACCTGTTTTTTAAGTTCTTCAATACTCTTTGAGAGCGCAAAGTTACGACTTTCAATTAAAGTTTTCGATATTAATGATGCTTTTTTTCTTTCATCAAGCAATAAAAGCTCATTTCTACTACTTTTTGCCAGTCCGCTCTCTTCTCTTACAATAGGACAAGCAATTACCTCGACATCCAAGTGTAATATTTGTACCATCTTCCGGATAATAGCCAGTTGCTGAAAATCTTTTTCCCCAAAATAAGCACGATCCGGGCATACGGCATCAAATAACTTGCTTACAATCTGAGCCACTCCGTTAAAATGTCCCGGACGAAATCTTCCTTCCATAACCGTTTCCAACGCCCCGAAATCAAACTTCCGGGTATCAGGCTCCGGATACATTTCCTCTACACCGGGAATAAAAACAATATCACATCCTCCCGTTTGCAACATTTCGTAGTCTTTTTCCGGCGTACGTGGATAATTTTTCAAGTCATTTTTATCATTAAACTGTGTCGGATTCACAAAAATGCTGACAACAACAATATCATTTTCTTGTTTACAACGATTTACCAGCGAAATATGTCCGCTATGCAAAGCGCCCATGGTCGGTACAAAACCAATCGATTTGTTATCATTTTTCAGGCTGCTTATGGTCGACTGTAATTCTGATATGACTGATATTATTTTCATAAGTGAAGGAACTTGTTTTATGAACTGCAAAAAAAACAAATAAATATCAAACAGTAAAATAAAATCCGATTTTTATCATAAAGTAAATCATAAGCTACAACTAACGTTGTGCATTTAACCTGATATTGAGATATTCGTTGCCAAAATACCACGAGCGAAGCAAATATCTGTCAATACGATAAAAAAAACATCTTAAAAGTCTGTAAACAAGTGATTTAGAATCTTAAATTTCGAATTTTGAATATTTACTCAATCAAACCTTATAATTTTTAAAATTTAACAACCTCAAAACTCGACAACTATTTAAATGAACAGTTAATCACTTTCACGCAAAATAAAAATAAAAGCGTAAAATATTGCATTTTACGTGATTTTTTTTTATATCTTTGCAAAATGTTTTTACAAAAGCCTCAAAAGTAATTTTGTCATAAAGCAAACGCTGCAAAATATGCCTATTCTGGGCAAAATGCCAGTTACGCGCAATTTTACACATAAGCACAAAGGATTCAAGCATGAAAGAAACAGTTAAGATCTTATTCATTTCTCAAGAAATTACCCCGTACTTACCCGAAACTGAAATTTCAACCATTTGTAGAAATTTACCACAAGCAGTACAAGAGAAAGGAAGAGAAATCAGGACATTTATGCCCCGTTACGGGCATGTTAACGAGAGAAGAAACCAACTTCACGAAGTGATCCGCCTTTCCGGTATGAATCTTATTATAGACGATACCGACCATCCGTTGATTATAAAAGTAGCTTCGATACAATCGGCCAGAATGCAGGTTTATTTTATTGACAACGAAGATTATTTCCAACGGAAAGCCATTGTTGCCGACGAAGATGGAAACGAGTTCGAAGACAACGACGAAAGAATTATATTTTTTGTACGTGGAGTTATCGAAACCGTAAAAAAACTCCGTTGGGCACCCGATATCATCCATTGTCACGGCTGGATGACCGCATTGGCTCCCATTTACATCAAAAAAGCATACAGCGACGATCCTTTTTTTAAAAATGCCAAAGTGGTTTATTCCGTTTATGGCGATGATTTTAAAAACTCATTAGACGATAATTTCAACAAAAAGCTGGTAATTGATGGCATTGAAGATTCCCATTTGGATATATTGAAAGAAAAAGAAATAGATTTCAGCACACTAACTAAATTTGCCATCGAATATTCCGATGGAGTTATACAAGGAAGCGAATCCATCAGTCAAGAAGTAAAAGAACATATCGACAAAAAAGGCGTTCCATTCTTAGATTATTGTTGTAGCGAAACTTATGTTGACAAATATGATGATTTTTATTCCCAGATCATTCAAAATTAATGATTCCAACACAATAAAGTTGACAGAAGGAAGTTAAAAAGTAGAAACTAAATTAAAAAAACTAACCCAACAGAACAACGATTCAATGAAAAAAATATTTTTCGTTTTATGCATATCCGTTCTTTTCTTCAGTGCTTGTAAAGATGACTCCGACGACATGGGCATTAGTATTATGCCCAGCACTGACAACATCAATGCTCTGGTTAAAACATTTTCGCTCAATACAGAAACCTATATAGTCCCCTCCATGTATGCCAACAATACTACATTCCTGATAGGAAAGTATGTTGACAACAAATATGGAGACACCAACGGATCACTGCTGGCACAAGTTATCTATCCGGCTCAAAACCTCACATTCCCGTCAAATGCCACAGCGGATGCATTGAAATTGGTTGTGTACTACTCATCAATAAAACACAACGAAGGAGTAAGTTTCGATGTATATCAAATGAAACAGCAACTCGGATTCCGCACTAAGTATTACACCGACATCAACGCCGATAATTATGTAGACTTCAGTATAAAATTAGGTTCTATTGATTTAAGTATAAAAGATATTGCAAACGCAGATACCTTGATTGCACACGATACCATGCCTTATTTCAGTGTAGATTTCCCTCTTGCCTTGGCTCAGAAATTTATGAATGAAAGCCAATATACCGACGAGAATACTTTTAAAAACTTTTTTAAAGGAATATATATTGTACCTACCGATGGCTCCGGAGCAACTATGCTTTATGCAGAATCCGTTGATCTACGGTTAACATATAAATATCCAACTAAAATTGATGAAAAAGATACAATATTATCAAAAACTCTGATATATCCAGCCAACAACGAAGTGCGTCAGGTAAACAAAATCAGCCATACCAACCTGCAATCCAAACTCAACAAT
Organism: Paludibacteraceae bacterium; assembly: GCA_031555675.1. Lineage (GTDB taxonomy): Bacteria > Bacteroidota > Bacteroidia > Bacteroidales > Paludibacteraceae > JAISJU01. The sequence goes on along the minus strand of JAVBUB010000107.1, from coordinate 2,157 downwards.
AAAGCACAAGACAGGGAATATATCTATTCTCCGGCCGGCTTTTTTACCAAGTTGGACATTCCAGTCAAAGAAATTATAGACGCTACCAGCAATCCTGACAAGAAACTGGCCCTAAACAGCGCTTTAATAAAAATACAAGCAATCACTTCCGATGATGATTTACCACTGCCCGAATATTTACTGCTGATTAACCAAGATAGCGTACAAAATTTCTTTGAAAAAAATCAGCTACCCAACCAAAAAACCAACTTTTACATTCCGCGCAAAACAAAAGTCGATGCATCTAACGATACAACCTATGTGTACACTTTCGATCTGGCATACTATATCCAGAAAAAAATGGACGATCCATTGGCACAAGTAGCAGATGTTGAACACATGGTTTTAATTCCGGTAAAAACTACCGTATCCAGCTCTGGTACCATAACAAACATGGAAAACATGATAAAGTTATCGGGATTGACTTTTAAAAACCAATACGACACTACTTTACCTTTAAAATTAAAGGTTGTGTATAACGAATTCTACAAATACACAGAATAATTCTTTTTAGAATAATTAAACATAAACTACGCCCCTATATTGAAAAAATATAGGGGTGTAGTTTTATTATAATTTTAATCTTTTCTACCGCGCAAACAATGTTATTATTCTAAAATAAAGACATGAAAACTATAAATAAAATAAACAATTAAACCTTAAAAAATCTTATATTTGCACCTTGTACTAAAATTCAACACCCAAATGAATATAGAAAGCCAACTATCAGAAAACGTTATAATAGCGCTCAAAAATCTGTACAACACAGATTTCGAAGCCAAAGACATACAAATACAAAAAACAAAAAAAGAATTTTCAGGCGACTTCACTGTTATTGTTTTCCCTTTTTTAAAAGCCTCTAAAAAAGGTCCCGAGCAAACCGGAAGCGATATAGGCGAATATTTAAAACAAAATCAGAAAGAAATATACGGTTACAACGTAATCAAAGGATTCTTAAACCTGACCATCTCCGCCGACTACTGGCTAGGTACCTTAAATGAAATAAACCATATTGCCGGTTTCGGATTGGTTACTCCTACCGAAAGCTCTCCATTGGTAATGATCGAATACTCTTCGCCCAATACCAACAAACCGCTCCATTTAGGACACATCCGCAATAATTTACTCGGATACAGCCTTAGCAAAATTATGCAGGCCAATGGTAACAAGGTAATCAAAACCAACATTGTAAACGACCGTGGTATACACATCTGTAAATCGATGTTGGCCTGGCAAATCTGGGGAAACGGTGTTACTCCCGAATCGTCGGGCATTAAAGGAGACCACTTGGTAGGCGATTATTATGTAAAATTCGACAAAGAATATAAAACGGAGATCAAAGACCTTATGGCTCAGGGCATGACCGAAGAAGAAGCCAAAGCAAAAGCTCCCTTAATGACTAGCGCTCAAGAAATGCTTCGCAAATGGGAAAACGGCGATGCCGAAGTTCACGCCATTTGGAGCATGATGAATAGCTGGGTATATGCCGGATTTGCCGAAACATACAAACGATTGGGAGTAGATTTCGATAAAATATATTACGAATCGGAAACATACCTCGAAGGAAAAGAAAAAGTAGAAGAAGGATTGGCCAAAGGCGCTTTTTACAAACGCGAAGACGGTTCTGTTTGGGCCGACCTGACGGGCGAAGGATTGGATGAAAAGCTGTTGCTTCGTGCCGATGGTACTTCCGTATATATGACACAGGACATCGGTACCGCCAAACTTCGTTATGACGATTATCCTCAAATCAATAAAATGATTTATGTGGTAGGTAACGAACAAAATTATCATTTCCAGGTATTATCCATTTTGTTGGACAAATTAGGTTTTAAATGGGGTAAAGAATTGGTTCACTTTTCCTATGGCATGGTAGAATTACCCGAAGGAAAAATGAAAAGCCGCGAAGGCACCGTAGTAGATGCCGACGACCTGATTGCCGAAATGGAACAAACATCTTTCGAAACATCACAAGAATTAGGTAAGCTCGATAATTGCACCGAAGAAGAAGTAAGAAACATATCTCAAAAAATTGCCTTGGGAGCCCTCAAATATTTTATTTTGAAAGTCGATCCCCGCAAAAACATGACCTTTAATCCCAAAGAATCTATTGATTTC
>JAVBUB010000024.1:0-7484 GCA_031555675.1 Paludibacteraceae bacterium | reverse complement strand
CTGATATTCTTTTGAATAAAATCTTTGCAATAATAAAAATGTAATTCTTGAACTTGGATTAATAGAAAGTCCGTTAAGAGTTGCCATTGACTTATTAAAACTCAAAGCAGTTTCGCCAAAAATGCGAATCCGTCGCCAGTTATATTGATAATCTATGCTGGAGGAATATTGTTCTTTTCCTCGAAAATAATATAAGTTATACGGCGCCGGTTCCGGTTGCCATTGCCGGTTAAATAGTACACCTGTAAAGGTTATCCCGGTTTTGAACCGTCGACAGGCAAACTCTATATTTCCACCAATAATCTGTTGGGTAACTGTTTTGCGCTTTTCCCATTCGCTTTGAATACGATGCAGCCCGTCGGTTTTTAATGATGTAAAAACTTGATCTGTACTTATTGAAGCATCAATCTTTTTATTCGAATAAAGAACCGAAAATTGAAATTTGCTTATTCTTACGGATGTTGCCGCTCCTCTGAAAAAACTTGTTTCGTTAGCCGATGAGGTTTTGTTTAATCCCCGGCTGTTTGGTAATACGTTAAGGACATAAGACGATTTTCCCATCGAAAAATTGTTATTCATTACCAAGCCATAGCCGAAACATGCTTTGTAGTCGCCTATGATGATGCGTTTAAATATGCCTAAGTCATTTAGTTGTAGATGAGCTGAATAAAAATCGAAACCTTTATGGTGTTTATTCCAGAATGGCTCTCCTTCATCTTTTTCTGCTGTAAAGCCAAATATGAGCCTGTTTTTTGATTGGAAACTATATTTTAGCATGCCATAAAAAGGTTCTCCCCAATATTTTTTATTTGGATGCTCGGCTAATATATCTTTATCTATGTGTTTATAGCCCTCCTTTTGTTCAATAGTATATCTGCTTTGTAGATAAACAGATTGTTTGCCATACTTTAAAAGACGAGGTAAATTAAAGTTGTTTTGGTGTTTTTCCGGATGTACATCCACAAAAGGAAGTATATTCTGAATGCTTTGGTTATCAAAGCCTTCTATTAATTGTAGTTCATAAATAGAATACATAGGAGCATACCGATATAGGTAGTACAGCAGGTTTTCGATTTGGATATCGGATAATAAATATAATTGTTCAAGTTCTTCTTTGGTAGTATGGTTCAGGTTAACAGGGTGTTCTGCAAATTGTTGCAAATCATCTTGTAATGAACTGAAATCGAACTCTTCGTCCTCTTTATTTTCAGCGATTTGCTCCATAATATTTTGTATAATTTCGGGGGTTGACTCTGCAGCAAACAATCGAATAGATAGCAACATAAAAAATGAAAGGAGCAGATATTTCTTCATCACTTCATTTTATAAGTTAAAGCAATACCGGAAATAATTCCCAGCGTAGAATGAAACTTAAAATCTGTATCTATTCTAAGGTTGCTTAAAGTTACTCCCAACCCCATATCCGGAATTAGTATTTCGTTTTTAATACATCCTAACTTAACAGACAAATATTCCAAAAATTGATAATTTATTTCTACAGATATTTGCAGGTTGGATTTTATTTCTTTATCCAGCTGGATCCCTGTTATCAGTTTATTGGAAAAATAATAGCTTCCTCCTAGAGAAAAGACAGAGGGTATTTCTTTATAAAAATAGGTTGTTTTTATTCTTTCGTGCGTTGGATTAAAAACCTGAAATCCAATATAAAAATTTTCGGCAGGCTGTGATAGAATGCCTATCTGTGGAAATATTTTTCCTTTGTAACCTTCTGTTTTCGAAAAGTAAACGGAGTAATAATCAAATTGAATTCCCAACATCCATCTTTTAGAGAATTTACGGGCGAATGCCAAACCTATGATATTTTCGTTATAATTAGAATAACCAAAAGAAGAAAAAGCAATTCCTATATTCAAAAAACGTGCATGTGCGCCTACCTGGATACTCTTTGTGGAAAGTTCTTTCATATTAAAATGGTTTTGAAAAAAAAGACTTCCTTCCAGCTTTTCTACAGCAGTTAAGGTGGCTGTATTTTGAATATATGACCAAATATTTGGTCGAGATACTGCAATAAGAGTCCTTGGACTGCTTTCAAAGAGATTATCTGCGTACACGGAAACATTAAATAGCAGGAATAAAACAATCCAACTGATGGTGATTTTTTGCATATGGTTCATTTTTAGCGGGCAAAAATAGTAAACTATTTAAATCAAACAAAATGTTCGTTAATTTTATTTGAAAATATATTACGAAATAGAAATAAAATTATATCCATTGTTGTCGGGATAACTCGAAGTCATCTCGACAATAATAATAAAAAAGCCGCTCAAGATTTCTTGAGCGGCTTCTTATGAATAACATTTTCTTAATTTTCTTTTTCTTCTTTAGGCGGACGTGGAGTCAATGCCTTTTTAGATAACTTGAATTTTCCTGTTTTAGGATCGACATCAAGTAGTTTTACTTCAATGCTGTCACCTTCTTTTAATCCGGTTTCTTCCATTGTTTCGATGCGTTTCCAATCGATTTCCGAAATGTGAAGTAAGCCTTCTTTCCCTGGTAAAAATTCTACAAAAGCACCATAAGGCATAACAGATTTAATTTTACCTTGGTAAGTTTCGCCCACTTCGGCAACAGCAACGATACCTTTGATACGTGCTACAGCAGCATCGATAGATTCTTTGTTGTTGGCGGCTATTTCTACGCGGCCTTGACCATCAATTTCTTCAATAGAAATAACAGCTCCTGTTTTTTCTTGCATATCCTGGATAATTTTTCCACCAGGGCCTATTACAGCGCCAATCATTTCTTTCGGAATCATTATGATAACGATGCGTGGAGCATGAGGTTTAAAGTCTTCGCGAGGTTGTGCTAGGGTTTCGGTTATTTTACCGAGAATATGCATACGGCCTTCTTTGGCTTGGTTCAATGCTTTTTCGAGAATTTCGAAAGACAATCCGTCTACTTTGATGTCCATTTGTGTAGCGGTAATACCGTCTTTTGTTCCGGTAACTTTGAAGTCCATATCGCCAAGGTGATCTTCATCACCAAGAATATCAGAAAGCACTGCGAAATTTTTTCCTTTGTTCTCAGAGATCAATCCCATGGCAATTCCCGAAACCGGTTTTTTGATGGTAACTCCGGCATCCATTAATGCTAATGTTCCAGCACAAACGGTGGCCATAGATGATGATCCGTTTGATTCCAGAATATCAGAAACAATACGAACTACATAAGGATAATCGGCAGGAAGCATACCTTTCAACGCGCGGTGAGCCAAGTTTCCGTGACCAACTTCGCGACGTCCTACGCCACGGGCGGCTTTGGCTTCTCCGGTGGAGAATGGAGGGAAATTATAGTGCAACAGGAAGCGTTCTTTTCCATGGATTAATACTTCATCCAATAGTTTTTCGTCAGATTTTGTTCCTAATGTTACGGTGGTTAATGATTGGGTTTCACCACGGGTAAAAATAGCAGAACCATGTGCCATTGGCAGGTAATCTACTTCTGACCAAATAGGACGGATTTCGGTAGTTTTACGGCCATCGAGGCGTTTTCCTTAGTCTAAGATGGCACGGCGCATAGCTTCTTTTTCTACATCGTGGTAGTATTTACCGATAAGCGCTGCTTTTGCATCTTTTTCTTCTTCTGAAATAGTTTCCATATATTCGGCCTTGATAGCGCTAAAGGCATCACCACGGGCATGCTTGTTGGCATTGCACGAAGTAGCTACGGCATATACTTTGTCGTATGTTTTTGCCCAAACGTCTTTTTTCAGGTCTTCGTCATTTTCTTCGTGACAGTAAGTACGTTTTGCTTCTTTACTTACCATTTTAGTCAATTCCATTTGACCAAGGCATTGTTTTTTAATTTCTTCGTGTGCAATTTTAATAGCTTCAAGCATTTCGGCTTCAGAAACTTCTTTCATTTCGCCTTCCACCATCATAATGTTATCTATGGTAGCTGCTACCATGATGTCGATATCTGCTTTTTCCAATTCCTTAAAGGTTGGATTGATACAGAATTTTCCGTTGATGCGCGCTACACGTACTTCGGAGATAGGTCCGTTGAAAGGTATGTCAGACACGGCCAAAGCAGCAGAAGCGGCTAATCCTGCCAACGCGTCGGGCATATCATTGCCGTCGGCCGAAATAAGGAATACATTTACATAAACTTCGGCGTGATAATCGTCGGGGAATAATGGACGTAATGCGCGGTCGATGAGGCGCGATACTAAAATTTCGTAATCAGAAGCACGTCCTTCACGTCTGGTAAATCCACCGGGAAAACGCCCGGCCGCTCCATATTTTTCTTTATACTCTACTGTCAGCGGCATAAAATCTGTGCCTGGTTTTGCATCCGTGGCTGCGCACACAGTAGCTAATAACATGGTGTTGCCCATGCGAACAACTACAGATCCATCGGCCTGTTTAGCCAACTTTCCTGTTTCAATAGTGATAGCCCTTCCATCACTCAATTCAATTGTCTTTGTAATTGCATTCATATATTTAAACTTCATAAATTCGCGCAAAGATCGTTAATTAATTTAGAATGAAGAATGAAGAATAAAGAATAAAGAGCAACGAATCGATTTTTTAACCCTTTTAAAGATTTGGAGGGATAAAATTTATATTGAAAATTGCTATCTTTGAAATCAATAAATGATTCAAGATTCAAAGTTCAAGATTCAAAATTGTCTGGAAATCTTGTTCATATGCAATCTTGAATCTTGAATTTTAAATCTTGAATAAATAATACACCATGCAAATACACAATTTATCTGCCTCCAATTCTCTGTTGACTAATTTTTTATCCGAAATCAGAGATGTGAACATACAAAAAGACTCGTTGCGCTTTCGCCGGAATTTAGAAAGGGTGGGGGAGATTATGGCGTACGAAATGAGTAAAACCCTCAATTACCGGACGGAAAATGTACAAACTCCGCTTGCTGTGGCACCAACTGCCGTCATTGCCGATGAAATTGTTTTGGCAACGGTTTTTCGTGCGGGTTTACCGTTTCATCTGGGATTTCTGAATTATTTTGATAAGGCGGAAAACGCTTTTGTTTCTGCTTATAGAAAATATAAAGATACGCTCAAGTTTGAAGTGATGATTGAATATATCGCTGCGCCTTCTATAGAAGGAAAAACTTTGATTATTGCCGATCCTATGCTTGCCACGGGCAGTTCCATGGAATTGGCCTATAAGGCTTTGTTACAGCATGGCGAACCTGCCCGCATTTACGTAGCGTCTATTATTGCCAGTAAAGCCGGCATAGAGTATGTGAAAAGCCATTTTCCCGAAGATAAAACCACGATTTGGACAGGCGCTATTGATTCGGATTTGAATGAGCATGCTTATATTGTTCCCGGTTTGGGCGATGCGGGTGATTTGGCTTTTGGGGGTAAATTGTAAACAAGAGTTCAATGACATCAACAGTAAATACCGCATTGCTACCGCACGAATTCTTTCAACTTTAAAAACATGGTAACAGTTCCCCCTTGTCGACTTAAATTTGTCTACCTTTAGAAACAAATAAAAATATGGAAAAGAAAATAATAATAGCCAAAATCCAAATTATTGCAAGAGAAGAAGCAAACTTTCTAAATATAGCTTCAGACTTGATCAAGGCAACGAGAAGTGAACCGGGTAATTTGGTTTATACCCTTTATCAAAGCACAGAGAACCCATCAGAATTTATGGTATATGAGGAATACGTAGATCAAGCAGCCTTTTACGCTCACAGCACTTCCGAAGCATTTAATTTTTTCGTAAAACAAGCTGGTCCATTGTTTGCCAAAGAACTGGACATACAAATGTTTTAAATGCTAACAATCAAAAAAATAGAGCTATCGGAGTGTGAAACACTTTATCAACAGATGATGAATGATTTTCCACCAAGCGAACTTATTCCATATTCTAATGTTAGGAATAATATCAAAAATGGAATATTTGATGCCATGTATCTGACGGAGGATGGAATCAATTTGGCTTATGCTATTTTAACTGCTCTTGATGACATAGAGTATGTGATTGGGAATTACCTGGCTGTAGATATTTCATCTCGCGATAAAGGAATTGGTAGTGAATTTTTGAAAAAGATCATTGAAAAATACCATGGGAAAATCATTGTTATAGAGGTGGAGGATCCGCAGGGAGCAGCGACCAAGGACGAGAAAAAAATGCGTGAAAGAAGGATTTGTTTTTATAATAGTGCAGGATTTCGGCTTGTGCCAACAAAAAGAGCCAATATACTCGGGGTCGAAATGCAAATTATGGCTAATACTGATAAAAAGATATCTAACATACGGGAAATTATAAATACCATATATTCTCTTTCGTTGGAAGCACAACTTCTAGAATCTATTGATGTGGTTGACATGGATGACTAATGAACCTCGCTTACACAACACGCTAAAACCACTCAAGATTCACGGTAAAAAACTAAAATTGCAGATTCCCTGCTCGTAAACGAGCAGGACGTAAGTTGGGGGTTTGGCTATTTTCGTTTGTTTTCTTCGCTAAATACAACTGGAATCATCCAAGGTCTTTTGGGGAAGTTTTTCATGTTTATAATAAACATTCCACTCTGGTATTGATTTTGCAATTCGAATAGTCTCATTATCATAATTTTACTATATCCTCTCCGTACTTTCACACTGTCGGTAATTCTATTTACATTAGTAGAGAATTGAATTTATACTTTTATTATCACAGCCAAAAATATTTATCAAATAAAGTTGATTTTCTGATATATATATTGAGCTATATAATCATTCCCACATCCACATGCTGTGTTTCCAATAAGCATGATTTGAAATACACTCATAGTAGGATTTTCATTCTTGTCTATCGTGGCAAACGGCACTTCTTTACGCTGTCTTAAAAAGTTGAAAGCCTTTTCCATTGTTGATAAATTGTAAAACAATCTGCATACCGGTAAAATATGCAGATTGCTTGGGAATAGGATTTGGGAATTAGAAACCGAATTTCCCGTTATTGTTTTTCCATGTGTCTTGTGGGGCAATGGTTTCAATAACATCCCAATGCTCGGCGATTTTACCGTTTTCTACACGGAATAGGTCGTAGAACGAATTGTGATTACCTGCCAAATGTCCTTCACTTACCACCAATACAAAGTTCCCTTCGCCCAATACTTTGTGAATTTTGTCGTACTTCATCGTAATGCCTTGTGCTGCCCACTCGCCCAATTTAGCGCCTAAGCCAGAAAGTTGGTCGGCAATTAGCGGATTGTGTTGAATGTAATTGTCGCCATCGAAATAACCTGCCAACTTATCCATTTTCCCATTTACCAAAATATCGTCCACAAAGTTCCTGACAAATGCCTTGTTTGCTTCAGTTTTGTTTAAGTCGGTAATATCTGTTGTGCCGTCAATCATCGTGTGTTCACTTGGATTGGCATTGGCGGGTGTTTCTTGCAAATTGTCCCAATGTTCTACAATTTTACCGTGTTCAAAACGGAAGATGTCAAAGCCGATTTTAGGTCCGAAAAAATTATAATCGGTATG
>JAVBUB010000237.1:0-19192 GCA_031555675.1 Paludibacteraceae bacterium | reverse complement strand
ATATTGGTTTGAAATCATGACAATATGCCCGCTTTTAAGTTCCATCGGATGCGTAGAATAAAGCCGCGCCCTCTTTATAGTATCTTTGTCAAATGCAGACAGAAATTTAGACATGGCTAATTTTGACTCCAGATGATTTTGTTTGTCTTTGTCCATTACCAGAAGGGGAGTATAATCTTTATCGGACATCTGGTAGCTTTTATATGTTTCGTAAGCAAAGTGATTTTTTGACATGTAAAAATATTCCGATTTGTAAAAATCAATAATAAAAACATTCTGATTTGTCATCCGTGAATAAGAATCTATAAAATCAAGTTTCTCTTTCAATTTATCATAATCCGGTTCCTTTTCAAAATACAATCTATGTGGATGGGTATGAATAGGAAATTGCAATGGTGGTTTCATAGAAAATTTGAGTTTGGCAGTATGTTTGAAATTGTTATGCATAAAAAAATAGTTTATGCATATATTTTCTGAATGTATAAATGTACAGAAAATTTACATTAAACGACTATCTTTGAGGATATATTTTGGATACTAATATTTTTTCTGATAAACATATAGCCTCTTTATTTTCTTTTAAAATCTTATATATTAAGCTTCTATAAAATAAAGATCAGTGGTTGAAATTTTTAGTTTAGCTTTTACTACGATACAGGGATTCTAAAAGCAATACAACATAAAAAGGCCGCAAATGTGATTGTTTGCGGCCTTTTTAGTGTTTAGTCGTGATACAGGCAAAGCCTGTATATTATTATTGTTTCACTACTTTTACCCACTCATCGCCAACCTGCAACAGATAAATGCCTGTTGCATAACCGGACAAATCTATACTGTCTCCCGTTTTTTCCTGCAACAAGTCTCCGTTTTGGCTATAAACTTTCACATTATTTACGGTATTGAGGTAAACAATGCCTGTAGTGGGATTAGGATAAATGGATGCAATGGTCGATTTTACTTTAGCCAGGTGTACAGTACTGCATTCGTTTAATTGGTTTTGCAGGCGGATAATCTCCGCTTCGCTATCGGACAAGTCATTTTCTAAACCGATAATCGTTCCATTCAATGTAGTAACAGTGCCATTGGCGGTATTCAAGTCGTTTTGCAAATTAGTGTTTTGAGTTTGCAACGTAGTAATATTACCATTTAGCGTGGTAATTGTTCCATTCAATGTAGTAACAGTACCATTGGCGGTATTCAGGTCATTTTGCAAATTAGTGTTTTGAGTTTCTAATGTAGTGATGTTACCATTTAGCGTGGTAATTGTTCCGTTCAGTGTAGTAATAGTACCATTGGCTGTATTCAAATCGTTTTGTAAGTTGGTGTTTGCGGTTTCCAAGGTTTCTATTTCGGCCAAAAGGGCGGAGTTGTCGCAAGAAGCAAAAGTGGCGGTAAGTGTTATATCATCGTCGGCGGTAAGGGTGCGAGGGTTATCGGTATTGCTGTCCGACCAGGACACAAACACATTATTTGCCAACGGTATGGCATGTATGGTAGCGCTCGAATTTCTCGCGTATATGCCGCTGCCGAGCGTGGTGCCGAGGGCAGCATTGCTACTATTTACAGTAACTGTTACATTAGCGCTTGGTGGAAGTGCAGCTTCTTGAAATTTCAATACAGGATACTCTCCGGCACCGGGCATTATCCATGTATCGGTAAAATCCCATGTAAGGTTGGTTGTTAACCATGCTTGATCCTGAAAATTTGCGGTAACAGCATCTTTACCATCTTTGCTGTTTGCATTTGTACTGCTAATGGCATTGCCGTTCAGCGTAATCATTCCATAGGCATAGTTATTGGCATATGTACCGCTTGTACCTCCAACCACTCTTCCTATTTTTGCGAGGGGAGCATCATTTACATTTGTTATTTGAACATTGGCTACAAAACAATTTTGTATATTACCATATTGTCCGCAAATACCTCCGGAATATGATACTAAGCTACCGGAACGAATTGATGAAATATTACCTGCGTTGTAGCAATTCTTTATTATCGGAGTTGCAGCAATAGCGCTTCCACAAATACCACCGGCATAAGCATCAGTATTAGTATTAGTTGTTTTTGCCAGTATTGTTCCTGTATTATAACAATTTTCTATTTTATTGTTAGCTCCGGTAGACGGGATACCACCGCAAATGCCACCAACATAAACAGTACCATAGACACTTGTTGTAATATTTCCAACATTGTAACAATTAGTTATAGTAGTAGTACCACTGTAAATATATCCACAAACACCACCAAAATAAGCAATCGAATAGTAACCACCGGAACTAGTAGAAGTGGCATTAATTTTTACCTTACTGTAGCAGTTTGTTATTATGTTAGTTCCGGTTGCATAAGCACAAATACTACCTATATTTGCTGCGCTACTACTTGTAATACTACCTGAAACTCCAAGATTTTTGATAGTACCATTGCTAATATTTCCAAATAAGCCAGTTCTTTCGGTACTGTTTATTTTTACCGCAACTTCATAGTTGCTACCATCAAATATGCCGCTAAAAGAATAAGTATTATTACCAATAGTTGTAGAGATAGTATCCGTTGAGCCTATGAGACTGCGTGTAAGTTTAAAATATTTACCAGTGTAAGCTTGTCCACTGTTTACGTTGGTTGCTAATTCTACCATATCGGCTTTTGAGGAAATTTCATACGGGAATAGTTCCGACCCGTTTCCGCCACTATAGGCGAATGCACTTATTACGAACAATAAGGCACCTAATGTTGTAAAAATTGTTTTTTTCATAAGATTTTAATATTAGTAAAACATGTATATAAATTTGATTATTTTTTTGTTTTTATCCATTTATAATAAAAAACTATAGACCTCTTGAATTATTCATAAGGTTTTATTACGGGTATAATTCCGGCAATCTTTTAAATTTTGTTGCTGATTCGGATAAAGTGTTAAGGTATTTTACAAAGATAGCACTAAAAAAGACACGTGCAAACTATCCGCGCGAATAGCTTGTAAAGAGATCTTAGATGAAAAGGTCTAAAGAATAATAAATTCAACATTTAAAATTCAATATTCAAAATTACGCATTGAGGATGTTTTACAGATAATTTTGAATCTTGAACTTTGAATCTTGAATTAAATATGGGCTCTGAGATAATTTTTCATGCTAAAACAATTATTTTCACATATCCCACCTTTCGGAAACCATATATAAAAACTAAATACTTATCTTTGTCCAAAGATTAATGTTGGTTAGTCGAACAACAGTTCATCAAGTTTGTTTTTATACCAACTTGTTATTCAATTATTAGTAGCAGGCCGGCTTGTCGCTGTTTCGCTATGCGAAAAAGAGGAAAGTCCGGGCAACACAGGGCACCATACTTCTTAACGGGAAGCTGTTCGTGAGGGCAGAGTAACGTAACAGAAAATAACCGTTCCGGTGCAAGCCAGAATAAGGGTGAAAAGGTGAGGTAAGAGCTCACCGGGTTTCGTAGCAATACGAGATGCCGTACGCCTTATGGGTTGTAAGGCTATGTATACCGACGTATTAGGACTGCCCGTTCGATGTCGGGGGGTAAGCTGCTAGAGGTTATTGGCGACAATAATCGTAGATAAATGACAAGCATTTTCAATTCGTTGAAAATACAGAACCCGGCTTACAGGCCTGCTATTTTTTATAAAATGATTTTGCTTCGCGATATTTAGTGATATTGCGAAGCAAATATCATATTTAAGCTATCTTGTAAATATCATGATATGAACATAAAAGAATCTATATCCCGATTTTTAAAATTTATCACAGTCGATATCTGGCGTATGACAGATAACGAACTAACCAAAGGAAAAGTTCTTTTATATAAAACAATAAGGACTTTTATTCTTACCGCCCGCGGTTTTGCGAGAGACGGACTGGGAATGAAAGCATCGGCCCTGACCTTTAGCACCTTGCTGGCCATTGTTCCTACATTGGCGCTTATTTTTGTCATTGCACGGGGATTCGGCTTTCAAACGATTCTCGAAGAAACCTTGATAGACAAAATGCCCGCCCAATCGGATGCTCTTCAAATTGCTTTCGGGTATGTGCAATCATATCTGGAATATGCGCGAGGCGGAGTTTTTGTTGGAGTTGGTATCATCATCCTATTATTTTCGGTTCTCAATTTATTTTCGAGTATCGAAAGCACCTTTAACGATATCTGGCAGGTAGAAAAGCCTCGTTCATTGGTACGTCAGTTTGTGGACTTCCTGTCTATCGTAGTTATTATCCCTATTTTGCTGATTGTATCAAGCGGACTATCCGTATTCGTTAGCGCCACCATTTCTTCCACACCACTGGCTGGCATCTTTAGTCCTGTAGTACAGATTGTCATGCGTATTATGCCTTATGTTATCAATTGTATTCTTTTCTTTGTACTTTATCTTATTATTCCAAACACAAAAGTAAAACCAGGCAGCGCTCTTTTTGCAGGCATTTTTACCGGATTGGCATTCCAGATTTTCCAGATGATTTATATCAACGGGCAAATATTCCTTTCTTCGTATAATAAAATTTACGGTGGATTCGCTGCCGTTCCTTTGTTATTGTTGTGGTTACAAATTTCATTTATCATCTTCCTGTTTGGCGGAGAACTGGCTTTCGCATCCCAGAATAACAAAAACTACGACTTCGAAGCTGATGTTCAGAAAATTACACGCCGATACAAAGATTTTCTGTATCTCGTTATTTTGAATCTTATCATTAAAAGATTTGAAAACGAAGAACCACCTTTGACAGCTCAGGAAATATCAACAGCAAACGAAATACCACTCAGGCTTACCAATAGGCTTATTTCCAAATTACTCGAAGCCAACATACTTACTGAAGGTGCCACAAACGACGAACGGATTATTACCTATTTACCTGCTTTCGATATCAATAAAATGACCGTAGGACTATTATTGGAAAGATTGGAACATTTAGGGTCCGAAAACTTTAAGATAGACAGGGAAGAGAAGTTCAATAAAATATGGAATTTTGTAATTGGCATCAAACAAAAAGAGATAGACGCAACACAAGATGTTTTAATCAAAGATTTATAGATATTTGCTTTGCGATATTGATTGACATATGGCTTCGCCGATATTTTTAGATATTAATTTACTCTCTTTACCCTATCAATATCGCGACCGTAGGAAACAATATCAACAAATATTACAAAGCAAATATCTTTTATAAAAATAAATACTTCAAAATGAAAGAAAAAGAAATGATTTTCGGAATCAGACCTGTAATAGAAGCCATTGAAGCCGGAAAAGAATTAGATAAGATTTTAATCAAGAAAGAGCTTAGTGGAGAATTGGCCAAAGAATTATTTACCGCCATGAAAGGTACTCAAATTCCTCTCACGCGTGTTCCGGTAGAAAAGCTGAACCGCCTGACCATGAAAAACCACCAGGGAGTAGTTGCCTATTTATCATCTGTTACCTACCAGCATATTGATGACATTATACCTACCATTTATGAAGAAGGACGCACTCCATTTATTGTGGTACTCGACGGCATAACTGATGTACGTAACTTCGGGGCTATTGCCCGTACCTGCGAATGTGCGGGAGTAGACGCTATTGTGGTACCGGTTAAAGGTGGCGCTGCTATTAATGCCGATGCCATGAAAACATCCGCGGGCGCCTTGCACAACATTCCCGTTTGCCGCGAGAACAGCCTGATTGAAGTGGTACGTTTTTTAAAAGCATCTGGTATTACCGTTTTTGCCGCTTCCGAAAAAGCTGCAGAAAGCTATACCCAGGTCGACTACACTATGCCTGCAGCTATTGTTATGGGGTCCGAAGATATGGGTATTTCGCCGGAAATATTAAGGCTTTGCGATAAAATGGTAAGCATTCCTATACTGGGGAATATCCAATCATTAAACGTATCAGTAGCCACCGGAGTACTGGCCTACGAAGTAATCAGGCAAAGGGAGCATTAAACTGATTGTGCCGAATTTTGAATCTTTGAATTCACTCTTATGACCGTTCTTTACGAAGATAACCATATTATAATTGTAAATAAAACCTGTTCTGAAATCGTGCAAGGCGATAAAACAGGCGATACTCCGTTGTCGGAAACTATTAAGGTATATTTAAAGGAAAAATACGACAAGCCGGGCAATGTATTTGTAGGTGTTACTCACCGCCTAGACAGACCTGTTAGCGGTATTGTAGTATTTGCCCGGACAGACAAAGCGTTATCCCGCCTCAACGAAATGTTTAAGACACAGCAGGTAAAAAAAACATATTGGGCCATTGTTAAAAACATGCCGCCTAAATTAGAAGATGAATTGGTACACTACCTGACACGCAACGAAAAGCAAAACAAATCTTATGCTTACGACAAAGATGTAAAAGATGCCAAGAAATCTATTCTTTCCTACAAACAAGTAGCCCAGTCGGATAATTATTTTCTGCTGGAAATAAATCTGCAAACAGGACGGCATCATCAAATACGCTGCCAGTTAGCCAAAATCGGCAGCCCAATAAAAGGTGACTTAAAATACGGATTTGCCCGTTCTAATCCGGATGGGGGAATTAGTTTACACGCACGGAGTGTTGAATTTATTCATCCTGTTTCAAAAGAACTAATCAAGGTTGTAGCACCGGTACCGGATGATAAGCTTTGGAAAATGTTTGAGAAGAATCTGGAGTAACATCCGGTTCGGAAAAATTACCATTTACGTCCGCTCCACTTTTTGAGCCACAAGCCGGACTCGAACCGGCGACCTAATCATTACGAATGATTTGCGCTACCAACTACGCTATTGTGGCAATAAATTCGATACAAATTTCGGAAATTACTCGAATTTTCAAAAATTACACCATTAAAAAATCGACTTTTTATTCCTTTTTATCTGTCTTTATATGAAAAAAGTAATATAAAGATGTAAGTCGTAGGGAAAAATCACAATATATTCCTTATCTAAATTACAAAAAATAACGATCAATCATTCTTTTATTATTTTAATGTAATTTTATGAAACATATAGGTAAATGAAAAATAACATGAAATCGTTGATTATTTGTTTTTTAATCTATAAATTTGAAAACAAATAAATATTCATTTAATTAAATTGTTAATTCTCAAAAATATGAAAAAAATCTTACACTTATCATTAGGCATCTTAACAAGCCTGATGCTTTGTATCTCCTGCACCAAGGAAGACACAAATACGCAAGAAAACACAACCATCTCACCTTCTTCCGAAAAAACTATTAACTGGATTGAAATTCAAACCAATGAAGACGAGCCAACATCCCCACTCAATGCCGCTGATGTGGAAATGGTATTTGTAGAAGGCGGTACTTATATGATGGGAACGGGAAATGATGCTCATACGGTTACGGTAAGTAGCTTTTATATAAGTAAGTATGAGATAACGTATCAGCAATTGGTTGATTTTTTGAATGGATATGGTAGTTTAACTATAAAAGAAGGCCAATACAAAGGGGAGAAATTAACAACATTACAACCAATAGATGGAGTATATGTTGTAAACGAAATATGGCGGAATCGTCCTTACTCTAATAAATGGATGACGGTAAACGAATATACCCATTGGGCAGGAGGGCGTTTACCTACGGAAGCAGAGTGGGAATATGCCGCGCGTGGAGGCAACAAAAGCAATGGATATACATATAGCGGTAGTAATAATATCAAAGATGTGGGATGGTACAGTGGAAATTCCGGTGGAAATTCTCATGAGGGAGGGCTTAAACAGCCTAATGAATTAGGCATTTATGATATGACTGGCAATGTATACGAATGGTGTTCCGATTGGTATAGTGCCACATATTATGCCGAAAGTGCCGGAAGCATAGACCCACAAGGCCCCACGAGCGGCACTAAAAAAGTATATAGGGGGGGGGGCAATGGTTGTCCTGCAGCAAAAGCAACAGTTTATTGGAGAGATGGACACACTGTATCTACACTTCAATCAGATTTGGGTTTCAGATTAGTAAGAAGCGTAGAACAACAAGTATTATATACCCCTCCGGTAACTACTGGAATTTATACACCCCGTTTTTAAAATAATTATTTCTCATAATTTATTAACAATTAAAATTTTAAACACATGAAAAAAACTTTAAAACAAACATGGCTTATTTTACTGTTGGTATTATTTACCAATATTGCATTTTCGCAAATCATTACCCGGGTTACCGGAAATGGAAATTGCATCAATCTTTCGGATACATATGAATTTTCATATGATCCAAGTGAATTTAATCTACCTGAAGGGCAAACTCCTTTTTGGAGTACCCAGGGAGATTTACAAATAGTCAGTTCCACTGCGGAAACCACAGTAACTGTAAAATCTGCCAACCGAAACCCTAATTACAATGCTGATGGCTATGGAAAAGGACGTTTAAGGTTAAATTACGAAAGCAAAAACTGCGGTTGGCTATACACTTCCTACGACCTATACAAATCTTTCGACCCGCCTTATGAAATAGAAGGGCCACAATGTGTAGAACCCGGAGAAATTGTAGTTTTTTCATACAAACCGATATTAACCGTCAATATCAACGACAGAATCGGCACCGACAGCTATAACTGGGATTTAAGCGGATTGGATGTGGATGAAGTATTATATTATTCGGGAGATAGCAGTTCCGTAACCTTACGCATCAAATCACTTACCGGAACCGATACCATTGCCGTAAATGTAGGGCAATGCAACAATGGCCCCGGCAAAACAGTTAAACTGGGGCTCAATGCCAAAGCGCCCATGCCCATCGTACGCGATACCTGTATTGCACAAGGAACACAAAATATTGTTTTAAGTGTTGATAATCCGGTAGCCGACGTTACTTATACCTGGGCGGTACCTTCTCAATTCGGAACCCCTAACGGCAATACAGGCTCTTCTATTACCGTCTCTCTTCTTGCCGCCAACTCCGGCATTGTTAAAGTCCGCGCTTCTTACGGTAATAATGGCAGCGAATGTGCCGTGAGCGAAAACAGCATGAAAATAAACCGCCTGTTTGTAGCAGCCAATAAAATCAACGGTAATGCCTGCGTAGAGTCGGGAACCGATGTTACCTACACCCTGGCGGGAACTATTCCTAATGATGCCGACCTGATATGGGAAACACCGGATGGCTGGAACCTCAAATTGCAATCCCAGAACACTTATACCATATCTCCGACAGACGATGCAAAAAGCGGTAACGTTAAAGTAACACTCGGTGGTTGTGCCAGCAGTGTTTACACACCGGACAACACTAGATCGTCTGCCGTTATCAATGTAAAACCAGCACAATTAGAGATCAATAGTATTAAAACATGTCTGGCAGTAAGCACTGGCTACAATTATAAATTCTGGATCGACACCAGCAATGTAAAACCCAAAATAGAAAGATTTACCTGGAGTGTTTCATCTAATTTGGCTATGAAGAACGGAATAAAAACCGATACTATCTATGTTATGGTAAAAAACAATACATTAGAAACCGGAAGAATAAACATCACTCCTTATGGCAAAAACAATTGTATAGGTACCGCCACATCACTCGATGTTTATATTCAACAAGACGCGCCGCAAGGTATTGTAAACCTGAATCCAAGCCAATGTATTAACTATGGTATGGCTGATGTCGTTACATTGCAAATAGCCAACTACAATCCAAACCTTACTTATGATTGGAGCTACAACTTACCAAATGATTGGCATATAGCCAATAACCGCAACTACGAAGTAGATATACAAACAAACGGCGTTCCCGGAACTTATTCCGTATATGCCTATACACAAGGACAGGGTAGCTGTAGTAACAATAATACACCACAAACCGTTTCTACCTCAGTTAATATTCCGGATAACGATGGTTTTTCTATTATGTATTTCGGCATGGGACTATATATGGTATATTCAACAACACAGGGTATTTCTTCTCCGATTAATTATACATGGGAATTATACGACCAGGGTGTTCTTATGCCAAATGGTATCATGAGCGTAGGCGACAGAGGACTTTTAGTTAACTCAAGCTTAGGCGATCTTACCAATGATACCAGGTATACTGTAGCAGTAACCATTGTACAAGCCAACGGTTGTACCAAACGAATCATTACAGGTGCGCCGCTCATTATTTCCGCTCCGGCACCTGCCCCAGGTTCGGGTTCACGTGCAAGAGCCATGGTTACAACAAATACCCATGAAACTTCTGAAAATATTGGCAATATGATTATTTCTCCTAACCCAACAAGTGATGTACTAAACATTATGCTACCACAAACAGGTATAGCCGATATTAAAATTGTAGACTTTACCGGAAAAATCGTAAAACAACTCAATAAACAGAATGCAACAAGCGTTATCAATGTGAGTGATTTACCAACAGGAAACTATATTATTATAGCCATTCAAAACGGCAAACGATATGGACAGCAATTTATTAAACAATAATAACTGGTAACATTCACTAAACAATTATTTTCGGGGCAACCTGAAGTTCCCCGGAAATAAAAAATCCATTGAAGCGTAGTGCTTCAATGGATTTCTACATTTAATATCTTATTATTTAAAACCTGAATTGCGCCGAAACTCCAAACTGTCTTGGCTTACCCTGCTGTACAAAAGAATTATTCAGACTGGTAAAATAAAACACATTGTATTCTTCGCTCAAAGCATTTTTAATCCAACCATTTAAGCTGAATTTTCCTTTCTCCAACGAAATACTACCATTCAGCAAGCCATAAAAATTTTGCGAAACATCATTGTCTTCGGTAAAATAAATTTTTCCGGCACCATTATATTGCGCCCTGAAAACAATAAAATCAAGATATTTCCAATTAATTTTCAACCGATAGTCCGCACCTACGGAAAAAGTATTCTGAGGAACCAATGGTACATAATTTCCGGCATAATTTTTCTGCCCATTATCATACTCTTTAAAGGTAGCATTGGTAAAACCATAATTTACCTGTGCCGATAAATTATCCAATATACGATATCTCACAGATGCTTCTGCTCCCCAACTTTCTGAGCGGCCGGCATTTTCCATCATACGGCTTCCTATATTGGTTGAAGCAAAACTTACAATTTGCTGGTTGGTATAATCAATATAAAACAAAGCCAAATCTACAAACAGTTTAGATTCAATTATTTCCGAATGTGTGCCTATTTCATAGTTAATAGTAGTTTCGGGTTCATAGGCAATTACATCCTTAGCATCTCCAGCCTGCTTGCCCTGCATCATATCGCTCAATATTTCCGAGAACATTTGGAAGTTATAGCCTCCCGCTTTGGCTCCCTTGGCCACCGATGCATAAATATTATATTGACGATTAAAATCGTACTTTATAGCAACTTTAGGCAACAATTGCCAGAAATCTTGAGAAATATGACCATTAATAGAATAAGTAGAGTCCTTTTTAATAACCGGCACCATAGGCGATGGAGAAACTTTTACATCTGTATGTAAAGTGGCGTATGTATCATAGTCAATATCCGTTTTTTCATATTCCAACCGCAATCCGGCAGTTAGGGTTAACTTGTCGAAGAAAGTATAAGCCGATTGATGATACAAAGCTGCTCCATAATCGGGGATATTGAATTTACCTGCCACAGGCATCTCTGTATTGGTAATGGTAATGGCAGGCATTCTTGGATTAGCAGCCTTGGCATTGTCCAGATAAGTCTGAATCATAGCCAATCCCCCACTCCGAAACAACATCGGAGCATTCACATCCGATTCTTTATAAAACCCGAAAGCGCCATTTACCCACTGATATTTTGAATTCCCACGTGAGCGGAATACAAATTCCTGCGTAATGGATTGCTGGATCTGATTCTGAGTCAAAGCATAAATAGAATCGGCCGTAAAGTCCTGATCTATTTTCATCTGGTCATCCAGGTACTGATAGCTCGTAGCCGATGTAAACAGCAACTTATTTGATTTTCGCTGAAATTTCAATCCACCTGCAAACAACTGCCGCTTGTACGAACCTTCTTCGTTATAGTTAATATCTCCCACTTCTTCCGTTTCCTTGTTATATGCTGCATATGGATACGCATCCTGGGATACCTGGTCATAAACCGCAGATATATCCATGCTCCATTTACTGCTAAGCTTCCAATCGAACTTAAACCGTCCGCCAAATGATTGCATATCGTCTTTTTTACCATTAAACTGATTGGTAAAAAAACCGTCATTCGAATGATAGTATCCCGCCAGCGAAAGTCCAAACTTATCATGTATTTTCTGGTAATGCGAAAGACGGTATAGTTGATCGTTGGCATTGCCATAAGAAGCAAAAACCTTTGTGCCCTGATAATCAAACGGCGAAAGTGTTTTGATATTAATCAAACCGCCAATAGTATTTCGTCCGTACAATGTTCCTTGTGGACCTCTTAAAAAGTCGATATGCTCAATATCATAAAAATCGAAATCAAAGCTACTTTTATCCAGATAAGGCACATCATCAATATACAACCCTACAGAAGGCTCATTCATGCGCGAACCAATTCCTCTGACATAAATACTCGACGTAATTTTAGATCCATAATCGGGCATATAAAAGTTAGGCACAGTAACCGAAACATCATGCAAGGTATTGATATTGGTATTTTCTATTTCTTTTGACGAAATATAGGTATACGAAACAGGCTGTTCTTTAAAAACCCTGTTTTCACGCGAAGAAGTAATAGTTATTTCTTCCAGGCTGATAACCTTTGATGTCGCATCTAATGATTCTTCTTGCGCCAAAAGATTCGAACAAAAAAAGCTAACAAAGCAACAAAAACTGATAATTTTATATTTATTCATTTTAAATAGATTTTGAAAGTCCAAAAGTAAATCCGATGAAAAAGAAAATCAATCCCTATTTATGGGGATACGATTTTTATAGTTGTAAAGTTTTTAAAGTAAGAGCACATGTAAAATATCCTAGCCCGAGCTTTATAATTTTACAAACCTTATAACCATTTCTCCAACACCATCGTTATCATTCCGCTTTCGAATCCACGACTTTGCGCAAAACGAAAAAGTTTGGCTTGCTTGTCATATTCATTTTTATAAGCAAGACCTTTTAATTTCGATTGTAATATATCTTTTAGCATCAATAAATACTCATCTTCATCAATAGCCTCCAAAGCGTCTTGGATAATCAACGGATTAACATGTTTTTGCTTTAAAGCATAAACAATTTTTATTTTCCCCCATTTATTAAAGCGGAATTTATCTTTTACAAAAAATAACGCATAACGTTTTTCATCCAGGAACTTTTCGTGTATAAGATATTGGATAATTTTCTCAGACATATCCGGTTCAACTCCCCACGAAAGAAGTTTTTCACGTATATCATATTCGCATTTTTCGCCCGAAGAACAGAGGGCCGCAGCTTTATGCAAAGCCTTATCGTAAGTCATTTTATCCATACTTTACATTCAAATTCAACAAAAATTATACGTTATCAATATTTTTTAATACAAATAGGCTAAAAACGAGTTGATTTCTTAAAATCATACTAATTTTAGTTAATGCACTTTTAAAATATACCAAAAAAAAATAAACAATTTGGATATAGATACACATGTCATGTACATTTGTATCAGAATTAAAACAACAACGCCATGATGAGCGATCCAGTTATTTTATCATTAACAATTATAGCTTTAGTGCTGATTGCACTTAGTATTAAATCTTTATTTGGTAAAGATGCTCCTATGCCAACCATAGAAATGCTGAAACACAAAGCACAGTCTAAATATTTCAGAATAGCTACACATAAAAGCGAAAAAGCAAAGTAATAAACAATCCGGCGGAGTATTTATTCGCAAAGCTAACTACAATACTTGTTTTCGAGTTAAATTATTTCTATAGACACGAAAAACACACCAAAAATTTCTCCTTTTCATTCCTCCTGCACACTTTTTCTCAATATTATTAAGTTAAAAAATGACTTGTAAATATGACAACAAGGTTCTGTCATCATTTTACTGATTTTCTCTCCACTAAGGGTATATTTATGCCTTGAAAATGAATCCTAAAAACAGCCAACATCTTACATCTGCATAATCTCTTTGGCTTAATAACATTACACTTTCTTTCCACAACCAGCATACTGAAAAAATCAAAATTAGCCTTATTAGTTTTTTAAAAACAAAGATTTAGTAAAATTTAAGACAACCGATTTCAATCCTTAAATTCAATTTAAATTTAGTTAATAATATTTTAAAATGTACGAAAAATAACTAAACAGAGTTACAATTCGTACTGTTGCAACATATTTTTGTATCAGAAACTAAAACCTAAAAAACCATGGTAGATAAAGTTCTCCTTTCGCTAACAATCATCGCCGTTTTACTTATTGCACTAGGCGTTAAAAATTTATTCTCTGAGGATAATGCATTTTCAATATCCGAAATTTTAAAAAATAAAGCAGCAAACGTAAAACGTTTCATAATATTGCGGGATAAAAAAATCTGAAATTCTTCAATACAGAAGTAGTTTCCTGGTCAATATACCGCTTTGATCATCCTGTCATTTCCACTCAGGTCTTTTCGCAGCTCAACGGTCGAAAAGGCCTTATTCATGAGCATCTCGCAAACTTCTTCTCCAAAAGCCCTGTTTATTTCAAAATAAAGACTTCCGCCTTTTATTAAGTGCAGTATGGCAAAATTGGCTATAGCACGATAGAACAACAACGGATCATTATCGGGGACAAAAAGTGCCAGTTCGGGTTCATATTGTAGTACATTATTCTCCATGTCCGCTTTTTCTCTTTCACAAATATAGGGCGGATTACTCACAATGACATCAAATTTCTGATGATAAGGCTTCGCTTTCAGTATATCCATTTCTACAAAATCAATCACTACCCCATTTTTAAATGCGTTTTTTCCGGCCATTTCCAAAGCACCTGCGGATAGATCAAAAGCAGTAACATAGGCATTCATTTTTTTTGCCAAGGCAATGGCTATACAACCGGAACCGGTTCCAATGTCGAGTACACGCAAAGAAGTTTTTCCTATCTGGTCTGTAATAATCCAATCTACCAACTCTTCGGTCTCCGGACGAGGTATCAATGTATACCCATTTACCTCTATGGGCAAACTTAAAAATAAGGTTTCTCCGAGGATATATTCCAATGGTTCGTTCTTTTTTAAACGGTCAACAATCAATTGTATTTTTTCGTATTGATTTTGAGATAAAATTGTATCTTTGTTTGTCAATATATTGGCTTGCGAAAAATTTGTTATATATTGCAAAATCAAAACAGCTAGTTTAGCGGTTTCGGATGGTGTATATAATTGACTCAACGACTGACGGATATATTCGAAGGAATGTTGCATAAGACTCAAGATTCAAGATTCAAGATTTCGCGTAAGTAAAGATCTCCGGGCAATCTAAATATTAAATCTTGAATTAATTTAATTTACAAAAATACAATAAAAGTATGGTTTTGACAACAGACGAACAATATATGCTGAAGTGTATTGAATTGGCACGGAAAGGTTCCGGATACGTAGCTCCAAACCCCATGGTTGGTGCAGTTATTGTTTATAATGACAAAATAATCGGAGAGGGTTACCATCAGCAATATGGAGATTCGCACGCCGAAGTTAACGCGATCAACTCTGTAAAGGATAAAAGTCTGCTGTCTAAATCAACAATGTATGTAAATTTGGAGCCATGTTCTCATTATGGAAAAACGCCACCATGCACCCAAAAAATCATCGAATATAAAATTCCACAGGTGGTTATCGGACATGAAGATCCGTTTCCGAAAGTAAAGGGTGGAGGCATTAAAGTGTTGCGCGAAAATGGTGTAGAAGTTGTAACAGATATTTTATATGACGAATGCGCCGAGTTAAATAAGCGCTTTTTTACCTTTCACGAACAAAAGCGTCCGTATATTATCCTGAAATGGGCCGAAAGCGCAGACCAATTCATTGATGTATGCAGGGAAAATCCGGAAGAAAAACCATTTGTATTCTCAACCGATACCACCATGCAGTTAACCCACCAACAACGTGCCCAAGAGTCGGCTATTATGGTCGGAACCAACACGGCTATAAAAGACAACCCTTCCCTTACTGTTAGACTTATAGCAGGGCACAATCCCGTACGCATCGTGCTGGATCGCACATTGAAAATTCCGAATGATTTCAGGCTGTTTAACGACGAATCGAAAACCATTGTTTTCACTGAAAAAAAAGCACTCGCGCGCGAGAATATAGAGTATATTAACATCAATTTTAAAGAATCGGTAATACCACAAATAATGACCGTTTTGTATCATCAATACCTGATTTCATTGCTGGTAGAAGGTGGAGCTACATTGCTCAGCAACTTCATCAAGGCTAATTTGTGGGATGAAGCCAGAATAGAAACCGCATCGGATATTTTGATCAGATCGGGAATTGAATCACCTAAATTCAACCGCGAAAGATTTTTGGATGACCAAAAGTACGGAAATAATCATATCCGGTTTTATAAAAATAAGATAAAATACTAAAGGTCTAATGTAGTACGTTTTAAGTTCTATTCTTTATACAAAACACCATATTGAATAATTAAATATGCACCTTCATTTTCCCGACATATTTCGTTATTGCATTTCTGGCTTGTTTACACTGGTTATAGTAGTGACCGTTTTTGTTATTATTACAGAAAACAGGAATCCCATTAAATCTATTGCCTGGGTAACCATTCTGGTATTACTTCCTATTTTCGGATTTGTAGTATATCTGTTTTTTGGGCAGAACTACCGGAAGCAAAAAATTATTTCTAAAAAAAGTATCCGGAAAATAAAAAAACATTCGAAACGCGAATTCAGAAAAAAAGAAATTTCGCTGGATTCGATCTCCGAAACATATAAAGGACTAGTTGCCCTTTTGTATCGCAATAACGAATCTATTCCTTACCACAACAATAATGTAGAAATTTATACTAAAGGAGAAGATGCTTTTAACAGCATATTTACCGAAATAGAAAAGGCGCAGCATCATATTCACGTACAGTTTTTTATTATCGAAAATGATGTTATAGGCAATAGACTGAAAGATTTATTGATCAAAAAAGCTTCCGAAGGAATAAAAGTCAGGTTGATATACGACAGCTTAGGATCTTGGAAATTAAAGAAAAAATTCTTGCAGGAACTCAAGGATAATGGTATCGAAACGGGTTCCTTCCTTCAAGTAAGATTGCCGTTCTTTTCCAATAAAGTGAACTACCGGAACCACCGAAAAGTAGTGGTTATTGACGGAAATACAGGGTTTGTAGGTGGCATGAACGTGGCCGACAGGTATGTGGTAGGCGATAATTTGGGCAACTGGCGTGACACTTTGATTAAAATAGAAGGAAGCGCCGTTTATGGTTTGCAAAATTCTTTTCTTATTGATTGGTATTTCGTCAGCCGTACCTTTATCACATCAAAAGATTATTATCCACCAACATCCGATAGGGGAAACAAACTGGTACAAACGGTTACTTCTGGTCCCGATTCCGATTGGGAAGCTATTTTACAATCGTTCTGCAAAACAATTTCTATGGCGAAAAAATATGTGTACATGCAAACACCATATTTTTTACCGCCCGAATGTCTGCTGGACACTATAAAAATTGCCGCACTAAGCGGTATAGATGTACGGTTACTGATTTCCGAGAATTCCGATGCCCGGTTAACCAATGTCGCCTCCCGCTCTTATTTGAGAGAAATTATGGATGCCGGTGTTAAAGTCTACTTTTACGACAATGGCTTTATACACAGCAAAACAATTGTAGTCGACGATGAGATTTCAACTATTGGATCTACCAACATGGACTTCAGGAGTTTTGAGTTGCACTTCGAAATCAACTCATTTGTATATGATAAAGACTTTGCCATACAAATGAAAGAGATATACATGGAAGACTTAAACAACAGTAAAAAGATAGAACTGGCCGACTGGAAAAAACGCATCAGGTGGCATAAATTTAAAGAGTCTTTTGCGCGCTTGTTCAGCCCGTTGCTGTAAAACCTATTCCGCCACCGTTAACACTGTTTTATATATATCCTTTACTACTACGGCACTATCTGCGGAAATAGTTTCTACTTTCAGATTTGCAGCCGGTACTTTTAATCCTATCATATAGTCTATCAGCAATTGGTTACGTTTGGATGCCAGTTCATTTGCCTTTTGTAATGCCTGATCTTTGTACAACAACAATGCTTTGGTATAAATATCTCCTTCAACAGGAGTGGTTAGTTTTGAATCGACAAAAGCAACCAATGTCGGATCTGTATCGACAATGCGGGTTGCTATTGACAGCATTTCTTCACGGGTTTTGCTTGTATCCCGACTTGCCGTAAAATCATATTTCATCTCTGTTAACGCCAGTTTTTTCACTACTGCATTGTAATTTATATATTGCTTCATCTCCAATTGCATTTCGGGTTTTGCCAACAAGATATTGGCCAATTGGGTAAACTTGTCGTATTGAGCCGGGGTAAATTCATCCTGCAATGGCTCAAAAGCGATTTCTTCCAGTTGTTCCGCATTAAATCCCATCGATTTTGATAAAAAGTCGAACGGCTCCATAGCAACCTTTACCAATAAATTAGACAGTGTTTGTAATAATATTTTCTTGTACGAAAAATCAGGTGAATCAATATTTCCCTGAACGGGTAAATTCATTTTTATTTCCTCGTTCCTATCTTTTAGGATATATAACGCTGCCCTCAAAGGTACTTTCATTTGCGGTTTTATATCTTTGCGAATGTTGTCCACATTGCATTTATAAATATGCAACCCATTGGTGCTTTTCAGATATTTGTTGTGTGCCGTGCTTTGGCTCGAAAGGGTTAAAATGCCGTTTGCAATAGGATAAGCCGTATATTCGAGCGTGTAAGGCGTAAAATCTTTCAATGCCACATGCTGCACATTAATCTTCAGGTCCAGGCTCGAAAAATCTTCAAAATTTCCATTCCACAAAACAGAAAGCACTCCCGTAGAACCTATTTTCCCTTGTATGTCTATTTTATTTGAACCTTCGAGGTTAAAATGATCCGATTTAACGGAAAGATCTTTTAAATCATAAGTAAAAGGAACCAGAAGGGCCTGATCTTCAATTTGTATAATTTTTCCATTGATATCCAGTTTGGCAATAGAGAGTTGCACCGGCTCAGATTCCACTACAACCGTATCTGCAGCAGCAACCGGCTGTTGTACTTCTTCCTGGTCTTTTGCAAATAAACGGGAA
>JAVBUB010000169.1:0-8713 GCA_031555675.1 Paludibacteraceae bacterium | reverse complement strand
ACAAGTTAACCAACCCCTGTGTAATCTGCTCCTTGTCGGCATGTAGCAATATATCGTTGCCAGTAATATTAACGTCAATATCCTTTTCTTTTATCGTATTGGATGCCAGGCATACAACCTGATCCAACAGCGGACGCAACTCAAATATGTACATTTGCGGTTTAGGAATACCCGTAAATTTCCGGTACGACTCCACAAAAGAAATTAACCCTCTGGCAGTAGAGTTAATTGTTTCCAATGCCTCTATCATAGATATGTTTTCCGGATTCTTATCTTTTTGGGAAAATAAAAGAATTTCGCTCAATGAAGTAATCGGGGCAATGGAATTCATAATTTCGTGTGTCATAACCCGTATCAGACGTATCCACGATTCAATTTCCTTTGCTTCCAGCTCATTGCCTATGTTATGTAATGTTATAATCCTGATTATTCCTTTTTTTAACTTGATTTTTGAGGCTTGCAGGCTAATCTGTATTTCTTCGCGGTCATTCGCTGTTTTTATCTGTTTACGATCATTAATATCTAATTTCCGGAATAAATCAGGATACGATTCGTCAATTACAGCCAGCTGATTCAGATGAGTAAATACATGCAATCCCATTAAGTCACTTGTAGCCTTATTGGCCAAAACGATATTGTTTTTTTCATCCAGTATAATAATTCCGGTAGATACACTTTCAACAATAACACTCAAAAATTTTTCATTTTCAATGATTTCATTTCTCGTTTTGCTCAAAATATCTTTAATCCGGTTCAACATCATATTCATTTCTTTTTCCCGTCTCGAAAGTTTTGTCTCGGAAAAATGGAAAGAATAATCTCCGTTTTCCAATGCATTGAGCAGAAATAAAATATTCTGGTTAAACTTATTGTAATGCTTGTATAATTTATAAAGGAAAAATAAAGCAACCAATACACAAATACATCCATATACGATATATTTTCCAAAAAAGAAAAATGATGCCGCTATTACCGAAATAATCAGTAATAATATATAAATGATAAGTTTGTATTCGATTGATTTGAACATAAAAGCATTTTCGTTAAGTAAATAATGGATTATCGTAAAAATTTGAGGAAAAACGAGTTTGTAAATTTTAGCTGTTGATACTAGCTTTTCAGTGCAAAGCGTTCACAGCCTTGACTTTTTGTTACTTTTGTGTTAAGACAAAAGTAAAAGAAAAAAGAATATGGAGCATTATACCTTAAGATTAATTAAAACAACCTATTCGTCGTTCAACTTCAAGTCGGGCGACGAATAGTCTGCGTTTATTTTCTAAAAAACCACTAAGAACACAAAGTTTATTGTGAGCTTAGTGGCTTTGTGGGAAAATAGAAATAATTAATCCTGATTGAGATTGAACTTTTTTATCTTATTATACAAGGTAGGTCTTGTAATACCCAATTCTATGGCCGTAAGTGAAACGTTATTGCGATGTTTTTTCAATGTTTTTTCAATCATTGCTTTTTCCATCTCTTCGAGTGTTGTATTGTCGGGCAAATTATTGCCAGGACTTGTTCCCAGATAAAAATCGGAAGACATTAATTCTGTTCCGTCGCTTAAAACAATAGCCCTTTCGATGGCATGTTGCAATTCCCTGACATTGCCCGGCCAATGGTACATTTCAAGTTTATTGAGCGCTTCGTTACTCAATGTCATTTGAGGCTTATTGTACTTTTTGATGAATTTATCCAAAAAGAATTGTGCCAGCAGAGCGATATCTTCTTTTCGCTTGCGCAATGGCGGAACTTCTATCTGTATCGTGTTGATTCTGTATAGCAAATCTTCCCTGAATTCTCCATTGGCTACACTTTCCTGTAAGTTTTTGTTGGTGGCCGATATAAGCCTGATATCTATGTTGATGAGATTGTTGCTTCCAATACGTGTAATTTGATGGGCTTGTAGAGCCGTAAGTATTTTGGCTTGCGATGCGTAGCTTAGGTTTCCTATTTCGTCAAGAAATAAAGTTCCTCTATCTGCCGCTTCAAATTTACCCGCACGGTCTGTTCTGGCATCAGTGAAAGCGCCTTTCACATGCCCGAATAATTCACTCTCAAACAATGTTTCCGTTACTGCACCCATATCTACGCTAACCAAAGTTTCGTTGGAACGGTTGGAGAACCGGTGGATAGTTTTGGCAATCAGCTCTTTACCGGTTCCATTTTCTCCGGTAATCAATATATTGGCATCTGTTTTGGATACTTTTTTCACAATGTTGAGTAAATCTTCCATAATTTGTGATTTACCCCAGCAAATTTCTTCTTTATTTAATTCGTGATTCAACACATTTTGTTTTTCACGTAACTTCTTTATCTCATTTTTAGACAACCGGATGGATAATGCCGATTGCAATGTGGCTACCAGTTTTGCGTTATCCCATGGTTTTACAATAAAGTCGATAGCACCATCTTTCAACCCTTTTATAGCTAATTCGATATCAGCATAGGCGGTAAAAAGTACCACCGGAATTTCTTTGTCCCATTTTTTTATTTCGGTTAGCCAGAATAAACCTTCATTTCCAGTATTGATGCCAGCCGAAAAATTCATGTCCAGTAATACCACATCCGGATTTTTTTCCCTGAGTGTGCTGATTAGAGTATTGGGAGAAGATAATGTGTAAACTTGCTCGAAATAATTGTCGAGTAGAATACGCAAAGCGCTTAATACATTTATGTTATCATCTACAATAAGAATAGATCCCGTTTTCATAATATTAATTAAGTGAGGTTAATAAAAATTTTTAAAAGCAAAATTAACAATAAAAAAAGGATTTCACAATAGCTGTGAAATCCTTTGCAAATAAGGGTGGGCCCAACAGGGCTTGAACCTGTGACCCCCTGATTATGAGTCAGGTGCTACTAACCAACTGAGCTATAGGCCCTGCTTTTTTAAAAGCGTTGCAAAGGTATGATTTTTTTTGATAATTAAAAAATATTTTCGATTTAATCGAAAATATTTTGTGAGAATTTTATCTGCTCTTAAATAAAAAACTCATCATTAGCGAATTAGAATGTCAATGCTTCGATAATAGATGCAGCTTCTTCGATAACCGTATCAATATTACTGGCAACATCAGATTCTTTCATGGTAACATAATAATCGGGTGCAATGCCGAATTCCGTTTGGTTCATATCGGAATCATACATGGGGCAGGCAGAAAAACGAATCATCCAGCCATTGGGCAATTCGCTCGACATAGGCATTCCACCTCCGCCACCTGTCCAACTGCCCACCGAAAAAGCATTGGAAACCAATTGCATCCGGTTTACGAAATCATTTGTAGCACTGTAGGCATTTCGGTTGATGAGAATTGCTACAGGTTTTGTCCAGAATACGGAAGCATGGGCAGGCGTTTTAATTTCCGTTGGTTTGGAAAAATCAGAATGTCCATTACCTGTTTTATGGCGTATATATCCTGTAACCATACTTTTGTTGAAAAAATAAGAAGCCAGTCGCTCCGAGTTGCCTAACGAGCCGCCACCATTATTTCTCACGTCAATAATTAATCCGTCGCAATCGGCAAAAGAATCGAAAATGTTTTTGATATTCTGATCGCTAAAAGTGTTTTCAAAGCTGCCATAATAAACATATCCTATTTTCCCGTTCTTTATTTTGGTATAGCGCAATCCGTTTACTTTTCTGTAATTATTTCCTAAATAATTACTGCTAAGAATAACTTTAGAGTTGAAGTTTTCTACAGAATCCTCAAATATTTTATAGTTGCTGCTAACATCAAAGTTCGAATATAGGTTTACATGTCCGTCTTCCAGATTATCAATCATGTCGGTCATTAAATCGAACAAATCGTATTTATCGTATACCAAATTTAGTTTGGACTTGTATTCATTGTGAATGGCGTTCCAGTCAATATCCTTATATTCGAAAAAACAATAGCGCGTATCCATAATATGCCAAAGTGCTTCAAAGTTTCCTTCGTTGGAGTTGGAATAACCGTCGGGTTCTTCGATACACGAACTGAATCCGGCTAAAAGGCATATGACGATATAGAGAAAATATTTTTTCATTAATAAAGAGTTTGTTTAATATTTGATGAAGTTTTGAGGCGCTTCATTCTTTTTGCCTGCAAAGGTACGAAGGTTATAAGACCAACCGATAGATAATGTTGATTGAATATTTTTAAATATCATATCATTAGCCTTGTATTTTAAATAATTATTGGTATAGTTTAAGCTAAGAGTAGAGCGTTTGAGCGTAAAAAATACGGAATATTTTTGCTTGATACCTATTTTATTATGGAAAGAACTGAAATGGGCAACGTCGGAAAAATTTCCCAGATCAAACATTTCGTAGTATGTTTCTCCCATTTTGGGAACAAACATGACACCGATAGCCGGCATGTCGAATGACGCCTGTAATCTGATATTTCTCCTTACATCCCATATAGCGAGTGCCGAAATATCAATGTCCGAATAGAAATCAATATTAAATGGATTATTAACATTGCGTGAGTTTATTTTGCTTCCGATGTTACCGTTCAATAGTCCTCCTGCGAGTAATTGCAATCTTCGTGCCGGACGAAAATGATAATGCATACCCCATGCAAAGTCTACTGCAAGGTAAGTAATACTGGCGTTTTGTGCCGGATTTCTGGTTATGCCTATCGTTAAATCAATTTTTCCTTGTTGGGAAAGATTGATTTTTTCAGGCGAAAAAAACTTTCTTCTTTCAGTTTGTAGTCTCAGTCCGAAACCATCATATTCCAATGGGGAAAGATAGTTATCCAGTATCTTTATGGATGTTATTCCTATATCACTGTTTACAGTTGTTAAGGTATATTTTTTGTTACTGTCGTATCCGGATGCTGTTTCTTGCGCCATAGCACTTATATACAAGCAGAAAATACAAATAAGTAAAGAAGTTCTTTTCATGCTATTAATTAATTGTTACCAAAAATAACAAAAAAATACTGGTCAGGTTCAATTTTCTGATTTTTTTTATATTAAGTAGAAACTCAATAACAGATGCTGCATATTGGCTGCTTATTCGAATCTATGCCGAATTAAGATTACCATGAATTTTTTAACGCTCATTATTCAGGCGTAAAACAAATAATTGTTAAAAATTGAGAGAGGAAATTGAGAGAGAAACAGACGCGTGGTAATGAAAAAGTAATAAAAAGGGAAAGTGGATGTGTTGTGAATTAATTTTATTGATTTTCTTTTATCTGTTCAATAACTATTTTTTTTAATACATCAAAGATTTTATCTATATTAATATTGTTCAATTCCTTTTTTGGATGATAAATGTCTTCAAAAAAATTATGATTTAAAGCTTCCGAAATTGCAAGAAGTAATTTTACTTCTATGTCATCACGTTTATATAAGTCATATATATTTTGTCTTGTTTTACAGATATCCCGTGCAAGTTGTGCACTATTAATATGATTCTCTTTTACAAAAGATTGAATCAATTTACCTATATGTATGTTTTCAATCAATATCGTCCTATTTTGTTTGATGATAAGGGAGATGTCTGGATGTTGTTGGGAAATACTCTTTTGTCCGCAGGCAAGCACACGACAAAAATGTATGTTGATTTTACAGATACCAATGAACGGTTTACTTATTCTCAGAGAAAAAACAAATTTGTAAAAGAAGAAGTTGTTAAGTTAACAGAAAGAGAAATAAATATACTTGTTCTTTCCTCGCAGGGCTATATTTCTCAAGAAATAGCCGGAATGGAAAATATTTCGAAAAATACCGTGAAATTTCATAAACGGAATATTTTAACGAAATTGAACGTAAAAACAATTGCAGAAGCAATAATCTACGTTCAATCCCATAATTTAAAAGATAAAAACAACAAATATTTCAGGTTGTAGTTATTTTAGGAGGTAAAATGTTGTTTGTTTTATAGTGTTTTGAAATGCCGGTTTCTTACCCTTTTACGCAGTCTTTCATTTGCTTTGTCAGTTTCATGGCGCAAAAATGCGGTCCGCACATGGTGCAATGGTCGCTATCCGAATCCAATCGCCCTTTTTGGTAATATTCCAATGCCTTTTCCGGATCAAGAGACAGGTTAAACTGATCTTTCCAACGGAAATCAAAGCGTGCTTTGCTCAACGCATTATCCCGTACCTGCGCTCCCGGATGCTCTTTGGCAAGGTCGGCCGCGTGCGCTGCTATTTTGTAAGCTACCACTCCGGCTCTTACATCTTCTTTGTCGGGCAATGCCAAGTGCTCTTTTGGGGTCACATAACAAATCATGGCAGTACCGTACCACGCTATTTGTGCCGCGCCAATGGCGGAGGTAATATGGTCATACCCCGGTGCGATGTCTGTAGTTAAAGGCCCTAATGTATAGAAAGGCGCGCCATGGCAATGGCTAACCTGTTCGTCCATATTCGCTTTAATTTTATGCATGGGTACATGTCCCGGGCCTTCTATCAATACTTGTACATGATGTTTCCAAGCTATTTTGGTTAACTCTCCCAATACGCTTAATTCTGCAAACTGAGCCTGGTCGTTGGCGTCGGCAATAGAACCCGGGCGCAGTCCGTCGCCCAGTGAAACAGCTACGTCATACTGACTTAATATGTCGCAAATTTCTTCAAAATGCGTATAAAATAAATTTTCCTGTTGGTGCGTAGCCATCCAATTGGCTATAATAGAACCTCCACGCGATACAATACCTGTTGTGCGGTTCATGGTGTAAGGCAGATGCGCTTTTAACAACCCAGCGTGTATCGTAAAATAATCCACCCCCTGCTCGCATTGTTCAATCAAAGTATCGCGATAAATTTCCCAGGTTAAGCCGGCAATGTTTCCGTTAACCTTTTCTAATGCCTGGTACAAAGGCACTGTTCCTATCGGAACAGGCGTGTTTCGGATAATCCATTCGCGCGTTTCGTGGATATTATTGCCCGTAGATAAATCCATTAATGTATCGCCACCCCATTTGCAACTCCAAATGGCTTTTTCCACTTCCTCATCAATTCCCGATGAAAGAGCAGAGTTACCAATGTTGGTGTTTATTTTTACGAGGAAATTAGTGCCGATAATCATCGGTTCTGCTTCCGGGTGGTTCATGTTGGCAGGAATAACAGCTCTGCCTGCGGCTACTTCTTTGCAAACAAATTCCGGTGTAATATGGGTTTTAATACCTAATGCATCATTCCGCTGATTTTCGCGGATAGCCACATATTCCATTTCAGGTGTAATAACACCCTGTTGGGCATAATACATTTGCGTTATTTTTTGTCCCGTTTTTGCCTTAAGCGGTAAATGCGTTACCGGAAAACGAACGTTATCCAATGTTTTATCCTGCAAACGTTGGTTGCAATAGCCGGAACTAAAAACCGTCAGTTGTTCCGTGTCATTTCTTTCGGTAATCCATCTTTCGCGGATACGCGGAAGGCCTTCGGTGATGTCAACGGTCACATTTTCGTCAGAATAACACCCGCTTGTATCATAAATTGTTACCGGAGCATTCTTTTCTACAATCTTATTGCCGTTTTCTATCTGTATAGTGTCCAGCAACGTAACTTCACGCATAGCCACTTGTATATCGTGTAAGTTTCCTTTTACATATATTTTTTTAGATGAAGGATATTCAATCCGGTAATTTTTTTTCATATTCTAAATAATAATAAAGTTTTACGTAGTACGTTTTACGTTATACGTTTTTGAAACATCAACATTAATTCGGATATACGTAAAACTTACTACGTAAAACGTATAACTCAGAAATATACAATCAGGGGAAATTAAACAGGAAAGAATATTGTATCATCCCTACGCCGGTATTATCCGTATCAGGTTAAAAGGGTATAATCTCAGCCTTGCAA
This sequence comes from Paludibacteraceae bacterium, assembly GCA_031555675.1. Lineage (GTDB taxonomy): Bacteria > Bacteroidota > Bacteroidia > Bacteroidales > Paludibacteraceae > JAISJU01. The sequence goes on along the minus strand of JAVBUB010000169.1, from coordinate 905 downwards.
GCACCCCTCGATTGTGTGGCAAAGATACGAATTTAATTAATTAATGCGAATCGGGAGTTGAAAGATTATTGAATGTTAATCGTAGGAATTAGAATTTTGTAAATATGAACTATTAGTTAAGCGAACAGATTCAATAAATGTAACAAAATTATAAACTCCTGCGATTGAATTCTTGATGTCGGGCACAGAGTTATTGATGCCTGAGATATAGTTATTCACGTCAGTGGCGGAATCACTGACGTCAGTAGCAAAGTCATTCACGTCAGTCTTTGCGTCATTGACGTTTGCAACTAGATTTCCTTCTTCCGTATCTTTGTTGTCGATGCCGAAAACTGTGCCATTGACGTCAGCTATAGAGTTATCGTGAACCTATATTTGTTAACTTACATTGAATTAATAATTGACTCGTTTTTCTTTTGATGGGTAAATATCAGTGAATCATTATTTTGCAATAAAACGAAAATGATGTTATTCCAAAGAGAAAGAGTCTTATGGAATAATAATTTTTGTAACTTCTGTACCGATTCGTACCACATATATACCAGGATATACTGGGAATACAAGGTCGTTGCTGTCTGCTCTGTCGATGTCTTTTATAACTACCCCGTTTAATTGAAATATAGTAATAGGTTCGTCGTATGCATTTTTAATTACAATATTTTGGTTGGCGGTGTAAATGCTGAATTTTGAAGATGCTGTATTGTTTAATGCATTATCTTCATTTATACTGAAACCAACGTAATTGCAGAGTTCTGTAAATGATTTGGTCAGATTGGTTACTTGCTTTTTCAATGACTCGTTTTCATCTATCAGAGTTTGTACATTTTTTTTTAATGATTGGTTTTCATCTATCAGAGTTTGTACATCTTCTATGGTTATATTTGTTCTATCTATCTCACTATTAT
>JAVBUB010000186.1:0-7662 GCA_031555675.1 Paludibacteraceae bacterium | reverse complement strand
GGCAGGTTCATAAGTGGTGTCGATGTTTATGGGAGTCTCTTGTAGAACAGCTTTAGGTTTGCATCCCCATAAACAAATAAAAGCTGTAATAATTAAAAATAATGATGTATTTTTCATAAAGCGGAAACAAATAAACGGCTACTAAGGTAGTGAATAACCTGAGGAAAAATCAAATATTTTTACCTCTTTTTTCGCATCATAGCATCTTTACTAAAAAAGTTATCTTTTGCATATTTCAGTAAAAACGCAATATAAACATGGTGTATTGTTTACAGATTGTACAAAAGGCATGTTTTTATCAAATATTTCTTCCAGGCAATTTGTAAAATATGTTTTGAACTCTTCTTTAAACGGACTGAAATCTTCTACCGGAATAATATCTTTGGCCGGCTTATATTTCAGGTTGAAATTTTCGGACAAATCGAACAGATTTCTCAGAAATATAATAGCAGGCATTAATTTTTCTGCATTGCTTTGTTGCTGGTATACCAACGCATACATAAAAAGTTGCAGAATTTCTTTAGGTCTGTCGTCTTTCTCTTTGACAAAAAGATCGGCCATATCCGAAAATGTTTTTTTGTCTTTGGAGCCAAATTTTCCATTTCCTGTTTTATAATCAATGATCCGTGTAATACCTTCTTTCTGGTCAATCCGATCGATAAAACCATGTAAATTAACCTTTTCCGTTCCATTAAAAATAGATAAAGTCGATTTAGTATGGAACTCCGATTGCAGGTAACGGAAGGGAGCATATTCTTTGTCTTTATTCAATAATTGTTTGGTGTATTTTTTGATGATGGAAGCGATAATATGATACTGCCCGTCGAGTTTTACTTTGCTCTCGTCGAGATGCAGGTACTTGTTGGCAAATGCTTTCCGTATTACTTTTTCGAGATAAGCGTTGTTTTTTTCGATTTCACTTAATATTTCGGAAGTAATTAATGGATTATGTTGGCTCTGATCATCATAAATATATTGCATTACCGCATGAAAAATGCTACCGAAATCGTTGGCTTCTATATTTTCTTTTACTTCGTCTGTTTCGTATAGTTTTTCTACGGTAGAAAAATAAAATTTCAACGGACAATCCAGATATGTATTGATGGCTGTGGCCGAAAGCGCTCTTTTCTTTTCTTCGTCATCGGTTAAAAACAAGGAAAGTTTTTGCATTACTTCCGATGTTTTCTCTATTTGTATAGTCGTTTTTTCATCGATAGAGATATCGTATGTAATCAAATTTTCGTTAATAGGCCGCGTGTAATGATAGCGCAGTTGATGTATAAAACGACTAACTTCTCCTGTTTGCATGCCTTCGGTACGAGTATCGTACAAGAAGTAAATGTTTTTGGCTCTATGAATCAGACGGTAGAAATGATAAGCAAAAATACTGTCCTGATGTTCCGTGGTGGGCATGCCAAAACCTTTGCGGAGGTTATAGGGAATAAACGAGGGAGCCGCTTGTTTTTTAGGAAAAATACCTTCGTTCATGGAAGTGATAATCAGGTTATCAAAATCCAGCGCCCGTGTTTCCAGTACACCCATAATTTGCAATCCGCTCAATGGCTCTCCTGTAAATGGAATACTAATGCCTGCAATAAATTTTTTCAACAAACGGAAAAATGTATCGGAAGTCATTTCAATATTCCATGTTTTCAATAAATCGTTAATCCGGTTGATGGTTTTAAAATAATGGTACAGGAATTCACGTTCCAGTTTATTTTGTTGTTTATCTTCTTCGATAGAAAATTGAGATTGTAATTCTTGTAGAAAACGAATCAGGTATGCGGTAAAATTAGCTGGTGTTTGTTGTGCCTGAAAAATGATTCTTAGGAGATCATTTTCCGGAGATTTTAGGTTGGAAAACTCTTTCTCGGATATATAAATACGGTTATTTTCCGTTATGGTTGTAATGAGTTTTTTTATTCCTTTTTCGTTTATCCTGAAAATATATTGATGATTGAGAATAGATAATACATCTTTATGATAAAAAATATATTCGCTATCTGATTTCCGGATATTTCTTTGTAGTTCAAAAATGTAGTCGATAAGTCCAGCCAAGGGTGTATACGAAAGCGGATATCCCATAGTTACATTGATGTTCTGTATATTACCGGGTAGCGAATAAAGTAGGGGTAATAAGAATTTTTCTTCGGGCAGAACCACCGCTGTGCGAAATGCTTCCTCTTCAGTTAATTGCATGTCTTTTAATATCTGAAAAGCTTCTTTGGTTTGTCCTACCGACGAAGGAATACCAATGAGATTGATATTTTTTTCTGTGGAGACGTTTTGCGCAACGTCTCTACTACTGTCAATGTCATATGCAGATGGAAATGCCATTACATTTTCGTGGTAAAAAAGTGAAGCGAGATTATCTTTTTCGGTTGTTTTATCGGAAAAATAATCCCAATAAAAATCGGCTTTCCCTTTTTTTCTCAAGTATTTGAATAACTCTTTTTCGCAAGGGGTAAGAGCGTTAAATCCTACGAAAATAATTTTTTCTGTGTTTTCGAATAATTCTTCCGATCTTTTCATGCGTTCTGCCACATCACGAAAAATCATTCCTTCGTAGGCCAGGCCTTCAGCTTTTAATTCGTTGCGAAATTGTTCATAAATAGGATACAAAATTTCCCACGTGGAAATAAACTCTTGCTGCTTTTTACCATTCCCGGTAGGGATAAAGTTGGCCCAAAAGGTGCGGATGGCTTTTAATTGTTCTTCATTGAGGTATTCAAACAAATTATCTATTTCTTTTATTTCTTTGACATTTGTAAAAAGCTGTTTGGCATCAACCAGGTATTTATCCACATCATCGAAATCGCCCAGAAGCATTTCTCCCCAATAGGCAAAAACATCAAAAGATTCGTCGCTTTTACTTAATTTTATATATATCTGATAAATATGGAATAATAGAGCCAGTTTATCTGCGGACTGCCAGGTGGTCTGGCTCATAAACAGGTCGTTTATCGTGAGTATGTTGGGAGAGAAAATGGGTTTTTCTATGATGTCGCCCAGATATTTCTGAAAAAACAATCCGGAACGCCGGTTGGGAAATACAAAAGTATATTTCGAAATATCGGTTGAATGATTTTGGTAATAAGTGTTGGCGACATTATAAAGAAAGGGTATCATAGCTGTGTTTTTATCCGTGCAAATTACATTATTTTTTTGTAAACGGCACAATATTATCGGGAGAAAAACTTATAATTAAAATGAAAAATGGATTATGGATTACCACAAAGCTTTGAGAAGTAAGAATAGTTTTTTGTAAAAAGGTAATGTAGTAAAAAATGGTTACGGATTGTTATTACTTGCTAGTTTTTTTGAATATTTCGAACAGGTTGGTTATATTGCTGATGTAAAATCTTTTATGTTTTCCAACCGGATTTTCTACTTGACCCCATATTAGCATGATTACCAGTAACATTGAAAATAAAAAAAAAGCTTATAATCTTAAAGATCATAAGCTTTTTTGTGAGCCAGCTGGGGCTCGAACCCAGGACCCCATCCTTAAAAGGGATGTGCTCTACCTGCTGAGCTACTAGCTCTCCTAAAAATTAATTGACTTAGAAAGTGATTCAGCTGGGGTTCGAACTTTTATACATCAAAATACTTACCTTCACTTACTTACATTTCGTATAATTTTGAATCGTTACATTTAAGTTACATTTCTAACTTTCATGCATATAAGACTCTCTTGTCTATGCTGTGTCTATTTTTCTTTAGCGATGCAAAATTACAAAAGAATCCAATACTTGCAAGCATTTTAGGGGAAATATTTTTGTTTTATTTACAAGTTTCTAATTTTTAAATATATAGAATCAAACAAAAGTTTTATTTTTTCCACCAAGGTTTTTGCCAAAAGCTATTCTCATTAGAATTTTCGGAATAATTACATTCATTCCTAATATTGTTTGCATATTCAAAAAGAGTTTTATTTACTTTCCAAATATTCCTGTTGTATTTTTTTAGGTAGTTTTTTAATTACTTCTTCTACCGAATGGCGTATCCAATGTTTTACTGTTTCATCGTCCATATCCTGATTAAGTGTAATGCTATTCCAAAATTTTTTATTGAAATGCCAGGCTGCTTCCACACAATTGTATCGTCCACGCAACTCAATAGCTTCGGTAGGGTCGCATTTTACGGATACTTTTAATTCTAAATCATATAAAGGAATTACAGCAAACCATTTGCCAAATATTCTGAAAATAAGATATTCATCTTTAAATGGCATATATTCCGTTGCTCCTTTCTGCGAAAGGCAATACTCACGCAATTCTTCTATATTCATTATTTTTTTATAAAATTGATAACTTTATTATTATTTCAGAATAGATAAACTATAAATATAAGTCAATTTCCTTTGATTCATAAAAGAATTTTCATGTATTAACATTTTTTATTTCCACCATATTACCGATTAAATAAATCATCTCTATATTTGAATAAAAATCAGTTTAACTATAATATTTTTAGATTATGATTATTCCATTTATCAATTTTGCAGGAAAGGCAGGAGAAGCCATTGCTTTCTATGAAACAGTATTCGACATAAAAGACAAAAAAGTAATGTTGTATAAGGATATGCCTGCTGATATGAAATCTCATTTTCCGGCAAATACAGATCATTATGTTTTACATGCGGAAATGGTCATTAACGGAACGCAGGTATGGATTGGCGATTCCACAGAAAAGACTGAGTCCGGAGATCTGGTAACGCTTGCTGTTCCGCTTTCTTCAAAGGAAGAAGTACAAAAAGCCTTTGATAAACTGAAAGTTGGAGGGAAAGTGTATATGGAACTTGCCCCCACATTTTATAGCCCGTTGTTTGGAACCGTAGAAGACAAATTTGGCGTTATCTGGCATCTTATTTGCCAATAACAACAATACTATCTTGTAGCAGAGCAAGCGTGGTAACCTCTTATTGGATCAGATGCGACTTACTTTTTCCACCATTTTCCAAATATTTGCGTAGTATCATTCAGAAACACAGGTTCTCCGATCATCGGGGTAATCAACTTCAACGAATTCTGTTCTGCAGCCTTCGAGATAGTTTCCAAGGGTTCGCTCCATTTATGCATACCCAACGCATATTTTGAATGATGCACCGTCATTATGGTTTTCGCGTTCAGGTCTTTCGCGGCTTTAGGTAAACATTCGGGTAGCATGTGGATATATTTCCAGTCTTTGCTGTACTGTCCGTTTTCCAACACGGCCAAGTCTATTTCAAATTGTTTGCCGATTTCAGAAAAATGCGTATCGTAACCGCTATCTCCACTCAGGTAAATATTGCGTGACGGAGTTTGTAACAAATACGAAGCCCATAAGGTTTTATTGGCCGATATGCCACGGCCGGAAAAATGCCGGGCGGGTAAGCAATAAACCATAAACCCGTCTTCGAGAAGTTCCTTTTCATTCCAATCGAGTTCAATAATCTGATCTTTGCCAAATCCCCAGTACTCGAAATGTTCGCCAACACCGAGCGGACAAATAACTTTACCTATTCTGTTTTGTAAACTTTTTATGGTTTTGTAATCCAAGTGATCCCAATGGTCATGTGAGATAATGAGGTAATCAATATCCGGCATATCATCGGGCGTATAAATATCAGTTCCTTTAAAAGGTTTGTTGACAAATGATACGGGCGAAGCGCTAACCAACGTAGGATCGAGCAGAAAACGCTTGCCGTTTGTCCGGATAAAAAGAGACGAGTGTCCCAACCAAAGCATAAGATCTTCATCGCGACTCAATTGTTTTAAATCGGTTTTAACCACTGGTAAATCTTTAGCAGGGCGCAATCCGTCTATCTTGCCAAATAAGAAATCGAACGCAGTGCTAACTATCGATTTATTTGATGTAATTTGTTGGGTAGGCGAAATATTATTGAATTTACCATCGTGGTAGTTTGGCGATTTTTGTATCCGCTCCAACCGTTCGCCACGTGGTAAACGACCGAAACTGGGTTGATTTAAGAATATGATTGCTATAACAGAAATAGCAATAATTACCGATAGTGTTACGTACATGATGTATTTTCTCTTTTTATTATTTTTCATTAGATATATAAATTAGCTTCTGTAGACTTTTTTCAATCAGCTTCGGAAAGCGTTTGAATATAGGCACGATATTCTACAATACTTTTACCCGTGTGTTTTCTGAACAGGCGGGAAAAATATTCCGGATCATTATAATTCAGACTATATGCCAATTCTTTTATAGAAATATTTTCAGTATATAATTTTCGTTTGGCTTCAAGAACCAACCGTTCTGTAAGGTAGGTTTTAGGAGAAATGCCACATTTTGTTTTTACCAAGTGATATAGCGCGTTGGTATTCATACCCAATGCTTCTGCCATTTTTTCTACCGAAGGATGTTCGGAAAAGTGATCTTCCATATAATTTTTGAACAGAATAAAATCGGACAGGTCTCTTTTGGACTCGTGTATGATATCTTCGTCTTTAAAATAGGCCGCGTTACACTCGGTTAGCAGCGCACTAAGATAGGCTAGAATTAATTCAGGTCTTGATTTTTCGTTCTGCAATATGCCGTCTAAAGAATGAAAAACGGAAATTAACCGTTGTAAAACTGGTTGGGATAATTCAATGATTTGATTCTCGAAAGGATCGGTAAAAAAAGGAAAAGACGAGGGAAAGTAGTTCATTATTTCTTCCCCGAAACTAGTGCCATAGGATTCCGTCCCGGGAGCTTTTTCCATCGCGTGGATTTGCCAGGGCGTTGCAAACAGCAACTGGCCATCTGTTATAGTATAGTCTTTAAAGTCGACCATATGCTTTGACTCGCCTTTAACAATAACTATCAAAGAGTAGAAACCCTGTCGTATGGGTTCATTCAATCCTTTCACGATTTCTTCGCTGAAAGGTGCATTATGTGGCAAGCGCAACATAATAGGCAGAGCCTTATGTTGTTTGATGCGATCTAATATGGTTTTCTTTTTTTGCAACATAACAAAGAGTCAGGTCACAAATTTACGTTTATAATTTAGAAACCTTCACATTAGCATTGCTACTTTTTGATAAAATCAGTTATAATTTAGTTATTTCATAAAATCAGTTATAATATCCCTAACCTTTTTCATCACTGTGGAGGCACTTTCCACTCCTTTTTTTTCCTGATCCTTCACCCAAACAGATTGTAATTGTGTATATCCAGTAGCGGTTTTCCATTGCTCCACTTCTTCCGAATCCAGTACCCTGACTTTCGCGCCGTCTTTTTCCAAGTCTTCTAGTTGGCTGTCAAAACTGTTGTTCATCACAGTGCCTAAGGTTTTGTAGGCTGTTTCAGCTGCTCTTCGGATGGCCTGCCGGTCTTCATTGGCAAGTCCGTTCCAAGTATCTTTGTTCATCACCAAAAGATATAGATGTCCTAACCACAAGTCTTTGGATAAAAGTATATTCGGCGCCACTTTCTGCGCTTTTATTTCATATCCGCTGTCCATATTCACCATAAGCCCGTCGAGCGTACCATCCTCCAAAGCTTTACTAACTCCATCGCCCCAAGGCATAGTAACGGGAATAGCTCCTGCATTTTTCAGAAAGCTCCGGTGCCAAAAACTCGCCGTCCGCCACCTATTGCCTTTTATATTTTCCAGGGTATTCAGTGATTTATTACTGAAAAAGGCGACAGGATAGCCCGTGCATAAAA
>JAVBUB010000232.1:0-12615 GCA_031555675.1 Paludibacteraceae bacterium | reverse complement strand
GCTCTTCATTTTACGCGGTTGAAGTATCTTTAACCCATTATTTTTTAGAGTATGAGACAGACATTTAATGTGCTTTTCTTTATCAGGAAAACACGAACAGTGAAATCGGGTGAAACACCCATCATGTTAAGAATCTCCATTCAGGGGCAGTTGGCCGAAATTCAGTTAAAACGTACTGTAAAGCCCACCCAATGGAATCAGAAGAAAGAACGGTGTACGGGGAAGGATGCCGCATCGTTGGAAATTAACCGTTATCTGGAATCGGTGAAACTTCGTTTGTTCGATATTCACCGGACGATGGAGCAGGAGGATAAACTTATCAATCCGTATGAAAATTCTTAGGCTTAGACAATGAGCATAAACTTTTCTTTGAGGTTTTTCAGGAGCATAACGACAAGTGCAGGGAACTTATCGGGAAGGATTATGCCAAAGTAACCGTTTCCCGCTTCGATACCTGTTTGAAGTATTTCCGTGAAATGGCTTTGAAGAAATATCACATGAAAGATATTCCGTTGAAAGAGCTTACTCATGCCATCATTCAAGATTACATCCATTTTCTGAAAACGGAGAAGGACTTACAGGAGAACACGCTTATCCGTTACATGAAAGCCGTTAAGAAGATAACCAATTTGGCGATTGCCAACGATTGGATGAGTAAGAATCCGTTTTCCAATATCCGCTTTCATGAGCCGGAAGTTCACAAGGACTTTTTGACAAAAGAAGAATTGAATGTACTTTGGAAAAAGACGTTTGAAATTCCACGTATGGAATTAGTGCGTGATGCTTTCCTCTTCCAATGTTATAGTGGCTTGGCATTCATCGACCTGTCGGAACTAAAAGCCGAACACATCGTAGAAGATAATCAGGGAAATTTGTGGATTCGCAAGGCAAGGCAGAAAACCAATGTTATGTGTAATGTTCCGCTGTTGGATATCCCTATTCAGATTTTGGAGAAGTACAAAGAACATCCGCTTTGCAAGAAGAGCGGAAAATTATTGCCTGTTTTATCGAATCAAAAGATGAATAGTTACCTCAAAGAACTGGCTGATGTGTGCGGAATCAAGAAGAAACTGACCACTCACACAGGTAGATACACGTTCTCGACCGTGGTCACGCTGGCTAATAATGTTTCATTGGAGAATGTAGCGAAAATGCTGGGGCATACCAGTACAAGAATGACACAACGGTATGCAAAGGTGTTAGACCAAAGTATTTTGAGGGATATGCAGAACGTACGGGAAAGCATGTCATAGACTGTTGTTGTATGCAGGCCGGAAGCGTTCTTCCAAAATCTTTTTGATGTCGGATTCACGAAACAGGACTTTTCCGGGCAACTGAATAAATGGTAAAATTCCGTTGTTGCGGTAGTCCTGTAACGTGCGCCGACTTAGTTTCAGGATAGAACAAAGTTCTTCACTTGTCAGGTAGCGTTCACTATCAAAAAGCGGTTTGTTGTTTTTCAACGCTTGTTCGATATGGGGCAACACATCGTTTAAAGCTTGCAAAAGTTCCCTGTTATCGTCATTGGTATATAGTTCCATCGGATTATTATTTATTGTTGATGCTACTTTGTTCCAACAAGGATTTTACTTCGAAAATCCGGTAATAGGTTTTCTTTCCGAGCGTAGAAAAGGAGAGTTTGCCGCTTTCCCGAAGGTATTGGAGGCGGCGAAGAGAAATATTCAGGGAAGTGGCAAGTTCTTTCCCTTCTATCCATTCTTGTTCTATGGGTTGGAGGTTGGAAGAAGGTTGCTTCGGAACCAGTGAAATAATTTGCCGGAGCTTCTTTCTGAAAGCGTCGAAAGATTCACGTTCTATTGCTATTAAATCCATATTATTGACGGTATTTTGTCGTTTTGCCAACAAATATAGTGGTTAAACAAGCCAGATTTAGAAATTGTCCGGCAGTGGCAGCAGGTTGAGAGGAATTGGCTTGAACTTTGCTGATTTTCTTTGAATTCTATCACAAAACCCATATCTTTGCACCCGTAAATAAACTCATTGTCCAATTTATGAAGTGGCAACTCTGTATATAGCTATCCTGCTTCGGGCATGTCGGGGAATTTCTCTCTGGCATTGAATTGTTATGCCCGTTCTTGTTACAGAGTTTAACCAGCAAATTTATTATTGATTGTTTGCAGTGCTTATCTAAAAGTGCTGTGCAGACATGCCATTTCATAAAACAAAATGAATTATACATACAAACAAATTTGGCTCATCAACCTGCCCATTATGGTGAGCCTGCTCATGGAACAGTTGATTAATTTAACCGATTCCATTTTTTTGGGTCACGTCAACCAAATAGATTTAGGAGCATCTGCACTCGCTGCAATGTATTACACTGCTATTTATATGCTCGGTTTCGGGTTCAGCCTCGGAGCACAAGTCATAATTGCACGACGGAACGGAGAAGGGAGGCACGAGGATGTCGGCAAGGTCTTCTTTCAAGGATTATTCTTTCTGTCCGCTTTTGCTATTGTCGTTTTCGCATTATCTAAATTGTTCTCTCCTCTATTGCTTCGGATGGCTATTTCGTCGGATAATGTATATCAGGCAACCTTGCAATATATAGAATGGCGAGACTATAGTTACCTGTTTGCTTTTCCGTTGTTGGCAATTCGTGCTTTTTTCACGGGAACAACCAAGACTAAGATTCTTACCGCTAACTCGGTTGTTATGGTGGTATGCAATATCCTGTTCAACTACATGCTGATTTTTGGCAAAGCAGGATTCCCTAAGTTAGGTATTAGTGGAGCTGCTATCGGTTCATCCCTTGCCGGACTTGTCGGATTGTTGTTTATGATTGCCTATATGTGGCGACATGTGGATAAAAAACGGTATGGTTTGCGTGCTGTATTTGACTTAAGATTGTCTCTTCATCTGCTGAACATTTCCGTTTGGACAATGGTGCGGTCATTCTTTTGTATCGCTCCCTGGTTTCTGTTTTTTGTTGCGATTGAACATTTAGGCGAATGCGAACTTGCCGCTGCAAATGTGGTGAGGAGTATTTCAATGCTCTTTTTCGTAATAGTCAACTCATTTGCAACAACTACGATTTCGCTGGTAAGCAACCTTATCGGAGCAAAGAAAACAGAAAAAGTGATGCCGATTTGCCACCGTATTATTATGCTGAATTATGCAATGGGAATTCCGCTCATGCTGTTAGCTTTTGCCTTTTCAGGCGTTCTACTACGCTTGTTTACCAATGAAGTGGCTGTTATTCACACTGCTTTTTATCCGTTTTGTGTAATGCTATCGACATTTATTATTTCCGTACCTGCGTATACCTATTGCAATACGGTAATAGGAACGGGCAACACCAAAATGGCCTTTACATTTCAAATGATAAACATAACCGTTTATTTGACTTATCTGTTTATATTATCCCGCTTTCAGAACATTCCGCTTGCGATGTACTGGACTGCCGAACAGTTATATGTTATTGTACTGCTTGTATTATCCCTGTGGTATCTTAAAAGAAACAAATGGCAGGATAAGAATTTATAGCTCCGGTAAATGTTTAGTTATGTGGGATATTCTTAACACCAAACTATATACGATAATGTCTGACCCTCTATACAAGAGTGATTCGGATTTAGAATTAAAGGAAGCCTATAAAGAGTTTTTCGAAAGGTTAATCTTGTATCTGGATACGGAAACAGACAATATAAAACGTGTACGCCTGCTTAATATGACGCAGGTAGAGTTTGAAACGATAAAGTCTTTGGAACTTTCGTATGGAGCGAAAAAGGATATATTAAAGATAGTGTATTCGGACAAAGTGCTGTCACTGACAAATAAAGAACTGGATTTGATTTATCGGCAAATGGAACATCCGAAATATTTTATCAAGATAGAAACAGGATGGAAATCTCCTTTATTCCTGAATCCGGACGTTATCAATTATACGGATGTTATGGAAAATATTTGCGGGTTTCTCTATCTGCATTGTATTACTGGGGCTGATGGTAGGGATGTTCCTTTTAGCCTGTTGGTAAATGGATTTGAACATCTGTTCAATTTCAAATTCGCAGACCAGTACAAAAAGCGGGGCGAAGTAATCAAACGCAGGTCTGATAAACGAACCGGATTCTTAGACCGCATGGGTACTGCTATCAACCAGAAAGCCAAAGAAGAAGGCTATTGGTAAAAATTACATTTTTTAATCACTGTAAATCAGTGTATTGTAAATTAATTATCGGGGAGTAGACTATCTACTCCCCGATTTTATTTTCCCCGTTCTGCCGAGCTTTGCGCTATCAATGCATTGAGAAAATTAGTATTAATCTCAAAAACAAAGCAAAATGTACATCAATAACGATGATTTTGAAAAATGGATGGAACGGCTATCCAAAAAACTGAATGATATAGGCAAAGACCTGAAATCACTTGTCAATACCAACGAAGTTTTCGACAAAGACGAAAAACTGTTAGATAATCAGGACTTGTGTTTTATGCTTAGATGCAGCAAACGCACCCTTCAACGCCACCGGAGCAACGGCGTTTTACCCTTCCTGCGATACGGACAGAAAATCTACTACCGGGCGGACGATGTTCGTTCTTTTGTGAATGAACATTGCGATTATCGGACTATCCAGAAGTTTGAAAAGGATAATCCACCGAAAGAGCAATCCGAAGCGGATTAACGAAGGCGGTTTCTCTTAATCGCCTTGTACAAGGGCTCCGCATTTAGCAGAATCAACTTCGCCTCATGGCTCTGTTTGTTTCGCTAAATTAAGCAAGAGGGAACTGGACAAGTCCTGTTCTTCCCTCTTGCCCTGCGGGGCAAAGCCTTCGGCTTTAGCGGTTTAACTTAAACCGCTTTAATGACACCTGTAATAATCAATTTTAGCTTATTGCTTATTATCAGGCAATTAATAGAATGAATTTCTATAAAATTGTAATTACTCATGCAAAATAACAACAGAAAAACCATATTCACCACCGTTTCCATAGACAAGGAAACGGGCGGGTTAGTAGAAAAGATATGCAAACGCTATTCGCTGAAAAAAGCGGAAGTAGTGAAACTGGCTTTCCGGTATATCGACAAGGCGAATATCAATCCCGCCGAAGCTCCCGAATCAGTCAAAGCCGAACTTTCCAAAATCAACAAACGGCAGGATGATATTATACGCTTCATCCGAAACTACGAGGAAAAGGAACTTAATCCGATGATACGGGCGACCAATTCAATCGCCGTCCGCTTCGATGGAATAGTAAAGGCTTTAGAAACGCTTGTTCTTTCCCAACTGGAAAAGAACCAAGAAAAATACAATGCCGTTCTGCAAAGAATCAGCGACAAGTTCGGTGAACATGCCGACGTGATAAACGGTCAGGGTAAACAAATCGGTACGCTATCCCAAGTGCAGAAAAGAGATAATGCAAAACTTCTGAAATTGATTAACCTTTATGCAGAGTTAGCAAGTTGCGGAGTAATGGATGGTAAACGGAAAGAGAGCCTGAGAGCGGAGATAATGACCCTCGTAAACGAATAGCAAATATGAACATAGATTTCCCGCCACCATCCAACGGAGTGTATAATAACGCAGGCAGCAGCCGACAGTTGGCAAATTATTTAGAGCACGAGGATATGGAACGGATGGAGCAGGGAATCTATACCGAAGGATTTTTTAATTTGAATCATAACGATTTATATAAATCCCAAGTTGTAAAAGACATTGATGGGAACATTGGGCAACTTTTAAAAACGGATGCCAAGTTTTACGCCGTCCACGTTAGCCCATCTGAAAAGGAACTGCAAGCGATGGGAAACACGGAACAGGAACAAGCCGAAGCCATGAAGCGGTATATCCGTGAAGTGTTCATTCCTGAATACGCCAAGAATTTCAACAAAGGATTGTCGGCAGAGGATATTAAGTTTTACGGCAAAATCCATTTCAACCGAGACCGTTCCGACTACCTTCTGAACATGCACTGCCATTTGATTGTAAGCCGTAAAGACCAATCAAACAAAATCAAGATAAGCCCACTAACAAACCACCGCAACACAAAGAAAGGCGTTATTACGGGAGGGTTCGACCGCACCGCCCTGTTTGAGAATGTAGAAAAGGGCTTTGACAGGCTGTTCAGCTACAATCGGCAGCTATCCGAAACGTTCGAGTACTTCAACACCATGAAAAACGGTACTGTTACGGATAAACTACGGATGCAGGAACGGGAACTGAAAGCCCCCGAAATATCTTTTGCTGGCGAAAAGAAAAAGATTGTAGATATACAAACAGATGAAAATGTAAAAGCGCAAACAAATAAAAATCTAAAAACGTTTTCAGATACTTCAATACAACAGCAAATCAGTACAACAGTAAATCAATCAACCAATAATTCAATAGGTCAATCAAGCGATGGAGATGCGCTATCTTCTTTGTTTTCGATACTTCCATCGGCTACGGATGTTAATCCGATGGATGAGCAACAACCGCTGAAACCTAAGAAAAAGAAGAGACGAAGACCAAGATTAAGCTGATAAGATTAGATTTATATTGTGCCCAAAGTTATTTCCCGTCCAACTTCGGTTATTTCCCGCTCATGGCTTCCCTGCCCGTTTTGAAGGGCGGAAGCCGCGCGAGAATAACCGATTGTCCAAGAATAACTTTTGTCAGTTTGGCGAACTCTTAAAGTCTATTTTAAAAAAAATCGGCAAACAAACTTATCTTTCTTGCTTAATACAGAAGTATTTGGCATATAAACTTATGAAATATGACAATTTGTCATTTGTCGAGTAGTGGCACACTTGTTGAGTAAATTACTCAAAAATAACAATTATTATGGGCATATCACACAAAATTAAATTTTATCCTGTTGACAATGGGGATAACGTATTACTGAAATTGGACGATAAGACTACCGTTATCGTTGATTGTCAAATAAAAGATTGTGAAGAAAACGCTGATGGAGTAACCACCTATGATGTGAAAAAGGATTTAATAAAGGAACTCAATAAAGATTCTAAGAACAATCCTTATGTAGACTTATTTATCAATAGCCACCCTCATAATGACCACTGTCTTGGTTTTGAGAAAAATTTCTATTGCGGCTCCCCTGATGATTATACAGATGCGAATCGTAAAAATGAGGAAATTATTATAGGCGAATTATGGGTAACACAAAGAGTGTTTTCAAACGATTTATGTTGTGATGGTGGAGCTATACGACGTGAGGCAAAACGTCGAAAGAAATTATTTGAAGATAATTCAGCAGAAAGCTCAAAATATGGAAATCGGCTGCATATTATAGGTTATAACGAGGACGATACAACTGTCGATGGGTTACATTATGTTCCGGGAAACACAGTTAGTACATTTAATGGAAAAACAAATGATTACCTATCTATGTTCATTCATGCCCCTTTCAAGAGTGACCTTATAAGAAGTAAAGCCGACGAAGACGAAAATGCTGCAAGTATTGTTGTTCAAATGCAATTGCGCACACAGAAAAACGGAGATATAAAATCCAGAATTATAATTGCAGGTGATGCAGACCATTATGTATTTGAACAGATTCTTGAAAAATCAAAAAAGAACAATAATGAAGATAAACTGGAATGGGACTTATTTTTAGCCCCTCACCACTGTTCTTGGTCTTTTTTTAACGATAGACCATATGAAAATAACATTGAACCTAAAGATTATTCTTTAGAATTTTTAGATTGTAAAAATACAGGAGCCAATGTTATTGCTTCTTCGAAGAAAATAGAAAACAAGAAACCGAATCCTCCTCATCATTCTGCAAAAGAAGAATACATAAGGAAAGTTGGAGATTTGAAATTTAAAAATACGGCCATAAACAAAGATGAGAAAGCACCGGAGCCATTGGTTTACACGATAGATGACAATGGGTTTATATTAGAAAAAGCAGTTTCTTCTGCATCTGTAGGTCTTATGGGCAGCCCAACTCCAAGAGCAGGTCGAAATTAAAATGAAGTATTCATACAAAGAAATACAAGGAAGTATAGTTGGTGTCAACGAATTAAGTATTGCAAGGGCTAAGTCAATAGCCCTTGCTGCTTTGAATAATCCGGCTTATATCCTTAATCCTGCATTTATAAAGCGTGTTGACGGTGCAGAGGTTATTCTTATAACTTTGGATATCGAAATATATCAAAACCCTCTTAATGGCATAGAAGAGCAGGAAGATATTGCAATAATATGTCATCCGGAGGATGATTCTTTTCCCGAAGTATATGCTTTGCGTAATAATTTTCAGTTAGGATTGCCGCATACGAATTTACGCATAGAGGACTATCCTGTGTGTTTATGTGTAACAGAGCAATTATTTCAAGAAGTAAAACATAGATTTAACCCCTTCGAATTTATTGAAATCATTCGACAATGGCTGACACTGACATCCCAAGATAAATTACATGCAATTGACCAACCATTGGAACCATTTTTCGTATCTAAGGGTGGAATAATTGTGCCAAGTAATAAGGATAATATTGACATTAATAATTTCTACATTACTCCCGTTGCTCCCAATTCTAACTTATTTCGCATACAAAAAGAAAAAAATGCTGATAGCGCTTATTTCTGTTTTGGATTTCATGCAGATGAACAAGTTAGTGGATTCATAAGGCGGGAACCGCAAGTGATAAAAGATTTAGCAGATTTTATTTTCATTAAAGGAATCGACCTGTCTACAGCATTATCAAATTGCTTTAATAATCTTGCCCAGTTCTTTTTAGAAGAAAAAGAATTACTTCAAAAGAAAGTCGCAATTTGTTGTGGTATACCTGTTAAACGATACTCTAAAGATATTGAACCTGAAAGAACGGAAGAATTATTTTTCGTAACAAAGAAAACGGTTCGGGAAATTGCTATGGAAAGTAATGTATGGGAAGAAACCCTTGATAAAAAGAGTATAGTTCCATTGTTAGGCAAACATTTTACCAAAGAAATTATTGAAAAAATAGGAATTGAGGCCTATACAACAATGATTGATTTTAATAGACTAACTGCGGCAATTTACAATAATGAAATTCCTAATAAGGATAAATTTACTCTGATAGGGGTTGGAGCATTGGGCTCTCAGGTTCTTTCACTATATGCTCGAACGGGATATGGTGAATGGAATATAATAGACCATGATTTGCTTCTTCCTCATAATTTAGCGAGACACGCACTTGGTAGAGACTCTATAGGCTTTAGTAAAGTCGAAAAGTTAGCCGAACAGTTGAATTTCTTAGTTGGCGAGGAGTTTTGCACACCCATTAAGTCTGATTTTATTAAAGTGCATAACGATGAGAATGTGATTTCTTTTTTGAAGGAATCTAAGGCTATAATAGATATTTCAACCTCTATTGCAGTAGGCCGTTTGCTTGCGAGGGACTATGCTGATAAGATAAGCACACGAAGAATTTCTGCTTTTCTAAATCCGACAGGAAAAGATTTAGTAATATTGGCAGAAGATGAAAAGCGAAGGCATAGGCTGGACTTTCTTGAAATGGAATATTATCGCTTTTTATACAAAAATGAGAATTTGCATGACCATTTGATTTTTAATGATGATTTTAAGATTCGGCTAAATAGAAACAGTTGTAGAGAAATAAGCAGTCGGATAAATCAAACGGACATTTCAATGCTTTCTTCAATCTGTGCAAAATCAATTAGAAAAATTGTAGAACATCGTGATGCCTCGATTGCGGTTTGGAGAATTAATGATAGTGACTGTACGATTCAACAGTATACAACAGCACCAACAAAATGGGAAAAGGTCTATTCTAATGAATGGAAAATATATTTGAATAATCAATTATTAGATGAGATGCGTTCTTTAAGAACACAAAAACTTCCTAAAGAAACAGGAGGTGTGTTACTCGGCTCTATTGATATGGAACGAAAAATCATTTATATATATGATACCATTCCAGCACCAGAGGACAGTGATGAAACCACATCCTCTTTCGAACGTGGAATAGAAGGAGTCCTTGAAGAATATAATAAATATCGAACAATAACAGATAATCAAATACAATACTTAGGTGAATGGCATTCTCATCCCCAAGGATGCTCTACAAATCCAAGTGAACTTGATAAAAAATTATTTGCTTATCTGGCGGACAAACTACTACGACAAGGCTATCCTACGATAATGGGGATTTTGGGAGATAATAACTGTGGTTTTACTATTTCTTTTTGATATTTAGAAATGGCTTATTCTCCGAGGTGTACCCCATTTTAATGACTATATGTCCATCATTATATGTGGATAAAGTATTTCTCTTTATAGAAGAACCATCTTTTCTGCTAAAGACAGTCCATCCACTGCTAATAGTACCATAATCGGCAACAACGCTTGTATCCTTTTTACTACTATCAGATATAATAGTAAGTTTAGGTTTTACAAGTTTGACAAATTCATCATGATATCCGGATGCCCTTCCGTGATGAGATGCGACTAAAATATCAGCATCTTTTATGGCATTTTTGAAATTAACATCTTTAAGCAATTCATTATATGAAGGGCTTTCATTGTCACCTGCAATTACTATTTTTGAGTTGGCAAATGAGAACACTGAAATAATGCTTTGATTGTTTAAATTGCATGTGGCACAATTCGGTGTAGAGAAAGTTTGAATTTTTAGTCCTCCAAAATTTTCGGAATTTGTTGGGTCATTCGTTGTCCCTGAAACACTGCTTGTGTATTTGTTGCTAAATTCAATATATTTTTCATACAACGGAATATCCGTTTTAGCTGTTTGGGTTGTAATAATATCATTTCTTGTTAAATGCTTAGGTCTCCTAAGCACTTTTGGGCTTAGTCCAATCAAGTTATTGATATCTTCAATATGGTCTTTGTGCGGATGTGTCAGTATAGCATAATCTATCTGCTTTACATTATAGGTTTTCCATAAATGGTAAAGTGGGCTAAAAGTTTTATCACTATTTTCGTATGAACCCAAACCAGTATCTACAATAATATGTCTGCCATTGGGGGATTTGACATATGCCGCACTTCCATGTTGTACGTCCCAAATAATTATTTCAACCATATTTCAATTATTTATGTATTTGTTTTTCTACCCTCTTTCTAATAAAGGCTGTTTGTTTCCTATATGAAAACAAGAATAAGATTAATAATCCTATAATAACCCCAATAGAGGTGGTTTCTATAGGGATAGAAAACCGAATAGCAATTTTATCATAAGCGAAAGTCAATGAAACGGCAACGAACAAAGCAATAAATGTTCGATACACATTATTCCCCTCGGATAATAAATCTATCTTATTATCCCTTTCGCAAGCAATAAGATAGTCCTTGTATTCGGCATACTTCACAAACTTTACCCATTTCAAAAAAGGTTCAATAATTAAAGAACTTAAACGACTAATTATCATTCCGACAAAATAGTAAAAGAAAGCTCCTATGAAATTGTTTTCTAATATTAAATTAAAGCTTGTAAGTTCTGTTACTATAAACACAAATAGAATGCCTGGTAATAAGTTGTTGAACAAGTTGTAAGATGATATTTTCTCTGATAATGCTTTTATCATAATGTTTTTACTCTAAATCAAACTGTTATAAAGTGCAAAGATAGTGTTTTTTTAACTATTTGTCCTTTAACCACATTAATAGTTTGCCCTAAAATGACATTCTTCAAAATATGTCACTTCTTAAGCAAAGCCCTTTCTGTTTTATCGATCGACAAAACAAATCAACCTATTTTTGTCTCGTTCGCAGGACAAGAATATCTCTGTCTCATCCCTAATATTTTGTTTTGTTTCCAAAATGCACTATATTTGCAGCATAATAGAAATAAAATAGAGAAATGACCTTTCTGGAATTTAAGACTAAAATGTTCGATTTGGCATGCTTCAATATCTATCAGGTATATGCATGGCAGCCGGATTTTGACAGGAACAACCTTACCCGTTGGGCGAAGAAAGGGTATCTTATCCGGTTACGGAAGGGCTATTTTGCTTTCTCGGAGTATAAGAGCAGGCCAGATTATTCCCTTTATTTTGCCAACCGGATTTACCGTCCGTCCTATATCAGCCTGCATACGGCATTATCGTTTTACGGAATAATACCCGAAGCGGTAGTACAGATTACCAGTGTAACATCATTAAAAACGGCATCATTTACTAACGACTTCGGCGAATATTCTTATAAGAATGTCAAGGAAAACCTGATGTTCGGGTACGAATTGAAGCCAATGGCAGACAACCGTACCATACAGTTTGCCACACCTGAAAAGGCACTGCTTGATTTGCTGTATCTTTATCCGTTCTATGATAACGAGCAGGAATTGGAGGAGCTACGTTTGGATGAGGATTACCTGCACGATGATTTAAACAAGGATTTACTGATGGATTATTGTGCCAAGTTTCAAAGCAAGGCACTTAACCATCGGATAAAACTACTTTTAAAGACTTACGATTTATGATACAGATTGAACAGATAAGAAATTATTTTCCGGCTCAAATCCGTGGAAATTCGGGTTTCGATAAGCACATACTGAAAGAGTATTTGCAGTTGATGATTCTGGATTACCTTTCTTCTACTCCAAACATCCAAAAGATGGCTTTTATCGGCGGAACAAACCTGCGTTTGGTAAAAGGGATAGACCGGTTTTCCGAAGATTTGGATTTCGACTGC
>JAVBUB010000189.1:0-7303 GCA_031555675.1 Paludibacteraceae bacterium | reverse complement strand
TACTCGTAATTAATATATCAATAAATAATTTAAACTACTTAATAAAAATTTATAAATTATGCGAATCAAGTGTTGAAAATTAATAAATATATTGGGGATTGAAAGCCTGTAAGGCTTTCCCTTTTCATAACCCCCGGATTTATCCGGGGGTTATGAAAAGGGAACACCTCCGGTGTTGTGCTTTTCAACCCTTGATTCGCATAAATTCATTCTTTGCATAACTTATATTAAATCAATAGTAAAATCCGGTTGGTAAAATTTGAGAAAATATAGGATGACGTAAAAAATAAGTAGAATTTTTTTTTAATAAACCGGCAGGTTTTTTTCAATCATTTCCGTAATAATTTCTTCCATCATATAATATCCTTTTTCTTTATTGATAAGCCATTTAGCAGCAAAAATAGCTCCCTGTCCAAAGGCCGCCTTATTAATACTTTCGTGAATAAGCCGGATGGTTTGGTTTTGCAGGCCAAAAATAATTTCATGCCTGCCTACGATCCCTCCTACCCGTATAGAATTTACATGTTGTTTTTCCAAGCCCAACACATCTGCTATTTTTAAAGCCGTTCCCGATGTTTCTTTTTTCTCACGGAAATGCTCTTCCACAATTTCAATATCGGCATGTGGTGCTATTTTTTGCAATACCTGCGAAGCCACTAGTAAAAAATTAATCCCCAACGTAATGTTGGGAGAATATAACACTGCTGTTTTTTCTGCATACTTTTTCAATTGCAAAACATCTTTTTCTGTATATGCCGAAATAGCAGAAATAACACGAATACCAAGCTCTACCGCTATTTTATATTTTTTATATCCGTTAGGATTCGAGAAATCTACAATAATATCTACCGCATTATTTTTAAAGAAATCAGCATTCAGGTCATTTTCACCAAAAATAGGCGCTTCATTATATTCATAACCAAATAAGCGACTGGCATACTGAATTTTAGTTGGTTTCGTTTTTCGCACAATCCATTTTAAATCAAAAGAACCATCTTCAAAAATTTCTTTGGCTACTATTTGTCCGGTACGCCCAAAACCAAAAAGTCCCACTTTTATTTTTTTCATAACTACGTTTTTACAATAATCAAATTTAATGAAACATAAAGTTTTCATTAAGAAAATTATGCCCCTTAAGTTGTTAGAACGGAAAAAAACAATGGTTTATTATGCTATATTTTTAAAATGTCTCCAACCCCAACAGAGTTTAAAGCTTATTACTTATTTGCTTTCTGGCAAATGCTATCCCTACAATCAATAAAGCAGCCAAAACTCCGGTCAACGTATAATGAAGGCCGGCGCCCATATCTCCTCCGGCATAACTGTGCATACCCCCGAGGAAATAATTCACACCGAAATAAGTCATCAATACGGTAGAGAAAGACAATAATCCAAAAACATGAAAAGAGAAATTTGAAGAGAGGAACTTGATATTCCGTATATGAAAAATGAAACTGTAAACCAAAAAGGTGATGAGCGCCCACACTTCTTTGGGGTCCCAACCCCAATAGCGTCCCCACGAGACATTGGCCCAAACGGCACCGATAAAAATACCGACGCCAAGGAAAAACAGGGCGGGATAAAGGCATATGAGGCTATATATTTTATGTTGTTCCAAACGGGTTTCTAAAAATAACCTCCGGGGACTTTTCGATGGCAGAAATATAATCAGGAGTAAAGATACCAGACTATTGAGGGCCACAAAAGCCAATAGTGTATAAGATATCATGATGGTAGATACGTGAATGCTCAATAAGGGCGATGACAAAACAGGCACAAGAGGTGTGATCTTCGGGTTCATCATTCCCAAATGAGCCACAAGCAGTGCACAGCCAGATATAAGGAATCCGAACGGAAGGATAAATGGTATTTTCTTTCCAAACAATAAGGCGATAAACATACTGCACCAAGCAATAAGGAGCATGGTTTCGAAACCATTGCCAAAAGGTAACCTGCCGCCAATGTATGTGCGCACAGCTATGGATACGCAATGAAGCAAAAAGGAAGCAACAAGTATGAAATAAAGGATATTGCTTATGCCGTTACGTTTGGAAGGCGACAGAATGAACAACGACAGTAAAGCCAAAATGCCCATTGTTAAATTGAGCATAAACAGAATTGAGGTAAAGTTGTGCTTCAGATAAAAGATCTCAATAGCTCGTTTTTGATCTGTTGGCAAATATTTTCCGGCATGTTGCCGTTGAAATTGATCTATCCGGTTTAATACGTCTACAGCCTGGGCCTCGTCGTTTTGATGTACTGCCGCATGGTATTGAGTTAATATGGCACGGATAAAGGTAATATTTTGGGACAAAACATCCGGTGAAAAATTTTCGACAGGATGATACCAGTGCAGTTGCCCGTTTTTTTCCAGCGGAAACATTTGCAACAAAGTCCCGTTGTGCAACATGTTAATAAGCTGTATTTTCTCGTTGAGTTTTTCTACTTCTTTGATGCGTACTGTTTTGGCGCCGGAATGGCTAAATTCGTTCCAGTATTTAGAGAGTTTATAGTTACCTTCTTCATCAAAAAAATCGGAGAATGAAGCCTTTTGGACCGTAGCGTTGAGTTCTTTCTGGAGTAACGGGTCTTCTATTTTAAATAGTGCTACCTGTTGCCATTTTTCGGGGAAAAACAGAAATCCCATCAGGAATTGTTCTGAATTGAGGTAGCTGAATTTTGTTTTACCGGTAAGTTTCAAAGTAAAATCGTGGGCAAAGGTAGCAACAGGTGTTATACGTCCATCATACAACATACAAAGTTTACCGAATTGAGCAGCTTGTGTTGTATTGACCGTGAGGCTATCTTTGGTTAAAATATTTGCCATTGATATGGATGGCAATAAACAAAGGATAACGATCATTGTCTTTTTCAGTAATGGATTAGCCAACAGGTTCCGGAATTGATTTTTTTTCGAAAAGAGCAACCACAGCATCGACAGGGCAAACAGGGCATATCCGGTATAAGTAATGGGAATACCCCATACATCATGGTTTACGCTAAGGATACTTGTTTTGCCTCCGGGTTCAAAAGATGATTGGTAAAACCGGAAGTTTTTATAGGAAAATATATTATTCATGGAAACCTGAGCAGTAGTAGCCTTTCCTGATGTATTATCGTAAACGTGGATTTCGGAAATATAATCGGCAGGAGCGTTGGTACCGGGATAATAACTGACATAAAAGGTATCGAGGGATATTTCGAAAGGAAACATAATGGGTTCTGCATCGTCCGATTGCATTTGCGTGCAAACTTCTCCTTGCTTCAATACCACGTACCCCTGCTTTCCTCCTAATTTGGTGCATAGTGCGCCCAGCAGGATTACGACAAACGAAAGGTGGAAAAAGAAAAGCGGCAGGTTTTGGTACGATTTGCTTTTATATATGCCGGTCAGGGTAAGCACAACCAATGTCGCCCATAGTGCGGTAAACCACCACGAGCCGTATATATATTGATAAGTATA
Source organism: Paludibacteraceae bacterium (assembly GCA_031555675.1). GTDB lineage: Bacteria > Bacteroidota > Bacteroidia > Bacteroidales > Paludibacteraceae > JAISJU01. The sequence goes on along the minus strand of JAVBUB010000189.1, from coordinate 3,840 downwards.
TTCCGTTCCATGATATTTCTCCACAAAAGTAGCCGTAGCCAATGTAATAACAAGCGCAAGCAATGTCCAAAACGGAAGGGTTTTAAGGTTGAATAGGGTTTTCATAGAGTTTAAAGCGTCTCTCCCTGCCCTCTCCATAGAGAGGGCAGGGAGAGACGCTGGCATATATATATTAAAAATTTTCAAACATCTTATTTTCTATCTTCTTAATAGCCATGCATTCTATTTCTATCAGCCAGCCGGGACGACATACAGGCGCCCATACAATAACCTTGGGAATAGAGGGGTAATTTTGATCCATATAAGAAGATACTAACTGATAATCCGCCGTATCTCTTAGGTATACGATCATCTGGGCTATATCTTCCATGCCGGATTCCGCTTCTGCCAAAAGCACTTCGATATTTTCCACCGTACGGTCTATCTGTTTCCTGATATCATGCGGATGCACTACTTCGCCTTTATTATCAATGCTTGCAGTACCGGATACGTAAATATGCCTGCGGTCGCCATAATCAACAGCTGTGGCGCGCTCAAATGTAACGCCATATTCAATAGTAGGATTCAGATGCGAAAGCCCTTTCAGATAAGTAACCTGTTCGGGTTTAATTCCTTCAACAGCATAAGCATCCATCAGCACAATAGAATCGGCATGCATATATTTACCTTCGATGCCGGTACTGGCAATATAGTGGGTTTTATCGGTAAGCCCTTCTTTGTCGAAATAACTTCTGCGGGCATTTACCATACGGGTATAGTGTACATCAACTCCATATACAAAAATCCAGGTACGGATGCAATTGTCTTTAAGCGAACAGCCATGTTTGCCAAGCTCCGCAGTGTAATCATTAAAAATAGTATAGGTTTCCATGAGTTCATTTTTCTCATGGCTATGCAGTTGTGTGGTATAAAGATGTTTGTAATGGGAACGTTGCAAAGTAGTGGTCTGCTTGGTGAGAACATGAGTCAAAGTGGCGCCTTCATTATTGGATTGTACATCACCATTTTCCACCAAGTATGCCCAAAGGGCTATTTTTGATCCATTCAACGGGGGTTGCTGAACTAAAGAGACAGCCGCGTTTTCATGTTCAAGGGTTTCATTTACTATCAAAGAAGCCTGATTAATAGCATCGCTTACAAAATATCGTTTAAAAACAAGGCGGACACCTTGCAAATCATCCGATTGCAAAAGGGAAAGAAGCGCCTCATCTATTTTCTTAAATTGCGTAGCTGCATCATCTTGAGAAACCTGCATTTGAAGCATGGCATGATATTCGGATGAACCTTGTGCCGGAAACTTACTGAGTTCTACAGATACATTGCCATGGGTTATTTTTTTATAGATCAATCCTTTCGAATCGACTGAGATGCTGTTTTCTTTTGTGATCATTATATCGTTTTATTTTATATGTTGGAATTGTATTTAAATCAGATAAAAGCCTTTTCTATTATCTTGATAACTTAAAGTTACCCCGGCAATAATGCAAACTGATTTTGCCATGCACTTATTCTCCGGCACCACTTTGTATCCAGACTTTTAACAGGTTGATGTCGTCAACAGGATCAAGGGTCGACAGTGTGGTATGGTTCGTAGTAACCGTAGGCACTACTTCCGTAAGCACATCCAGTAAGAAACTGTTTTGAAGGCTATATTTTGTTACCCTGTTTTTAGGTGAATTATCTTCACGGGCCGGCCTTTCCACCAACATTCCATAAGCATGTCCTTCGGTGAGGTTAAGTCCTGCTGCCATTCCTCCCGCTCCATGGCACTGGATACATTGTGCAGTAAAAACCTGCTCCTGTACCCGGGCAAACGAAGCGAGGTTGATGGTTTCATTTATGACAATATTTTCGGATATGCCACTCACAGGATAATTATAAAAAATATGCCGTTTTTTATTGTTTGCCTTTTCCATCAGCGCCAAGGCCAAATAAGTGGTACCTTTAGGTAATTTAGATAATGAAATATGTATTGTTCCATCACCGGAAGGTTTTGTTATGGTTTGAGAAGACAACGGATAGGGCGATGTGCCGATAAATGATCCTAATACGATGGTATAATTTTGGGGAAACGCGTCAAGATTGGCAAACTTAAAGGTAGCGTCAACATTGATATTGATTTCTTCTTTCTTTTTTTCTTCCGGATAAATATCACCGCTATCGCAGGAATAGAAACTAAAAAGCAGGAGAAACAGTAAAAGTTTACCGGCATTGATGATTATTTTATTTTCTCTTTTTTTACTCATGATCATTCTGAGATTAAAATATACTTAGTTTATAGACCATATTTAATTCAAGATTCAAAGTTCAAGATTCAAAATTATCTGTAAAACATCCTCAATGCGTAATGTTGAATATTGAATCTTAAATGTTGAATTTATTACCCTTTAGACCTTTCTCTTCTGTTACAAATTATTAAAACGAAAACTGCACCATCAATTGAGCATAATGCTGTGCCAGTCCCAAATCGTCGTTATCCCGTTCAAGCTGGTCTGTGTGCCCCCATTTACCAAGATATTGGTACATAGCCTGCAATTTGAGGTTATAACCGATGATGTAATAATTAAAGGCTACGGCAGGTGCATTGAGGTAACCGTCTATTTTAGTGGAATTACGGTCATATAAATCATAACGTGCCGCTATCTGCATTTTCCGGGTAAAGAAATATCCTCCCTGGATGTAGCCACCCCAAAAGTTATAAGCAGGCGAAATATCCTGTTTTTTAGTAAATTTCATATTCAAATAATAAGCTTCGGCCGAAAAATACCAGCGGTTTATCAGATAAGAAAACTCTATACCTGCGCGAAGATCGTTGCTGGCTTGCCAGTTGGCTTCTACATTGTAAGATCCGGACAGGGCAATAAGCCATTTGTTGTTCTGCAAGTCGCTCGGACTTCCCTGATGGGTAGGCATGCTACCTTTGGGCATAAAAGCAATTCTTCCGGCATACAGAAGCGAGGGGATTCCCAAATCATCACTCAATGTTTTTCGGGCTGCATTTACATTGATTCCGGTACCATTGAAAATACCGGCGCGATATTCCCATTTATTGCCTATTAAACCATGTACTTGTACTCCCAGGTCAAAACCCGTAGCAATGGCAGGATTTACCGAATTGATGGAATAAGGAATGTAAACCGGTGTTGTAAGCGATAAGGGTAAAGTCGGGAAAAGTGTTTCACCCAATGTTACCAGATAAGCCTGATTAAATGGCGTTTTGAATTTACCGACACGGAAACGCAGCTCATCGCGCAAATTGAGGTCAAACCATGCTTGTTGCAACAGTGCATCACCAGACTGGGCAGCATTGATCGTCAAATTAAAAGTCAGTTTATCAAATGCACTACCCGCAAATCCGATCAGTGCATTGCCGATTTCGAAACCGCTGTTGGCTACATTGTCCTGGTCTGAAAGCTCCAACCCTTCATCATCATAGTAATTAAACTTAGCTGAAGTCTGCATCAGCACAAAAGGTTTAAGGGTAAAGTCGCCCACTTTTGTATCAAAACTGAATCCTTTTTTCTCTTTTAAGGGTATGACATCGCTCTCAATATATTTGCTTTCGGGATCATTACCGGTTGATATGTTTTGAGCCAACTTATCTGTTAAGTTAAGGCTTTGTGCAAAAAAGTTTGCTGGAATGGTTAATAATGCAATTAAGATATATTTTGCTTTCATAATTAAGTATATTTTATGATTCAAAGTTCAATATCCAAAATTGAAGATTGTCTGGAAATCTTGTTAGTGCGAAATTTTGAATCTTGAATTGTATTATAAAGAATTTAAAAAGATAATAAGGGCATCGCGGTCTTCTTTGCTCATACGCTTGAATAATTCGCG
>JAVBUB010000112.1:0-44340 GCA_031555675.1 Paludibacteraceae bacterium | reverse complement strand
AAGGACAGATACTACAACTGGATTACCGTAGGAACGCAACTGAACCTCGGTAAATTTACGGCAGAGCTCGATTATTACACCGGCCCTCGCTATATGGATTATGGTTATATGGTTAATAATGATAACCTCGGCGAACGTTATGTTTGGGATCAATCTGCCGCTTTAAACTTAAAATATGATTTCGGTAAAATAAAACCTTTCATCAAAGGTACTTGGAACTTACGGCGCGATGAAGGTTTCGACAGTAATGCTTACCAAAACTTCGGAATACAGGCTGTTGTTGAATATTATCCGTTTAACAACAAATATATTAAAGATCTTCGGTTTCATGCCATGTACGCTTACCAAAAGACAAATTTCGAAGGAGAGTTTTCTGATCTGATCACTCAAAATGAAAATAGCTGCCTGATTGGTATGAGATGGTTCTTTAAGGTAAAATAATAACCACTCTACAAAATATTCAATTAAAACTGAGCACATAAGTATGATATACTTTTATGTGCTCAGTTTTTATATACCCGCTTATACCTTTTCGGGAAAAATCTTTTTATCAAATACTTTAATTCTATAATCAAATAAACACTATCTTTGGCACGACTATTGCATTGTTATAAGCTTAAAGCGCTTGTCAAACACTAATATCCTGACTATGAAAAAGATGATTATTATAGTTTAGTGATATTATTATAGTAATATGACAAAACGGCGCTTTATTTTACCAAAAGATATATATAAATGAAATTTCAAGATATGCTACTAGATGATATGCTAGACGACAGTCAGGCCGATTTTATACCTATGATTTCGGATGGCGAAGATACAACTCCTATTGAACTGAACTCAGGAGAAATAATACCTATACTGGCTTTACGGAATATGGTATTGTTCCCCAATGTAGTGATGCCGGTTACTGTGGCCCGCAACAAATCGCTACGCCTGGTAAGGGAAGTGTATGCCCAAAACGGATTATTAGGCGTTATAACCCAAAAAGACGCCAAAGTAGAAGAACCGGGAAAAGACGATTTATATTCGGTAGGAACAGTTGCCAGAATTGTCAGGATACTTGAAATGCCGGACAACTCCACTACTATTATACTGGAAGGCAAGAAACGCTTTTCACTGGTCGAAATAGCTTCTACCAATCCATATATGAAAGGTATGGTAAACGTGCTGGAAGAGATTATTCCAGGCTCCGAAGACAAAGAATTTGAAGCACTGAAAGAGGCATTGAAAGATTTGTCAGGTAAAATTGTCAAGAATTCAGGAGCATTGCCTCCCGAAGTATCTTTTGCGGTCAAAAACATTGAGAACCCACTGTATTTAATCAATTTCATTTGTTCCAATTTTGGTTTAAAAGTAATTGATAAACAACATTTACTAGAATACGAAGATTTAAAAGAAAGAAGCTACAACCTGTTGGAACTCCTTTCTCGCGAATTTCAGCTACTGGAAATAAAAGCTTCTATCCAAGCCAAAGCCCGCACGGATATAGACCAACAACAACGGGAATATTTCTTGCAACAACAGATGAAAACCATTCAGGATGAATTGGGCGGTAGCACTTCTGATGTTCAAATTCAAGAATTGAAAGAAAAAGGCAGAAAGAAAAAATGGAGCGAAACCACCAAAGCTGCTTTTGAAAAAGAATTGCAGAAACTGGAACGTATTCATCCGAATTCGCCCGACTATTCTGTTCAATTAAACTACGTGGAAACCATTGTTAATTTACCTTGGAACGAATATACCAAAGATAATTTTAACCTGAAAAATGCCGAAAAGGTCTTGAACAAAGATCATTTCGGACTAGAAAAGGTAAAAGAACGTATTATAGAACATCTAGCGGTATTGAAATTGAAAGGCGATATGAAATCGCCGATTATCTGCTTATATGGCCCTCCGGGTGTCGGAAAAACATCATTGGGTAAATCGGTAGCCGAAGCATTAAAACGCAAATACATCCGCATGTCGCTGGGTGGTTTACATGATGAAGCCGAGATACGTGGACACCGCCGAACTTATATCGGAGCCATGCCGGGACGTATTCTCCAAAATATCATGAAAGCAAGCTCATCCAATCCTGTTTTTGTATTGGATGAAATAGATAAAGTTAACTCCGATTTTAAAGGCGATCCGTCTTCTGCTTTACTCGAAGTGTTGGATCCGGAACAAAACGGAACTTTCCATGATAATTTTCTGGATATTGATTACGATTTGTCGAAAGTAATGTTTATTGCTACAGCCAATAACCTGAGTTCTATTTCGCAACCATTGCTGGATCGTATGGAAATAATCGAAATAAGCGGTTATATTCCGGAAGAAAAAGTAGAAATTGCTTCCCGGCATTTAATTCCGAAGCAAATGGAAAACCATGGCGTCCAGAAAGGACAAGTTGCCATATCGAAACCGGCCATTGAGAAAATTATCGAATCTTATACCAGAGAATCCGGCGTAAGAGAATTGGATCGAAAAATAGCAAAAATCATGCGTCGTGTGGCCAAGAAAATAGCAACTGATGAAACTTTCAACACACCGATAAAAGTAGAAGACCTGCGTGAATATCTCGGACGTGAAGAATATACACACGATCGTTATCAGGGAAATGATTATTACGGAGTAGTAACCGGATTGGCGTGGACTGCCGTAGGCGGCGAAATTCTTTTTGTAGAATCAAGCCTTAGCAAAGGTAAAGGCGGAAAACTGACTTTAACCGGAAACTTGGGAGAAGTAATGAAAGAATCGGCCATGCTTGCATTGGAATATATTAAATCGCATGCCGACTTGTTCAACATCCCGGAAGAAATGTTTGACGACTGGAATGTTCATATTCATGTTCCCGAAGGAGCAATCCCTAAAGATGGTCCTTCTGCAGGAATTACCATGGTCACTTCATTGGTATCCACTTTTACCAAGCGTAAAGTAAAGAAAAATTTGGCCATGACAGGTGAAATAACATTGCGTGGAAAAGTGCTTCCGGTAGGTGGTATCAAAGAAAAAATACTGGCAGCCAAAAGGGCCGGTATTACAAATATTATTTTGTGCGAAGAAAATAGAAAAAATATCGAAGAGATAGCACAGACTTACCTGACTGGTCTTACCTTCTACTTTGTAAAAGATATTAAAGAAGTAGTTGATAGTGCATTAGAAAAATAATATTGATTCCATATCAAATAAATTATCGAATGGAATTCTTTTTAGAAAAAAATATTTATTTTTGCATGCTGAGCCCGGATGGCGAAATTGGTAGACGCGCTAGTTTCAGGGACTAGTGTGAGAAATTACGTGCAGGTTCGAGTCCTGTTCCGGGCACAAACAAAAGAATCTTGTTAATTCCATATTAACAAGATTTTTTGTTTTTATTAGGTAGATTAAAAATAAAAATTTGTATCAGTAAAATTCAGCATATATTAATACGAAGCTAAGCCACAAGCCATACGCTTTCACAAAATTATTCTAAGACGCGTTACGTCTCAAAATATCAACATATTACTGATAATCAGATCTGTAAAATGATCTGTTTTATTCAATACTTTAATGAAAAATATTTTCATGTTTTTTGCGTCTTAGTGTCCTATTTTTTATCACAATTAGATCCCTTATGTAATCAGTAAAATTCAGCATTATAATTTTTGCACATCTTAAAAAAATATTATTTTTACAGCAAATTAAAAATAAAAATAATGGTTTATAAATTCTTAATCCTTTCAGACGAAAACGAAATATTTCTACGAGAAATAACAATTGATGCAGATAACACTTTTCTTGATTTTCATGAAGCCATCGTAAAAGCTGTTAATTACGATTTACATCAAATGGCTTCTTTCTTTTTATGCAACGAAGATTGGGAAAAAGAACAGGAAATTACGTTGGTAGAAATGGATACAAGTACAGAATACGACAACCTGACTATGGGCAAAACAGTTATTGCCGACTACGTAACAGACGAAGGACAAAAATTATTATATGTATTTGATTATATGTCCGAAAGAGCCTTCTTTATCAGGCTCGAAGAAATTACAACAGGTAAAAACCTGGCTCAAGCGGTTTGTTTAAAATCAGACGGAAAGGCTCCTGAACAGATTTCATCAGAAGATGATTTCCTTAACTTTTCTAAAAGCGAAGATATGGACGCCAATTTTTATGGTGACGAAGATTTTGAGCTGGACGAATTGGATGAAGAAGGATTTAGCGATATGAACTTCGGCGAAGAAAACGAATTATAATGATATAATAGAAAAAGAAGATACCCGATGGTATCTTCTTTTTCTATTATATGAAGATGATTGATAAATAACTCAAAACAATTCTAACTGTTGCCAACCAACTTGCTTATCTTCTTCCTTTTTACCATAAAAAATATCCATATTCCCAAACTGTTTATCTGTAATACAGAGAATACCCACATAACCGCGTTCGGGAAGTTCTTTCCTAACGCGTTTGATATGTACATCGGCATTCTCTGCGCTGGGACAATGACGCAAATAGATAGAAAACTGAAACATGGTAAAACCATCATTAATCAGTTTTTTGCGGAAATCGGTATAGATTTTTCTATCCTTTTTCGTTTCTGTAGGCAAATCGAAAAATACAAGTACCCACATAACTCTGTATTGATTTAGGCGTGAAGATAGTTCCATATCGTAAGCCTGTTTTTAGTTTCCTATGGTAATTCCGGATATTTAATTTTCCGAGTACTTCCGTCAAAACATTGATAAAGCGAAGCGGTTGTTTGTGCCACGGCCAACATGAGTGGACTCATACGCCCGCCTATTATTACATCCATATCGGGTATGCGTAATAATTCGGCTTTATGATCAATGGTCAGTTCTTCCGGGATATTACCTTTATCCGCCATACTGAATACAACTTGGTCTACAAACGGACGATAAGGCTCCATTATATCATCGGCCAAACAATAGGCATTATAACGATTGTGATGATGAATACCAAAAGTGGGCAACAATCCGCTACCTACCAAGGCACGTGCCACAATGGCACGCAAAATAGCATAACCGTAATTAAGTAAATTATTAGGAACAATCCCTTCCCTATCTCTTGTAAAATTTTCTATTTTGGGGAAGGCCTGACTCCAATAATAAGCCGCGGCACGTCCTTCAAAATTATCAGGATCACCACTGCGTACTTCGTTTGCCCAATGCGCCATATTTTTAGTATTACATGAACGATAGCGATTTAGTACTTCTGCCTGATTCGTAATTTTGGCTTTAATGGTTTGTTGCCAAAGTTGTTTTTTGAGTGGTTCGCTCGCCGAAAGCTGGTCGCCAAAGCGTTCGCATTGAGTGGTATTTCCACAAAGTGGCAACATTAAACCAACCGGCATACGGCGGCTATCGCAAGTAATAATAGCAATATTATTATTTAATAGTTTCTCGATTAACCCATGAGTTATGGTAATTTGTTTGTGATCTATTACTACTACACCTAAATCCTCTATCGGCAAAGTCTTTTCACTATTCCGCTTAAATGACTCGGGTAATGAATCGTTCTTTTCTACCTCAGGTAGTTTGATAACTAATTGCTCATTACGTAAACTGAGGTAGGTGGGATTGCCAAAGTAGAGGGTTTTCTTAATCATCGATTTTTGCTTTAATATTCGCCAACTTGTATTATTTGTCCGATATGATTAACCCGAACTTTTATTACTCCTTCTATACCACTCAATCCTAAGCGTTTATATGTAGTGCCTTTCAATGCCGTAGAGTCTTCAACTGTTGTTTCCAAATGGTGTCGAAAGAAATAATCTTTAATTGCAATCTTCTGCACCCTAAACAAATTCGGACTAATAACTTTTCGATTAGCAAGGTTGAGTAAATCTATTTCCGATGGATCAAAATTGGCAGCAGGAAACACAAAGTATTCATTCTGTTTCATGGTAAATAGAAATTGCCATCCCAAATGGTCATTGTAAGTTTCATCAATCACAGGTAAACCTTCATTCATTCGTGCCACAGCTTCATAAAATGATACCACTTTTTCCTGCAATTCAAATTTCTGATTATTATTTTCATCATATACAAGCTTTCCTTTTTTATCCAAAATAGGCACACGATAAATAGCTACATGGTGATTATTCCCTGTACTCACAAAATCAATCGGAATTTTATTTCCTTTTTCATCCAGCAAATATTCTCCCAAATGATTCTTTTTGTAATGCAAAGCTTCTGCGTTGCTTACACCACTAATAGTAACCCGTTTGATAGAAATTCCTTTTTCTTTGTTGAGCCATATAGGGTTCTTGTCTAAGTTTGAAAAGGCTTCTTTGACATTACCATTATATTCGCCCAAGCGTCTTCGAAGAATATCCTGAACACCTTTGTCTTTCACTTTTTCGAGTTTCAAATCGGGCGAAATCTCTTTACGAATAGTATAATCGGCTTCTAGCGAAACTATCTTGACTTTCTCCGGAACTTTCAGCGTCTTGTTTTCATCCCAATAAACTGGGTTTTTATCCAAGCTATTTTTCCCTGTAATAAGGGGCAAAAGACGAGCAGTAAACAGACGGTAACAGTTAACTAACAGACAACCAAAGAAAAACGGCAATCGACACTAAAACGGAAAGCAAAAATATGACTGCTTATGAATGCCAAATGAATGCAAATGGCGAACTCTTATGCAAAAAATGCGAAGTGTTGACGAATAGTGGTGTAGAATGAATGTATTACAAATATAAGGCTTAAAATAGGGTTTGCTTCGGCAAGCCTTTTTTATTTTTAATTGTTACCTTTTATTAATGAATGTTACCACACCGGTAACTAAATTGTTACCGACAAAATGTTACCAAAGTAACAATGTTAAAAATGATAAATGGCGAAACTTTAACATTTCGCCACTATTTAATGATACGATGACTAAATCGTATTAATACACCATCGCAAAGATAATCCTTTTTCGTTTATTTAGGCATATTAGTAATGGAAATTGTCCAATTATCGGAATTCTTATCAAAGAGATATTTTATTCCATTCTCTATAATATAAGTTGATTTCTTGTTTAGTATGGTTTCTTCGCTCTCTTTTGAATCTATATACTTATTCCAAAATGGATATAAGTCTAAAAAGTTGCCTTTTATGTACTTTAAGTAATATTCAGGTGTTCCTGATATTCCTAAATCTTTGTTTGCACCTATATAAGATATCCCAAACATAACATTTAAATAGGTATTTTCACTTTCCGTATCTTTATATGTAATTTCATAACCATACTTTCTCTCATCATCTGAATTAAATGTATAATTATGCTTTGAATTTACCATTATACTATCAGAAAACATACGAGCATCCTTTGTATTGGAATATGTAAACCCTTTTTGTGCATTTACAGATACAGCAATTAATAACAGGATAAATAACAATACTTTTGATTTCATTCCAATCTTTATTTTTGTCTTTTATTACTTACAATTCTACTACTTTCTGTCCTTTTTACGCAGCCTAATACGCGGAATAGCTTAATTACATCATCTATACTTACATCAAAAGGTTCATATATTAACCTGCCGGCCAGTACACCTTTTTCCCAAGTATCTTCATTAACAGAACATGCAAGCCAACAGCCTTTCATGTCAGAACGTTGCAAACGCTTAATAACTCTATATTCAGTTGTTTGAATCACATAATCTTCGCCATACACCACAAGATGTTTATCAATGACTTCACGCATGGCAATAATGCTACCGGATTTGTATTCGGGAAACATACTATCGCCATGTACACGCATAGCACTATCGGCATCACGAAACCAGTCGCCGGCATCAACCCATTCGATAGGTTCCTGAACGGCATCCATATTAGACATCATTATGGTTCCGGCTTCCGCTTCAGCATCATAAAAAGGAATTAGTCTTCTTTCTGATATGTTTTCGTTATCTGAGTTAAACATATCTCCTTGACCCGTAATAAACCATCGTAGATTAATAAATGGGTATGAAATAATCATACTGTTTATGTTTTCAAGAGTTACTTTCTTTTTTCCTGTTTTAATATCGTTTATACCTGCTTTGTTCGTATCTAAGATATTTGACAGTTCTACGAGTGTTTTTATTTCCCCTCTTTCTTTCAATGCGTCATATAGCGTAATAAATCGTTCGTTATAATTCATAATTAATAGAAAATATGAAATTTTCTTACTTTATATTTTTAAGTATGAAATATTCATACTATATTTGTACCATTATTTAATACAAATCTATATAAATATTATGGAACAAAAAGTAATTGGTAGGAAAAAAATTAAAACAATGTATCAAATGATAGCCGAAAAATATGGTGTATCAGTACAATTGGTAGGCAAAATAGCACGGGGCGAACGAACCCCACAAAGAGGTAAAGGGCTTGAAGTAAAAAAAGAACTTGAATTATTAATCACTAACTAATACAGCTTATGAAACGGAAATTTTACCGAATAATGATAATACTCTTTACCGACCCTTTTAATGCAAGGGTATGCTATACAGTTCTTACAATAGTGGCTTTATTCTATGGATATGTAATCATTCGTGTAATTCTAAATACTTAAATTAATTATGGAAAAAATTAAAACAGTTGACCAAATGTCAACAGAAGAACTGCAAGCCTATTTGGCCGGACGGCAGAAAGAAGAAACAGAGCGAAAACAAAATGAGCGTAATGAGTATGAAAAAGACAAGGAGCGGAGAACTTCGCGCATGGTTCGCAGGGCCTTAAAGTTGAACGGAATCATGGAGAGTTTCTACTTTGATTGTACGACAACACTCGAAGAACTCCGTGAAAAATTGAACGAATACGGTGAAATCAAATCCAGTTCGAAAGGCGGTTTCCAATTAAAAACGAAAGATGGTCAACATAAAGTTGTGTACAAGTATTCAACCTTGTGTGAATGGGACGAGCGGTCGGTAAAAGCCGAAGAATTACTAAAAGATTTCTTAAGTGATGTTGTAAAAAAGCGGGATAAAGAATTGTTTGAACTCATTGTGGGTCTTCTCGAAAAGAACAAAGAAGGAAAATTAGAATATTCCCGGATGCAAACCCTGTATTCAAAAGAAAAATTATTTAATGATCCTCGTTGGGTTGAAGCTATCAGGCTTTTTAAAGAAAGCTTTAAACCTACTTCAAGCAAAATGCGATTAGAGTTCTACAAACGCAACGGAACTTCGCAAAAATGGGAACTCATTTCGCTTAACCTTTCAAGTTTCTAATTCAACACCCTACTTGGAGCATTGCCGGTGTTCGTTTCACCGGTAGGGTTCAAAAAACAATATTAGTTATGCAACAACTATATGTAGACAATACAGGAAGGCTTCTGATAAACAAAGATGCTTTAATAAACAAAGGCATCTACACAGATGCTTCATATAGAAAGACAAAAAGCAAAAAAGGCTTTGAAGAAATAAAAGACAATACAGGTAAATGGGTTTTTGTCGACTCTCTCACATCTGTAACTCGCGATAAGGTTGTAAAAATATTCTCAAATATCACTAATGAATATTCTCAACTGCTCAAAGCCTTGACTTATTCAGGCGAAGAATGCACCCCGATAGCTATCGAATTTACTGCCGAATCATTGCAAATAAACGAGCCATTCATACGCTCATCTATCGAAATGTACATGAATACGCATTATAGCCTTTATTCGCACGCTTATATGGATTTGGGGCTAAGTGCCAAAAGCGTAAAAGGATATTCAAAACAATGCGCTTTAGTGCAATGGATATTTGATTTTTCTGAAAAAATACATGCCGGAGAAGCAAATGCGAAGCGTTGCGAATTATTGTTGCGAAGTTTTAGAATGAACTTGCTTACTGCTATTGTCAATATAGAATTAGAAATAAAAATACCACGTTCGGAAGCGCGCTTCAATAAATGGTTTGATGAAATCATAAAACAGATGGAAAATGGTAAAAAACCACAAGACATCATACAAGTAAAGCGATTAAACAACAGCAATGCCGGAAAAATAAGCAATGAACAGCTAAATATAGCCATCTATTGGCACATAAACGGCACCAATATGAGTATTGCCACTGTGTACAAAAAATGGATTGAATTTGGTAAACAAAAGGCATGGTGGCTTGATGAAAACAAGAATTTTAACCCACCTACAGAAGCGCGTTTATATCAATTGCTTGCACCGCTTAAAAACCCACTTTCACTTGAAAAAACCGATGCTATTCAATACAGGGCCAATATGATTCCCGGTACTTCTCGCGATTTACCTGAAAAGAAAAATCATGTATGGGTAATTGACGGTACCGCCCAAAACGAAAATGTAGAATATCAAGGTAAAGTACGCCAACATATTTACGCTATTAAAGTGGCAGATGTCGCTACGCTTCGCATGATTGGCGTATCTACGCTTATCGGCGTAAAAGAGCCTTTTTATGCTGTAAAAGAAGCCATATTAATGGGAATACGTGAGACAGGATATAAACCTGCTATCATACAATGTGACCGTGGGCCTGCTTGGAGAGAACTCGAAAAATGGTGCGAAGAAAACGACATTAAACTATATCCGTCTATTACCGGTAATGCCCGCGCAAAGACAATTGAAAGCATATTCAACATGTTTGACAACGACATTACACGCTTTTTAAAGGGATATAGCGGACAAAACCGTACGGCATTAAACATCAATTCACATGCATCTGAAAAACGTGAAACAAAAGGAAAACAAGGAGCGCGAAGTGCATCGGTAGCTATGCAATGGGCTAAAACAGAAGGTTTAAAGGCTTGGAACGAACGTGTTATCGAAACTTTGGAGCGCAAACCATGTAACAAAACACCTTATCAGCTTTGGGACGAAAAAGAAAGCTATGTTCCCAAACTCAGTTACACTCAATTATGTGTGTTGTGTGGTACGCTTCACGAAAAGAAATTGACCATAAACGGTTTGGATATAGAACATAAAACCAAACCTTATACTTATTATCCGGCTATTGAAACGGCAGAACAACGGGAAATAGCACAAAAGATATTTACATACATTCCCATGAATGCCGAAACTACCAACAAAATGAAGATATACATTTTGGAAGGTGGGCAACCTGCCCCTGTATTCAGCCACGATGGTAAATACTTAGGAATATGGCCAATAAAAACAAATACTGCATATATAGCCGAAACAAAGCAACAAAAAGCCGTACTTGACAATTACATGGCGCTTCAACATCGCGTATTGGATTCAGCAAAAAATATCAATGCCGAAATAAAACAGACAATAAGTATGCATCCTGACTTTGAAGCTATTGAAGCTATTGGTAATGAAATATTGACAGGGAAACGGGTAGAAAGTCGCTATGATAAATCATCGTTATTAGTTGAAGAAATAGAAGCCAAAGAAACAAAAGCAATTGATATTCCCGAAAAAAAATATAAAACATTGGTTGACCCCGATACTGGTGAGATTTTTCAAATAGAACTAAAATAAATACCTAAAAACAAACAAATTATGAACGTAACTGTAACAAGAATGACTTTTGAGCAAAGCAATATCGCTCAAGTATTAGAAGAATTATCCATCAACGGAGAAATCAAAGAGGACGGTATTTTGATCAGAATCGAAAACTTAACCGAAACCGATAAGAACAAATTTACAAACTATTTGGAAAGCATCGGCAAAGCATGGGCTGAACTATAAAAAACAAATCTTATGGAAAAACAAATCAACATCAGCGAAAAGCAATCAAATTTAAGAGATAAATTGATTGCCCTAATGGACAAAAAGAACTTGAAACCTGCCGAAATTGCTCGTATCACAGGGCGTTCAGAAGGAACTATTTCTGAACTTCTTCGCGATAAAAAATCATTTTCAGATAAATTATTGAATGTAATCTATGATAGTTTAAAAGACTATATGGGTGAAGATGATTTAGTAGAAACACGTCAGTTTAATAAAATGTGGAATATTGCCAAAACAGGAAAACAATTGAGCGATATGCGTCTTGTTGCAGGTAATACGGGGGTTGGAAAATCAGTTGTATTTAAAAAATTTGCTGAAGAAAACGAAAGCTGCTACTACGTTAAAGTTGATCGTAAAGAAATGACTTGGAATAACTTCCTTTTCAAAGTAGTTACCGAAATGGGTATTAAATTGGATAGTAAACGTAAACGTTTTTCCACATCCTATCTACTCGATCGCATTATTGAAAAAGTAGAAGAAAAAGCTGATACAAATCCTCAATTGATTATTGACGAAAGCGAATTTGCTAAGAATTCTATTTTCAAAGATTTAAAAGGGTTGTATACAGCAACCGAAGGCTTATTGAATATTGTTGTAGTTGGGATTCCTGATATTATAGTTCGTATTGGCCGAATGGCTGGGCTTGAATGTCGAACCTATCAGACTGCTAATGGTTACTCATACCGTTGGTTTCCAGTAAAAGAAAATAGCAATATTTATACCACGTTTGCGCGTCGTATTACTATTTTCCGTATCGACAATATCAGTACCGAAGACATCAAAGCATTTTGCGCCGAAAAAGGAATCAGAAACAACAAGGTTATCGAAATGGCTTGCGCTCGTTGGTGGAATTATGAAGAGGCCGACCGTGCCGTAAAACGCGCTGAAAGAATGGGGTTAAACCTTTCTACCATTACACCCGAAGAATTTGAAATCTTATAACATGGAAACAATGGTATCTAAAGAAAAATCGGGGCAATTACACGAAGAGGCAATGCGCCGGATGCGTTGGCGATTGTGGTTTGCCTTTGCCGAAAGCAAATACGAACATTTTAGACAAGATGGAAACAAAAAGAAACCAAATTACCAAAACATAAACAAATATTGTAAGGAGCATTGGGGTAAAGAAGTAGGCGAAATGACAAAAGATGAACTTGCCAAACATATCTCACAAGTTTCTAAATGGAAATAAATCAATTATTCAACTAATCAATTATTATTCAATCGTATGCCTAAAATTAAAGATAAACGTGTTGTGCAAGGCAAAAAGAACCGTAATGAAGATATTCGCAAATACTTTGAGAAACGTTGGAACGATGGCATTCGTTACGAAATTATCGAAGAGGAGGTTATTCTCAAATGGGGCGTTTCTGTCAGCGTAATCACAAGAATAATGAAAGGAAACGATAAATAAATCGAAATTAATACACCACACCTATGGCTAAAAAACAAATTTACAGCATTAAAGCGTTGAAAGAAAAGAAATTTCATACGCTTGCATTAAACCCGTTCTATACTAAATTAATGGGAAGTCCGGAGCGCAAATTTATTGCAATATGTTACGGCGAAAGCGGTTCCGGAAAATCCGTGTTCTTACTTCAGTTTGCCGACTATTTTGCCAATAACTTTGGTAAAGTACTTTATAACTCTCACGAAGAGGGTGCGAATCAAACTATACAAGATAGGATAAACAATTTTAACATTGAATCATCCAAGTTATTCGTTGCAGATTCACTTGCTTTTGACGATATGTGTGAAAAGATAGAACGGAATTATTATCGCCTTGTTATCATTGATTCTGTCAAGTATATGGGTTTTACTTTTTCACAACTTAAAGAACTTCGCATACGCTTCGCAAAACGACATCTATCAGTTATCATGGTTGACTTTGGAAAAGCAAAAGGTAATCCTCAAAGTGGCGTTGATCTACTACACGCAAGTGATGTAAAGATGTTCTTTAAAAACGGTACTATATATTCTATTAGCAGGTATTTATCTGCACCGTCAGAATATCGCCTTTTTGTCCCTCAAAAAACAAGTAATCAATTAGCATTATTTTAAAAACTTTAATTATTTAGACTATGAAAAAGTGGAAATATAAAAATATAACCGAAGACTGGATGTTGTCTGAGGCAGAGCTAAATAAGTTCGGAGAAACGGGTTGGGAATTATGCTCGAATTTTGTTATAAAAAACGTGTTTATATATGTATTAAAAAAACAAATTAAATAGACCGATGGAAATAAATTATTTCGAACCAAAATCTCCAAAATTTCTTTTGGATGAATATAAAGAATTAAGAGATCCGGAACCGGAGAGAGATAAGGATTACTCTCCGTTACATGATGCAATTATAAGCGCTATATCAAAAAATATAAAAGAATATTGTCCCGATGCGTATGATCAAGCATGGACTTCAAGCTTATTTCCTGAACGATTAACAGATGAAATATTGAGATTAGTAGAAAAACAAATAATCAGAGGATTTTAATTAATAGACCTTATGGAAGAAAAAATAATCCTTGACTTATGCGGCGGAACTGGCTCATGGAGCAAACCATATAAAGATGCTGGATATAATGTAATTGTCATAACGCTGCCAAAATATAACATTTTTGATATTCAGCTCTCAAATTTGGGATTATACATAAAAGACAATGATGGTTTCGTTGAATTTTACAAGTATAAAAATATAGTAGGCATATTAGCAGCACCCACGTGTACTATGTTTTCTTTAGCTCGCACAACCGCAAAAGAGCCGCGAGATTTTGAAGAGGGTATGAAGTTGGTTAAATGCTGCCTTGACATTATTTGGAAGTGTAGAGCAAACGGAAATCTTAAATTTTGGGCATTAGAAAATCCGTTAGGATATATGAGGCAATTTTTAGGAAAACCCTCTTTAACTTTCAGCCCTAACGATTACGGAGATAATTACACAAAGCAAACAGACTTATGGGGGTATTTTAACATACCAACAATGTTCAAAAGAGAGCTAACAGATGAAGAAAAAGCAAAATGTAAAATAAATAACAGGACATTGCCAGAGTTGCCCGAAAACTATATTCTGCCAAAAGGCTGGAATGTTACAGCAGCTAAAAGGAGTATGACAAGCAAGCATTTTGCAGAGGCTTTTTTTAAAGCAAACAATTAATAAATAGACCTTTTATTACAGTAGACCATGAGTAAAGAAAGATTTAAGCCAATTGACGAGCTGATGAATGAATATAAGGATGCCGCAAAAAACATTCCCGCTCCTTATCAAAACAGTTATATACTCGGAATGTTAAAAGTAGCTTATAAAATGTTATGGCTTGATTATCAAGCGCGAATTAAGAAAAAATAATATTTTAGACCAGATATGAAAGAAAAGAAATGTGAGCTTACTCTAAAAGCAGGTAACAAACAATTTAACATAAAACCTTACCAGTCACCTCGTGGATTACGTCACGAGGTAAAACGTCCGGACAAAAGAACAATTGACTGTTATTTAGATTTTGATTCAGTTGGGCTGGTTAAATTTATTGGCTACCTGCAAGTAATTGCTTGTAGTATGGAAAAATAATAAATAATATAGAAAACTATGAAAAAAAAGCCTTACATCGTTCTGCCTAACTTTGATAAAAAGAAAATTTATAAAGTATATGAATTGGTTAGAAGGCCAACGCTTAAGTTGGTTCGTGAATTTGACAATCTCGGAGAAGCGAATTTATTTGCATTAAAACATAATAATGATGATGAATAGGAATAAACCAGGCTATATAATAATTGACGATATCGAAAAAGAAAACATCACAAACGAAAGTCCCGAAGAAAAGGCAAATCGTATCAAGGAATTATCCGAGAATTTCGAACGTTGGATTAAACATTATTTTCCTATTTTTAGAGAAATGCTACCCGAGCCAACAACAGACATACCCGTTTTAATCCGTTTGTGTTTGTTATTTATTCCGAAAATGGAAGAAACAATTGGAACTCTTTGTCAGTACAGAGTGGTTTATAAAGAATTTAAAGGCAAAAAATATATTATTAGCTCTTCTCCTTTACCTCCACAGGTATTTGGTTATAGATGTGAAATAAATTCATTGTGACGGACATGAAAGACGAAACTGCACAGCAATTCTTTGATAATTTACAAATTCCGGCATCTTGGCGATTTGGTAAATATGCGGACTATCCGAACTCGGTCGGCCGCGTGTATGAGATTAAACCCGGAATTTGGTTGCGTATATTCTTCTTTACGTTAGCCAATCGGGGTGGGATAGTAGAATGTAATATGAAAGAAAATAATAAGAAAATATTAATTGATAATAAAAACAGTACTTCAATAAACGAATACATACAACAAAATTTAATATGAAAGACCAAAAATCCCTTTTAAATAAATGCCTACAAAATGATATTCCGGCAATGGTAATATCCGGCAATGACAAACTGGCCGTCCCTGTACTGGTAAAATACATGGACGAAGCACAAAAAGCAGGTTGCAGTAATGAATTTATACGCGATTTTGCCGATGTAATTCACGAATTTAAAGTTTATCAGACAGAAGAACCAAGAGCCGTTAAACTGCCCGATTAAACTTTTCCTATAATGGTTCACGGGGCGGTTCGAATCCGCCCATAGGAACAAATCTTTGCGCAAAGATTGATTTTAAAAACCTTTTAAATCAGTCTAAAATGAGTGCAATTGTTTACCCGATGCACATCGTTTTCGATAGAAACGATGCTGCCAAATCTGCCAAAACAGAAAAATCCCCTAAAATTTTCAGTGAATTTGTCGCCGAATACTTGGAAAAGTCGAAGCGAAGCAAACGCTATAAGGAAGCCTACGAAAACACGATGATGCACGTAGAAGCCTATCGGCGTATAACAAAAATCGACGAATTATATACCGACAACATCGGTGCTGAATTTTACGAGGGTTTTGTCGATTACCTGCGCATGCGCAGCCTTATGCAAAATACTATCCGTGGGCATATAGAAAAACTAAATGCCATGTTACACAAATCCGCGCTATACGGCTATCCCATTAATAACACTTACTTAGAGGTAAAAGTAGCAGAAGAGGAGGTTGATAACGTTTTCTTAACTATGACCGAAATAACTCGTATTTATTACTACGAGGGTTTAACGCGCTTTCAAGAAGCCATACGCGATTATTTCATTATCGGCTGCCTTACCGGATTGCGTTACTCTGACTATTCAAGGCTCAATGAAACAAACTTTATCCGTGAAAGCAATCAAATTCGTATCAAAGCCCAAAAGACAGGCACGCCGGTTCTTGTACCCATGCACCGCTTTGTTCGTGAAATACTGCAAAAATACGACTACAAACTACCCCAAGCCCGATGCGTTCAGCATTTCAACAAATACATGAAAGAAATATGCCGAAAAGTCGGTTTTACGGAACCTGTGTTATACGAGCGTATTATTGGCATGAATACAGTAAGTAGAACTGTTGAAAAATGGGAGTTAATCGGTAGCCACACCGCACGGCGTTCGTTTGCTACCAATGCGTTTTTGGCGGGTATTCCGGTGTACCGAATCATGTTGATTACGGGCCATAAGTCGGAAAAGAACTTTTTTAAATATGTGCGAATAACCCGCGAAGAAAATGCGTTAACATTATCCAGCCATCATTTTTTTCAGTAAATCATAACAAGGCCCTATTCTTGGGGCCTTGTTATTTTTTTAAAATCTTATCTATATTCTTTTTCAAATCTTCCATGTTCTTTTTGTCTAATTCTTCGGAATCGCCTATAAATTGGCGTTTGGGTATCTTTACATTACGATTGCGACCAGCTGTAGTAGTTCCTTCGTTGTGGGCTGTTGAGTATGGTAAATCACTATAAATAGCAGTCTGTCCGTTACTTGCATCTTTGTATTGTGTACTCATGCCCAAATCACCTGTATCTCCGGTGAGAATAGATCGCGAAGCCTTTGCACCTGTTATTTTCGGATTTGTACGCCGTTTAACATCTTCCCAACTTTCTAAACCATTATTCACAAACCCTTCTTGTTGAAAATTCTCTGTAAAATGGTCAACGGCATTTTTACCTACAATCATGGGGGCATCATCATTGATAAACTGCTTTACTTCTTCAGATAGCTTCAGCAGGTGATTAATGAATTCATTCCCGTCCATAGTGTTAAATATTAAGTTAATTGATTGTTTATTAAAGAAAAAGTATTATTTTTGTATTGTCCTCCCTGCGTAGGAGGGCGAACCCTTAGCGATATGTTCCACTTATGGATATGTCGCTATTGTATTTTTAGGGACGTTGAAATACAATTGTATTAGCTGAATTTTTAATAATTATTGTTTTTACATTTATTCTGTCAGATAACTTCCATTGTCCTTTTATAAAACTATCCAAATGTTTTTCGGTAACTTCCTCCGTTAACTCCAAATAAACGACATTTGCCTTTCTTGATGCTTGAAGAATACGTTTACTTGCAAGACTTCTACTGCTACTTTTAAACTCTATCAATTCGCCATCAACCATTGCATCAGGACAATCATTTTTTTGTATCGCCTGAAATGCTTTACCATAATATCGCTCTCTCAGGTCAACTTGTGAATAATGAATTTGAGGTAACAATTTTATTTCTTTACCAAACTTTATTTTACTAAGTTCGGCAACAGCCTTTAAATTCTGTTCATATTCTTTCTCAAAACGGCAATTGTAATGTTCTATAAAGCTATTACCGTTCTTGTCAACCGATTGTATAAAAGCGATCTCATCGGGGTTGTACAATACACCCAAATCAGGTATATGTTTATCTACACGGCTATAATATGGATGTTTTTCGGTAAATATTTCGTTTGTTTCTGCTGGGTTACCTTCCAAACCTGCCGATACCGGAACCGGTGTAAAATCACTGTTGTCTGTAACCGGTTTATCAGTATTTCGCCAATCACATTTACAATTATACACACAGCCGGGCGAATTTTCAATTAAAAAAGGGTCGCCCATGGGCCACACACGCCCAACGTATGTTAAATGAACTTCGCGTGGTGTCGCCGAACGGGTTCGCAACCATTCTATATTTGGAAATAAGCGTTGTTCTTTTTCGAATCGTTTCCATTGTTTACATACCCTGCAACGGTGTACTGCCGTATTGTATTCTACCGCCTGTGCCGAATTAGCACGCTTAATAACGGTATCTGCCGCTTTCTTAAATTCTTCTTTTGAACGTACTACGCCATCTATATCTGCCTTGCAGCGTTCGAGCAACTTAATAGTATAATTTGCTTTGGATGCAGCTAACCGGCTAAGATTGTTTTTTAATAGCTGTGCTGTTTTATCATCAACGCCCGTAATAGCTTTATGCAAATTATCATTGTAGGTATCAAATATAGGGCGCATTAATTCGGAACCTTTATCGTTCCAAATTTCTTCTACAGCATCATTTAATACCTTTTGACGGTTGGCCAATTGCAAACTCGGATATTCGGATATAGCGAGTTGTTTGGTTTGTAAGTCATTATTAAAATACAGTCGTTCAAAATCTATTTCCAATACCCCCAGTCGCTCTCCCCTGTTCTGTGTGGAAAGGCCGGGGGTTACGCGAAAAAACTTAATGCCCCTGCATTATTTGTTTCCCTGCGTGGATTATTTTTATCAATCTCTACATCATAGGTACTTTCAAGGTATTTATCGGTAAGGTTTACACCGGCCCGCAATAATTCGCCGTCTATTTTTATTTTATCCTTTGGCTTGATGTTTGTTTTTTCTACCAATTCAAAATAATGACCTTCGGGTATATCATACCCCAAATTGCGCATTACCGGTAGAAAATCATCGCTAACCCAATCCTGAACATCCATAATGTCGGCATCGGTATAGTCATTGTAAATTTCAAGGTGTACCTCAGCTTGCGATTGTGAACTACCGTCCTCCATCGTCATGGTTTGTCCCACTACTCCCTTTGAAATTTCTTTGTTTATCCGCTCTATTTTCTTATCAAAAACATTAAACGAATCGGATTTTTGATTCTCCTTGATTTCGATTTCCGTTTGCTTGTCAAAAATACCATAGGAAGCGGTTCCCATAACTTCGAGCCATGATTGCAACTCGTCTTTGTGTTTCTTGGTATTAATCATGGTACGGGCAATACGGATAGGAACACCGAAAATCTGTTCAAATTCGTCCCACGAAGCCCATGAATGACGTTTATAAATTGTCATGGGTGCCACACGCTCCAAAATACCAACGGCATTATCTGATAATTGTATGTATATTAAATGATTTGGGAAAAGAGTATAATCAATAGCCGTGCCTGTTGGATTGCAGGCATCTTTCAACAATAAGCCTTTTTCAGGTATTATATTTTCGCGGTTTACATTTGTAAATCCCTTAATATTACCCAACGTATAATTATTGATAAACACCATGCTATAACCATAAAACTTTGATTCCATAGCTTTACGAACAAGTTTCCTAAACCAACGTTTTTGAACGTACAAAGAGCGCACGTTATCGCGATGACCATCTTTATCTTTTAATATAAATTCTTTGTTGACAATACGCAAAATACGACTTTCAACACCGCCTTGCAAATGATTGTCCAACATGGCATCTTTATACAATTGCTGTATCAGATAGGTAATCGGGTTAAAAGGGTCATAACGGGCAATGCGGGACTTTTGCCAATCTGCTACTTCCTTACGGTACAGTGATTCATACAAATGAAAATAGTCTATTTCCAACTTATCAGAGCCACGCGTGTCGGTTATTGGCGGTTTTTTGCCGTTACGGGTTGAAGCAGTTGGTTTATTGGAAGCTGCAAGAGCTGTAGAATATGGCTTTGGGGTATTTCTCTTTTTCATCTGAATGTGCATTAGTAATTAGAAGTATATCGTTTGTTCCCACCAAAACGAGTGTCGCCGGTTGTTCCGTTGGCATCTGTCGTTTCGGTAGGCTTAGGAGGTAATGTACGGTCGCCCAGTTCCCCGGTATAGCTTTTTTCGAGCCAATCCATTGTTTCGGCATACCTTCGTGCGGCAACCGCATTTGTATCGCGTGTATGTCGCTCATATATTTCATAGATAACAATGTCTTTTAAGCGTTTTACAACTGACTTTTTACGTTCATTATCTTCTGCATCGAAAATGGCATCAACATCATAAAACCGGCTTAAATAGCCTTTCATTTTATCAATACTTTCTTCTATGATTTCATCAACAATACTATTATCTAAATTGGTAATGATATCCACTATTTTTATGTCGGATACTGTTTTTAGTTCCGCTTTTGTTAAAAATGCCATGCTAATAACCTCCTCTTTCGTTTTGTCCTATAATAGGTTGGTTTGAATCGTCTTCGTCGTTTTCTTCTCCACCGTTTAAATATTCCTGTGCTTTTAATACAGCATCGGTTAGCGCATCCGGAAAGTCTACTGGATACTTACCTCCTTTTTCAAAATTTAGTAATTGTGCCTTTCCTTCTTCCCAATCGGGATTATATTCCAACTCTTCGCTAAAATCCAAAATGCCGGTACTCAACACGCTTACAAGTGTGGTATCTATTTTGGTATATTTATCGGTTGTACTTTTTTGAGAGATAGGAATACAGATAGATTTATGTTTTTTGGCTGCCCGAATCAAAATAGGTTCATAAATGGATTCCTGCGATACACTTCCATCATAATAAAAAATAGTGGAACCATTTATATTGATAATCTTATTGACATTCTTATAATGATATTCAAGGCATTGTTCAATATCAGCCTTTTGACGGCAAAACATATCTAAACAAGTCATGTGCAGGTCGCGGACGCCAAGCGTAGCCATTGCTTTGTAACAAGCTGCATCGGAATAAGCAAAGTCCCAATTGCCTACAATTACAAGGTACTTGTCGAAAGGTTTTGGTTTTACCATCCGGATCCATTCTTTTTTTATTCGTTTACCGGCATTTATAGGCGTATTATAAAACTCTCCGCTTAATGTTTCCTTATCGTGTTCATATTGCTCTACTTTGCGCAAACAATCTTCTTTGGTGTATCTTTCTTTCCACGACGGTTCCCAATCGTCCGATACTTGCAATTGGTCATAATACTTGGTAGTAAGATTAATGAGGTACAGGCTCGAATATTTTTCTTTCCGGATAACGTTTTGTTTTGTTTCTATTTTCTTTATGTCAAAGCCTTTTTTCTCTAATAAGGCAGATATAAAACCTTTTTCCGCAAAATAATTATTATTGATAATGGCCCGTTCCGAGTTTTTGGAGAACGCCCCTTGAATATCGCCGGTTACTTTATCGGCATATTCTTTTACCAAACTCTTATTTAGCGATCTCTTTTTGTCCTCTATATCATCAATAGAAACATATTCCAACCGTACGCCATTTAACCGAAGTCCTCGAAAGGGTTGGTCTATACCCAATGCCATGAATGTACAGCGATCGGTTGTTTCAAATTGTCCGTCTGCCCAACTTCCATAACTTTTTTGCATGCCAAAATCCTTGATAATACGGTTGTTTGCTTCAAACTGCACTTGCAAATCCTGCAACAACATAGCTGCCCGTATTTCATTGGCTCCAACCGTTAAAAAGAATTTGGCTAACTCCGATTGTTTCAACGAAAACGGATAGCCCATATTGGCATGTGTGGATTTCGCACCACCTCTGAAAATAAGGTTAAACAGGGTTATATAGGCATTGTAATACAAATCCTTGTAGATAGCAGTATGATACCACGCACAATCGCTGTCGGCCATAGGTATGGGTGTACCCTTACCAAAATAGTAGTTGAAAAAATGCCCGTAATTATCCGGTTGAAGTAACCATTTAATACGTGTATCCTGCTCTTCGGGCGTTTCTTCTACAATGGTTTCGATTGTCGCCTGGTTGATAAAGATTGTACGATCTTTAAACCGCTCCAATAATTCTTTGTATTCTTTTTTTGTCATTTGGGTTTTGACGTGTGATAAAGAGCTATCTTTTTAAGGTTGTCGGCCGTAACCTTTTTACTGATAATACCATGTTGCCGCATATACTGAAAGCCGTCTTTGGTTATTAGTTCCGGCTTACCTTTGAACTTGACTATAAAGTATTGTACTTTGTTCTTTTTTGCGAGTTTGTCCGCTTTCCGTTTCAACATTAAAATGCTGATTACTTCTAAAAAATGTTTTAGTTTATTCATTGCCTAATACCTCATTTGTTAACCGGGTTAAAACCTTTTCCATTTTGGTACGCGCCACCCGGAGCTCTCCCAATAATGTTTCTTTCTCTTTATTGTTTTTTGACTTCTGAAGATCATTCATGTATTCTTCGCTAAGCATTTCATAAGCTTCGTGCATGTACGAAAGCACTTGTTTTTTTGAACTGAATTTTTCAAAAGCAGTAGCATATTTTGCCGCTTCATCAGGTTTTACCTTTGGTTTTTTCCCATCCAACAAGTCGGCGTAACTTTCCAATATGGAATTGCGTATTTCCGAAAGCGCAATAATTTGGCTTCTTTTGCTACGTTCAAAATCATTCTCACGAATCCATTTTTCTATCGTGCGCAGCGTTATATCCATGATGTCGGCAATGGTTTGCGCATCAAACCCCTTGCAATACATCCGTCTTGCCTGTTCTATTTTCTGTTCACGTTCCGCTTTTTTGAATTGTGCCATTTTGGAATTGTCAATTACTTTTATCGCAAAGTTTCTACATTTTATCATGGTTTGAAAATGCTTGGTTTTTAGTAGTTTAAATTCCCAACAACTACGGTTTAAAATTCAATCAACTACGATTTTACGGTTTTGAAAGGCTGTTTTTTCGATTTTACTTTGTTCAAAAATCGGACGAAAAAATGGCTAAAACAGAACGTACACTTCCCGAAACATTGGAAATAGATTTTATTATTTGCGACAATAGCGTAAACCGTTATGGATGGCGGTTATTAGTAGCCGGTATTGATTTGGGAGGGTTCCTGAAAAATCCTGTTTGCTGTGTTTTACACAATACCTATATGATACCGGTTGGCAAATGGAAGAATGTACGTGTAGAGGGCGAAGAATTGAAAGGTACCGTTGAGTTTGACCGCAATGACGAAGATGCTGTGAAGCTGTACTGGAAGTATAAAGACGGCTATATGAATGCTGTTAGTTTAAATGTGCTGCCTATCGAAGAAACAGAAGATGCCGACTTATTACTTCCCGGACAAAAATATGCTACCCTGACCAAAAGTGAAATGTTGGAGATAAGCCTCGTTACAGTTCCGGGGCAAAAAAACGCTGTGAAATTATCAACCCCTGATGGGAATAGTTATAAACTCAATTTACTAACGAACAATAAAACAATGGCAAAAGACGAGAAAACAGTTGAGCAGCTACAAATAGAACTTGCAGCCCAACGAAAATTGAACGCCGAAAATTTGGTATTAAGACACAAAGAGCGCGGCGTGGTACAAGATGGCGAAATAGATTCGCTCAAAACACTTGCTTTGGATAATTACGATACAGTAAGCAATATGCTCGAAGGTCGTGTAAAAACCGAAAGCAACAAAGAAACCGAAAGCGCAGAATCAAAAGCCGAAACATTGGTAACACTTCATTTTGACAGAGGGGCCATTACGGCTGGCGAAAAATCTATTTACAAGGCTTATGCTCTTAATAATTATGATGGTGCTAAAAAGGAACTCGAAGCCAAACAAGGCAAAGATGGCTTACAATCATTTATGCAAGGTATTGGTAACGGCAATGAACAAAACCAAAATCAAAACAACGAACGTGCCGGGTGGGGTTATTACGATTACTTCAGAAAGGATCCACAAGCGTTGAATCTTATTAAGAAAAACGAACCCGAAAAATACAAGAAACTTGTAGCCGATTTTGAAGCTGAAAGTAAAGCGTTGGGTATAGAAGTTCAATCCGAAGAATAAAATTGAATACGAAGCCTACGAAGTGGCTTGCGAAGAAAATAAAAGGTATAAACCATAATTAATTATAAAAATGAAAAAGATTATTGCATTATTGGCACTATTGCTTGTTACGGCATTAAGTGTTTTTGGAGAGGCATCGGCCAGTGGATTTTTACTAATGGCCCCGCCTGTTGTGTTGGACACACAGCAAATAGTGTTTTTGCGCTCGTTAAAAGAAGAATACGAAGCAATTGACACATGGCTTAGTGAAGCTGAAGACTTGAGTATGTTTGTAGAAGACGGACAAACATTGGTATTTCCTGAATCGGGCGAAGAACCTCAAGTATATAAAAACAGAACTGAAGACATTGATGATGTAGAACCTCAAGAAACTGTTCACAAAGAAGAATTGGATGTATATGACAGCCAAAACTATAAACTGAGAAATATTTATTTGCATGCACTTCCTTTTGACAAAGTACAGCACTACACAAAGAAATCATCAAATTCTATTGTAAAAAAAGAGATAGAAGATGCCGCGCATACTTTTGCTCCCGAATCAGAAGGGAATAAAAGAATTGTCATGCCATCAACGGGGCCTGCAAGGCAGGGGGTAAAAATGCTAACGCTCGACGATATAGAAATGTTGGCCCGTAAATGTGATAATGAACAATTTCCGGAAGAAGGCAGAAACTTGGTACTTCCTTCAGATATGTGGTGGGATTTGGTTAACAACAATAAAATATTGAAAGGCCAATTGGAACGTCAAACCAATGACGGTATTATAAAACCTTTGATTGTTGAATATTACGGTATCAAAATTCACAAATCAGTCCAAAAGTTAAATATCGGTTGGGATATTGTTAATGCCATTAAAGCCCCACAAGGAACAATCATAACAGGTGGCGTGGTTCCTGCCGGATTCTTATTTGTTCGTTCGTCTGTATTTTTTGCAGGTGGTAGATTTGAAATGTTCAGAACCATAAAAAGCCAAAATACTAAGGGGCGTGCTGAAGAATTTGGATTTCAACACAGATTTAAGGCAGGCCATCAATTAGGTGCTCAACGCTATTCAGCTTTGATCTATTTGGATAAAGCATAATTTGTTTTTGTTTCCATAGGTGCTCTCCTTTCCCTTCTTCTTTTTTGAAGAGGGGAAACCCGGAGAGGTTATTTAAGAAAAAATGAAACGCAGCCAAATATATAAGCCTTTGCGCGACCTTGCAAAAGAGAAACTCTCTTATTTGCAGTTTATAGACCTGCAAAAAGGGCAAATGCAAAAGCCAACACAAAATTACCCTGTTCCACTTCCAGCATTGTTTATTGAGCTTGGCGACTTTCGTTTTACCAACCTGTTGGAACATCAGCAAAAAGGCAATGGTATAATTAGTTTCTACCTGTATCTTGATTTAGTTTCAGACAGTTTTACAGGTGCCGAACGCGAAAACGAAACAATTGATATTCTTGATCATTTCGATGAGTTATTTGAAACATTTCAGGGTTTTGGCATTCCAAACTTAACACCACTTGTTAGGGAAGTGGAATATAAACCACAGTACGGCGAACGCTATATTATGTTTCGCATTGACTTCACAACAACCATAGATGATGGAAAAAAAATAGAACAACAACCTAAAAACTTCAAATTTTAAACAATCATGGCAAAAAAAGAAAATAAAGTAGAAGAAACTACGAAAGACGAACAAACCACAGTTGCAGAAACAACAGTAAAAAATACAAATGATGTCTATGAAGCATCTGATATTATCAAAGAAATAGCAAAAGATATTGAAGAAGCATCCAAAAATATTGAGGAGGCAGCTAATAATGTTGATGAAACAACTGAAGAAATTACAACGGATATTAATGAAGTATCAGATGATATCAAAGAAATAACCGAAGAAATTGAAGACACCGATGAAGATACAGAAGAAGCCGATGATGTTGATTTCAATGATGAGGCGAACAAGTTGATGGAATCACAGAATGTCAAAGAAATTTGGCGTTGTCCTGTTTCCGGATATTGGTTTACACGCAAAGATTATGCGGACGATCAGGAAAAGAAAGCCGGAAAAAGTCTTGAACATTATAAAAAATAATCAACATGCCACTATCAAACGTACATATAGAACTCGTCCGTAACGGATTGGGGTTAGTTGCCGAAACAAACGACAATACCTGTGGAATTATTCTCGCAGGCAGTGCCGTAGCCGGTAAATTGGAGTTGAATAAACCATACTCTATTTATAGCCCTGACGGCGCAAAAAAAATAGGAATTGAACCCAAAGGGATAAACGAATCAGCATACCGCCATATTTCGGAATTTTACGCTTTGGCAAAAACCGGAGCAAAACTTTGGACAATAGTTGTACCCACAACACAAAAGTTATCTGAGTTGGTAGATACAAACCTATCTACACCATGTCCTGCAAAAATATTGCTAAACAAAGCCGGTGGCGAAATAGTAGCATTAGGGATTACGTCAGGTGCCGACAGTGATACATCTGTTGACGGATTAGACGGTGAAGTTTATTCGGCTATGCTAAAAAGTCAACTGTTGGCTGACGAATACCAGCAGAAAATCATGCCATTTGTCAGCATCATAGAGGGCCGTAAAATGACTAATGCCGATTCTCTACGCGATTTAAGTACCGAAACCAGATACCGTCAGGCTATCGCCCTGTGTTCAACACAAACCGACGGTTCTGCTTCGGTAGGATTGGTATTGGGACAAATAGCGGCTTTGCCGGTACAACGTAAAATATCCCGCGTTAAAAACGGTTCACTGCCTATTGAAGCCGCATATCTGAGTGACGGCAAAGCTATTGAAGATCGTGAAGACTTGGATACCATTCACGACAAACGCTTTATTGTGTTTCGTAAATTCCCTAATAAATCCGGCTACTTCTTCAATGGCGACATGACAGCCACCGCGAAAACCGATGATCTGAATATTATCGCCCGTATTCGTACTATTGACAAAGCGACCAAAATCGCTTACAATACTTACATTGAAGAATTGGACGATGATGTAGAAATAAACGATGACGGAACTTTAAACAGTGCTGTTGCCGGTTATCTAAAACAGAAAATCGAAGAGCAGGTAAACGGAGCTATGAAAGGCGAAATATCCAAATTTACGGCTACTATCGACACTTCTATTGATATCGCTTCGGGCTTGGAACAAGTGATTTATTTGGACATACTACCCAAAGGATATTTAACCAACATCAGGGTGGTTCTTGGATTCAAAAAAGAGTAATCTAAATTTTATTTATAATTCTAAATTCAAAACAATATGGCTTATAGTTGGTCAGAATACAGATGCTTTATGGGAGGCAGATTTGTAACCGGTATTCGCGGGTTCAAATACAAATCAAGCCGCAAAACAGAAGCTATCTATGCAGAGGGCGACGAACCTGTTGATACAGGTTACGGAAACCGCGAATATAGCGGCGAATTAAAAATACTCCAAAACGAATTGGAGGCGATTATTTCGGCCGGTGGTGGAGACCCTTACAAAATACCCCCGTTTACGGTTGTACACAGTTACATTCCGTTAAACAGCATCGGGGCAAAGATAGTAACTGATATATGCGAAGGCTGTTCATTTACTGAAATTGAAAAAGCAATGGAACAAGGCGCAACCTTTATGGAAATAACCACCCCATTGTATGTTAAAAAAATCAAGTACAATACAACAAGCTTATTCTAAAAAAACAACTGAGTAATTGACAAAAATCAATCGTCAATTATTCAGTCATTTTATCAATTAATTATTCTAAAACTATCATGGAGAAAAATGCAAAATTAACAGGCGAAGCAACTGCCGAACAGATAACGACGTGGAAAAATCAATACAAAAAAGTATTTCAATTAACCGTAGCCGGCTGCGTTGGTTATATTAAAAAACCCGGCCGGAAAGAATTAAGTTATGCCTCACAAGCAGGTGCAAACGCACCATTAGTATTTGCTGAAGCTATTTTAACCAGTTGTTGGATTGGCGGCGATGAAACCATCAAAACCGATGATGAAAAATTTTTAGGAGTTTCTTCACAACTTGAAAAAATCATATCGGTAGCGGAGGCCGAAATAAAGGAGTTATAGAGGCAGCCGAAAAAGCTGTCGATGTCAATCCAATAGCATTGATTGATGCCCAATTAAAATATTACAACATCTGTCCGGAGCCCGACAAATTGAACGATGAAGAATGGGCATTTAATTACGCCCTGTTACAAAAAGTAAGGAAAATGGAAGCGGAAGGAAACGCAGGAAAAATGTTTGGACTTTAAAGGCTTTTAAAAAGAGCCAATACAAATACAACAGCAGTTCCGGCAAAAGCAACAAGCGAAGCCAATGCCTTTATTACCCATTTAAATAAACCACGAAACAGGTAGCAAAGGAGAAAAATAATAGATATGGCAATAAGTAAGCTCATGGTTGTGTAAGTTTCTCAAAACAAAGATAATAAAGAATTTTATTAAAATGGCAAATACAGTAGAATATATTATTCAATTGAACGATAAATTTTCCAATGGATTTGGAAAAATCGGAAATGCTGTTAGTCAATTTAATGCAAAGTTCAATACTATCGACAAAGCTATCAATAGTACAGGTAATTCTGTTGATAGCTTAGGTGCCAAAATAAGTAAACTGACTATTGCCCGGAACGCTACAACTTCAGTAACTGAGATAAGGAAGTTAAATTCCGAAATTCGCAATTTGCAAAATGAAGCCCAAAAATTAGAAAACTTGCCGCCATTAGGCTTTCTAAAAAAGATAAGCGGTGCCAAAGACGGAATGTCAAATTTAGCCAAAAGTGCACTGGGCGCTTTTGGGGCAGTACAAATATTTGAAAAGGTAAGCGGCATTGTAAAGGCAGGTGCCGAAATGGAACAAACCCGTGTTAAGTTTTCGGTTTTATTGGGCGATATGCAAAAGGGAAACAAAATGATTGATGACTTAAATAAGTTTTCCAATTATACCCCTTTGGATAACGAAACAGTAATGAAAAATGCCGAAACATTACTTGCATTTGGTACTACAGGTGACAAAATTTTGCCAACGCTTCAAATGCTTGGTGACATAGCAATGGGTGATAAAAACAAACTTGCCGGGCTTACCCTTGCTTTTGCACAAATGAAATCTACCGGGCGATTAATGGGACAAGATTTATTGCAAATGATAAATCAAGGATTTAACCCACTTGTTGAAATGTCGAAAATGACGGGCAAATCCTTAGCAACACTCAAAAAAGAAATGGAGCAGGGTTCCATTTCCGCCGCTATGGTTGAAAAAGCGTTCCAACATGCCACAAGTGAGGGCGGTATGTTCCACAAAATGATGGAAAAACAATCCGACACATTGAGTGGAAAGTGGAGTACATTAATGGGTAAAATACAGCTAAAAGCTGCCGAAACAGGAGAAGGAATACTCGCACCATTTAAAAAAATAACGGCTTTTGCTATTGACCTTATTGATAACTTGAAGCCTTTAGAGGACGTTTTTTCCTCTATTAGCGAAGCATTGCGACCTATTTGGACAGGTATCGGAAATCTTGCAAAAGCATTATTTACCACCAATGGCGAAACAATGACAGCAAAAACACTTGTAAGTAGCCTATCGGAGAAACTTAGCATATTAGTATCTCCATTATCTGAAGCCGCGCGCATTTTTGAGAAAATAACCAATTTCTTAGCCGAAAACGAACGGATTGTAAAAGTATTGATACAACTATACGTAGGATATATAGCCGTGATTAAAGCTGTTGCAATAGTCAAAGGAACAGCCTCCATTGCCGCTTACATTTTTTCAAATAGTTTACAAAAACTGGAATGGAGAATATTTCAGGTACAATATGCTTTGTTTTCCATCAGTACCTTTTTGAAAGGTTTTTCTATCAGTGCCGTGTTTGGCAGTATTTCGGCCCATGCTTTTGCAAATGGCATCAGAGCTATAGGAAAAGCTATCTACAGCATTCCTGTAATCGG
The DNA here is from genome assembly GCA_031555675.1 of Paludibacteraceae bacterium. Taxonomy (GTDB): domain Bacteria; phylum Bacteroidota; class Bacteroidia; order Bacteroidales; family Paludibacteraceae; genus JAISJU01. The sequence continues at coordinate 13,833 of JAVBUB010000112.1, read as the reverse complement.
TTGGATAGTGGCAGCTATTGCCTTAATTGTTGCCGGTGTTATGCTGCTTTGGCAAAAGTGTGAAAAATTCCGGCAAATTGTATTTGGAATTTGGGAAGCCGTAAAAGCTGTATTCTACAATATCGGTGTTGTTATCATGGCATTTTGGGAAAATATATATAAACCTTATATCCTGTTTTGGTGGGATTTGATAAAAACGGTAGCACAAGGCATTTGGAGTGCTCTGAAGTGGTGTTTTGATTTAATAGTAACAGGGCTTCAATATGTTGCTGACTTTTTTGTGTCTGCATGGAACTGGGTTACAACCACTATTTCGAATGTTTGGGATTGGATTGTTAACCTGATCAAAACAATTGTCGGTTGGATATCCGGCTTGCTTGGTTCTGTATGGACATTTATTACATCGCGATTCAGTGCATTAGGCAAGTGGCTTTCAATCAACTTGCTTAAACCGATAAAAGAAGCTTTTTCAAATATATGGGAATTTATCAAAGGGGTGCTTGATGGCATTATGAATAAACTAAATGGCATATTAAAACCCATAAAAGAATTGTGGAATAAAATATTTCCAAAAGACAAATTCAAGGATGTGGGTGAAGCCTTTGAAAATGGCGTTAAAAAAGGTTCTGAAAGTTGGGAAAAAAGCCAACAGAAAAAAAAGAAAGAAACTGGTAGTGTATCTGTAGCCGAATTAGCTTCATCTATGCCATCAGCCGGAAAAACAGCCGACAATTTGAGCAGTTCGCTTGATGTAGGTAGTAAAGACATTGCTTCGGGAGGTTCAAAGCCGACCAATATTTATGTAAACTTACATAAAGAAATGATAGGGCAAATAACCATTAATCCACTCACCATGACACAAGGAGTTGAAGAAGTAAAAACACTTATGATGCAAGCAATGTCGCAATTGCTCAATAGCGCTAACCGGATAGCATACGAATAAATATGGAACCAAAGTATCATTATAATGAACACGATTTAGCGGAAATATTTCGCTCTGTATGGGGTTACACAGCGTTTCCATTCCTGTTTAAATTGCAAAACAAGGTAGAAGCGGCTATTTTCAAGAAAAAAGGAAACGGCGATATAGATTACAACCTATCAACATATCTGCCTCGAAAAGAATACAACGTAAAAGGAGTGCCTTATTACGCCAATAACAGCAACGGAAATGAAATGTTTATGCCAGTATGGCTTATTCATCCGGACGGTAGCGAATTATTATTGCAAAACACGGTAACAAGCCTGTCTAATAAGAAAACAATTGTAGAAACTCCACTTGTTAACAGGCAGGGAACCGTTAAGGAAGAAATCTGTATTGAAGATTGGGAAATAAACGTTAAGGGCCTTATTGTTTCTGCCGATAACGATTATCCTGATGTAATGGTACAGGATTTACAGGAGCTATACAAGGAAGGAACATCATTGGGCATTCAAAACGCCCGGACTTCATTAGTATTAGACAGCGAAATAGTAGTGATACGCTCCTTGAAATTTCCCGAACTAAAAGGCATGAAACACATACAGGCTTTTGAAATGGATTTAACAAGCGATATCGCTTTCAAACTGATCATTGAATAATGGCATATTTTAAGTTGCAAGGTAAAGTTGAAATTATAAGAAAAGATGGTAAGAAATTATCATTTGAAGCTTTTAATGACATTAGTATTGAGCGTGATATATTCAAAATCAATTCTTTTTGTAAAATAAAAATACCAACATCGGCCCGGTTAGTTTACAAAGACAAAGATGCTTTTGATAGCGTTCAAACAGCCAAACAATTTGATAGGGGAGATAAAATAAGTGTATGGCTTGGTTATAATGATGAGCTAAAACTTGAATACGAGGGATTTGTTTATCGAATCAATTACAAAAGCCCCCTCGAAATAGAATGCGAAGGTTACGAATTTTTGCTGCGAAGTTCCTGCGAAACCAAAACATGGGCAAAAACAACCATGAAAGAAGTATTGCAATACTTAACAGCAGGAACAGGAATTGAGTTAAGCAAACATGTTCCCGAAGTTCCTTTTACTAAATTTATCATCAAGGCAAACATGACACGGCTTGAGGCCCTGCAAATGATAAAAGAAAAATATGGTATGACTGTCTTTTTCATGGGTAAAACCCTTTATGCCGGATTAGCCTATATATTGGATTTGGGCACAGCAAAATATAAGTTGGGTTGGAATACGATAAAAGATGATGATCTAAAATATCGCAATGCTGATGATGTAAGTCTGAAAGTCAAAGCTATTTGGATAAAACCGGATAATACAAAAATAGAAGCTCAGGTAGGCGACCCGGAAGGAAGCCACCGGACACTATTTTTTTATAATGTAAGCAGCAAAGAAGAATTGAAGAAACTGGCTACTGAAGAAATAAAAAAATATAAATATTCGGGCTTCGAGGGTAAAATAACAACCTTTCTTCAACCTTTTGCGGAACCGGGCATGAAAGCTGAATTGAGTGACCCGAAATATGACGAAAGGAAAGGTACTTACTATATAACCAAAACAACGGTAAAAGCTAACAGAAGTGGAGGCAGGCGAACAATTGAAATTAGCATAAAACTATGACGGAAGAAGAAAGAATAATTGAAAGTATCAAAAGATTGGGAAAAGGTGATGAAAAAACATTTATAGCCATTGTAGAAGAAAACTACCCCGATAAAGATACAATTGATGTTCGCGATCTTTCCGGTACACTTTACCCTGATGTTCGCAAACGTGCATCCATCGAACAGGCAAAACAAGGAATAGTCATAACGCCGGTTAAAGGCTCTTCGGTTATTGTTAGCCGCATTGAAGAAAGTGATGAACTATTTGTAGAAATGTTTTCGGAAATCGAAATAATGACCATTTCTGCCGGTGGCGAAAATTTATACAATGTGTTAAGTGATTTTATCAAAGAAGTACAAAAAATAATAGTAGTACAAGGAACATCGCCAAACGTTCCGGCACTAACAGCTATTAACGAACGGTTAAACAAAATATTGAAATAATGGCACTAAACAAAGAAGCATTGGCCAAAGACATACAAAAGGCTTTTGATGACGAAAGCGACGCTGATGTGAATCCGGCGGAAGCTCGTACTCGTATAGCCCGACAAATAGCTGATGCCATTGATAAATATATAAAAGCGGGTACAGTAAGTGTAACTGTAAGTACAACCGGACCCGCAGCTGCACAAACGGGTAACGGAACCGGAAGTATTTCATCATAACAAAACAATGAAAACAGGTATCTTATTAGACGAAACAGGCGATCTTTTAATTGAAGTAAAACGGGATAAAAACGGACTAATAACAAGTGGTACCGTTGTTGGTGATGTTACTAAACAAAATCAACGTACCATTCTTTTAGCCGAAAAGGGCGAAATAAAAGAAGTTCCATTAATCGGGGTTGGCATCGCTTCATATTTGGATGATGACAATCCTTCGGAACTACTTCGCGAAGTTCGTACCAATCTTCGCGAAGACGGGCAAAAAGTTCGTTCCTGTGGTTTTGATACTGACGGAAACCTAATAATTGAAGGTGGTTATGAAAGTGAATGACAATCAATCTTTGTTTGATATGGCTGTACAAATAGCGGGTAATGTTGAAGCTGCATTTGACTTGGCATTAATTAACGGTTTGTCAATAACCGATGATCTGGCCATTGGCTCTGAACTGAAAAAAGTTGAAGCAATCAAAAAAGATATTACTAACTATTATATCAATAGAAATGTAATACCTGCAACCGCTACAACTGAAATAGATTTATCTACCCATAGAATTTTTGACAACACATTTGATAATACATTTAATTAAATAATTATGAGTGCAAGAGGACTAAGAAACAATAACCCCGGTAACATCCGCATCAACACGGACAAATTCGATGGAGAAATACAACCGAGCCAAGACAGAGCCTTTAAACAATTTCAAAGTATGGCTTATGGCTACCGGGCCATGTTTGTGATTTTGGGTACAAAATTGGCAAAAGGCGAAAATACCATTGAAAAAATTATTTCTTCATGGGCACCTCCTACAGAAAATAATACATCTGCCTACATTTCAAGTGTTTGTCGCGAAACAGGTATTGACCGTAATACAATGCTCACTGCTTTTTCCGGCAATGATTATATAAAAATTGTAGCGGCTATTTCGCACGTGGAAAATGGAGAATTGGCAGTGATGAGCGACATAGAAGCAGGATTTAACTTACAAAATAAAATTACACGATAATGAATAGCACAGTTTTTCAGATAATTAGTTTGGCTTTAAACCTCATTTTCGGAGGGGGGTTGTTAATAACAATGCTAACGATCAAATCTATTCGCAATAAGGCAAAAGCAGATAGCAAAAACGCTCGCCATATAGCGCAAAAAACCGAAATAGATTTAGTAAACGATTTGCAAAAAAGCAACGATATGTTATCTGAAAAGCTAAATCAGCTATTGGAAGAAATTGTCAAAGTAAAAATGCAAAACACTGAACTAAAGATTGCCATTAATAACCTGACAACCGAGAACGAACAATTACGGAAAGAAATATCGGATTTAAGCACACAATTGGCAAATATAAAATCTGTAAAAAGATGAGAAAGATAATATTACTACTGGCTGTTATAACAATGCTTTTTTCATGCAAAACAAGCAAAACAACACTGAGCGAAAAGACTTCTACCGAAACAGAACAAAGAAATGACATTCAAGAAGTAATAAACACAGAATTTTCAGTATTAGAAACAGGAAAAACAACAGATAAAACGGTTGTAGAAGCAAGTGAAGATACCGAAATTACCATTACTAAATTTTCTCAACCCGATTCAACCGGTAAACAACATATTGTAGAACAAACAAAAATTAAACAACAAAAAGGTTCTACTACAAAAACAAATGTAGCCACCGAAAAAGAAGATAAAACAGATATAAAACAATCAGTAAAAAACAAAGACAATTCAACAGTCAAAACAAATAATGATACAAAAGTAACCGAAACAGAAAAAACTAAAGCAAATACACCGGCATGGATAATTTTGGGTACCATTATATTATCACTTGGTATTATTGTAATCATATATTTTGTTTTGAAAAGATTTGGATTGGTAAAATAATAAAGTATGGCACGGAGCATAACAGAAATAAAAAAACAAATAACCGATGATTACATAGCCAATGAAACCATCATCGAAAAATATGGCCTTGATACTTCAAAAACCTTTGAACAACAATTTTCAAAAGTATCACTTGAAAGTATTAAGTTTTATGTTATCGCCTGTGCCCATTGGTTACTTGAAAAACTCTTCGATAAACATATCGAAGAAGCAAATGACATTGTACGCAATAAACGCACACATACAATAGGGTGGTACCGTAATACAGCATTAAACTTTCAATACGGCAAAGACTTGATGGAAGATATTACCGAATATGATAATTCAGAGCTAACAGACGAAGAAATTGAAGAACAAAAAATTGTCACCAAATGTGCCGTGGTAAAAGCAGATAGCGTAAAACCGACTTTGATTGTTAAAGTAGCCAAAGATAATGCACCTTTGAACACGGAGGAGAAAGCAGCCTTTTCAGCATATATGGATGCCAAAACCGATGCCGGTATTGTACTTGATATTGTTACTGGGGAACCCGACAGACTTTGGCTTTCTATACTGATACGTCATGATGGACTTGTCCTCAATGGCAATGGAGAAAAACTCGTTGGTAGTGGAAATCCGGTTAAAGAAGTTACAGAAAAACATCTGAAAGACTTAGTATTTAACGGTACTTTTTACCCCTCACTACTGGAGCAGGAACTTATGCGTGAACCCGGAATAAAAGTAGCTACCGTACAAGTAGCACAAGCTGCTCCGGCGAGCCAAACGCTTACACAATTTATTGATGCGTATCAACCGTTTACGGGGGCATTGAAAATAGATGTAGATAACGATTTAATTGTATTCTATGAAGTTATTTGATGTTGATTGGAATAAATTAAACCTACTGCTTTTACCAACGTTTTTGCGTAAAAAAGTAATCTATGCATTCCTGCATGCTGTAACTGCACCAGTATGGACATTATACAACCTGTTTTATGCGAAAAGATTAGAAACGCTTTTTCTCCTAAGGTACGATACAAGTAAGCGGAATGTAGAGATTGTATTGTGTAAAAAGTTTGAATGTGAGGGAATATATATCATTAATAACAATGCCGTTGATGATGCCCTTTACTTGTCGGACAATGAAGATGAAACGGTATATCTACCTGATTTTTTGAGCGAGCAGGGTTATATTGTACAAGTGGAAACAATTTATTTGGACGATGAAACTTATTTGCCTTTTTATATAGATGGCGAAATAAAAACAGCCGATTTTACGATTATGGTACCCAATGATGTTTACTCTGTTTATGCGTCTGAAATAAGGAGTTATGCAGAACTGTTTGCATTGCCCGGATTTATGTTTGACGTGGTTAGTTATTAAACGAATTAACTAAACAACCATGTATTGAAAATACATGGGTTAAAAAGGCAAGAAGAATGAAATTCTTCTTAGGTGAAAACAACTTATAAACACAAGTTCTATAGATTAGAAATTTATAGAAACTAAAGTAGCTGCAATAAATTACAGGGATTTAACCGATAATTAGAAATTAAAAAATATATGGATAAAATAGAATTACAAGACAATGGCTTCCCGTTTACAGCTAAGGCTGTAAGATTTATGCAGGAAAGCTACACCAAAGCAATTAGTGCCATTTGTAAAAGTTTTGGCAGTCAGGTTATATTATGGGGTTGCAATTCAATGAGTGGCGGACTGTATTCCGAAGGCGATATTATCATAAACGGAGAAGTATATCATTTCCCCAATCAGACGGCTCAGAAATTCAATATCGAAGAAGAGACCGAAAATGCTACATACAAAAGCGGTCAATCAATACCCGCATTTATCACTAAGAAACCCGTATCAAATGTTGCAGGTATTTATGACATTACGACATTTCGCAGAGTAGAAGGATACACTGGAAATACGGCATGGACAAACGTGAGCTATCTTGACGGCTACGATACGCCGGGTACAGGAAGTATGCAATATTGCCGCATGGGTAATAAACTGCTTATTGTCGGTGCTTTCGAGATTTTACCGGAAGTTCCGCAAACACGTACTGTACACCCTATTGCCACAATGGGGAGTTTTAAACCTTTAACCCGACAGCCGGCAACAATAATGGCTTATGCACGCATACAAGGTAATTCAACTAATACAAGTGTTAACAAAGTCCCCGATACACATGTTTACCCGATTTACGGCTATGTAGATACCGACGGTAAGCTATACTTGAATAATGGTGTAGCCGGTGCAGGATTCTTTGTTGACAAAGTAGGTTGGGTATCCGCTTGTATTGACCTTATTTAATTCGCACAATTATGACAATAAATGATCTTGTAAATAGAGCCAAAGAGGTACGTGAAGAAAAGCTGAAAGAAAAGAATACAGCCACTCGCGTAGGTAGTTTGTTTTACGATATTATCCTTTTTCTTAACGGGTTAATATCCGGCAAACAGGACAAAATAGACGAATCGCTAATAACTAATAGCAAAACTATCCCGGATGCAATCAACGAGATAATGGAGCAGCTTAAGGCGAACGGATTACCGGAGATTCGCCTATCCATTCACGCACCTTCAAGTTCTGCCAATATTCTTGACAATAACAGTATTACAGGTGTAGCACTAAACCGCAATTGTAGCGCAATTGCGATAGTCGACAAAGAAGATGAGAGCAACAAAATTATTCTTGAATTGGTTGATAAAAAGCCAAACGACATACAAGAAAAAATAGACTTTTCGCAATTTGCCGGTAAAAGCGTGTATATTCTGGCTTGTGGCAACAACGGAACGGTCGACATTGATTTAACATTAACCCTTAAACAGAACTAATATGTACAAAGAGAGTATATTAACCGAAGCGATACAAAGCAAATACGAACTGATAGATAAAGAATCATTTGCCAATCAAGCTGACATCATTGTAGAGCAGAAAAAACAGGAAGTGAGCGAAAAACTACATACCTCATTTACACCTGCTTCGTTTGCACAACTTGACCTTGACGCATCGTTGTTCCAAACAAGTTTCACAGTACCCAATGAGAATAACATTTTTTATTGGAAAGTTACAGCTCGAAAAGTCGGAGAAGAAATGCTTGTGAGAGTCATCGACAGGAAAAACAATGATACTGTTGTAGCAGAAAAATATTGTCCTCTACGCGTTGCAACTGTGCTACTGCAAACTCCTTATGTTATACCGTGGACCGTAGATGAAGGACTAAATAACTCTTATTATAAGTTTGAGTATGGTTTTAATGCTGACGCGCAAAGTGCATATGCAATAAAGGTAAATGGAAATAGAACATTATCAAGATCGACTTATACAGGTGGCTATCCAACCTGCATTGCACTTCAGACGCTTGAAATAAAAGACTTGACAGGCGAAGAGAACCATGAAGTGGTACTGGGTGAGTTTTATGCTTCATCGCCGGCACTTGGTCAACATACAAAAAAATCATTGATCGTAATAACAACACCAATACCCGTATAAATATGGAAACAGTAATAGATTTAACACGACAAGGAGTCAATAGCTACACCAATTCGATATTGGAAGATATAGAATCGGTTCGAGAACAGATTGCAGAACTACTCGATGATGGGGATGACATACGTATGAATGTTGATACATATTTTGCAAAATCTCACGAGTTAATTAGAAATACTAACCATATATCCTATTTAGCGGTATCTGCGCGCACAGTTGGCGGCGAACTGCAAGTGAAGATACACAATAGAAACGGCACCATATTAGCACAAAACACTTCGCCGCATGGTTGTATGCTTGCGACTGTGTCGCTGAGTACTCCGGAGGCCTCAACGGACACACCCATGTTTGGGTTTAACGAAGAAACACAAAATTATTTTGCTGTGCGCCCAAATGGAATTTGCCAAAGTGAATATTTATACTATTCCGGACGAGGGTATAATTATTATCAACTGTTAATGCTTTTAGAGATTAGAACATTAGAAGAAACCGAAGATTGGGTACAATTGGGCGAGTTTTTTGTGTACATCAATTTACGTGATGACGACACAAGTATGATAGCAACCTTACACACACCTTATTAATCTAAAAACTATAAAATTATGAATTACAAAAAATTAAAAAAACAACGTTTGGCATGTCCGGATATTCCGACAGACAATGAGGGAAATTTGTTAATGCCGGAAAATGAACGCCGTGTTAGTGGTACAAAACGTTGTGCCGAATCACTTACTGGTGTTTTTTATAAAAAGAATCATGGTGGAGACCCTGCATTAGAACACAAATTAGGTAGCTATAAGCAATATTCATTTGGTGACATCATCCCTCCGGAACAACAAACAGATAAGCGTTTAGCTACGACAGATTTAGCAGTAGAAGAAAATTCAGAAGATAAAGAAAGTAAAAACTCTTAGAATAAAATAGGGGAATAAAAAGCCCCTGCCTCCACTTAGGAAGTTTCTCAGGCATTCCTAAATGACAAAGGTGCACGAACACCACGACAGGAGCAATATGCTTCTGAACGGTGTTCGTGCACCTATTTTTTTGCCTGAGGCTACAAAAGTAGAAAATAATAATAGAGAAAAGAAATAGAATGAAAAATAAATATTACTGCATTTTAGAAAAGATATTGAAAACGGGAAAGACACAAGCCAATAAAAAAGGTAGTATAAAATACTTGCTGAATGAACAATTGACACTCAATCCTGCTGACTTACTTGATATATTTGAGAGTCACAATATTGCAAGAAATAAGCTGAAAAATGAGCTTCAATTGTTTATGCAGGGTGAACGCATGACAGAAAAATATCGGGAAATCGGTGTCAATTGGTGGGATTATTGTGGCCCGGTATTGGTCAACAGTTACCCGACATACTTTGAAAAACTACCACCACTTATTAATAAGATAAACAAGGAGAAAAGAAATAGCAAAAATTATGTTTTGTTTCTCGGCTCAACAGATGCCGAAAGCAATCAAACACCATGTTTAAGTCTCATTCAATTTCAAATTGATGATGGAGAACTGGTGGTGAGTGCATATCAGCGTAGTTCTGACGCTAATTTAGGCCTGCCTGCTGATATATATCACTTGTATATTATATCCCGGCAGATAGATATGCCTTTGAAGTCTATTACTTTGAATCTCGGAAATGTACATATCTATGAGAACAACATAGAAGCCACTAACACATTGTTGACTGGGTTTAATGTTAAGTTTGAATTGAATGTGTGATTAAATGAAACATTAGAACTATGTGGCACAGGATTATTGTAAATCGTAGAGATAATGAAAGACGCTTTTATCAGGCATGTATAACCCCTAATTTACACAAAGTAAAAACAAATAATTCAGACAAAAAAACTACATTTGTGAACTAAAAAACCAAATGTAAAACTATAATTCCAAATGTGAGTTGAAAAAAATGTCATTTGGTATTATAGTCGAAAACGTTTGAAATTTTGGAAATTAGTAAATGCTTTTTTAGGATCATTGTCAAATTCGGATAATCGTTTTAATAATGCTTCTTGTATTTTAGGTAAAGCTACTCTTTGAATCATTTCCGAATCAAATTTTGCTCCGACTTTTTCTTCTTTAGTAGTATATTGGTGTAACTTTCCGTAAACGGTTTCTTTGTGTAACTGACCCCGAGGTGTAAGTTGTACTTTCTTTTGTTCGCCTTTGACTGTTTTGCAACGATTGATATTTTTGGTAACCACTTTATTTTTCCCTTTATGAGAAATCAAGATATTTTCAAGATGTTGTTTGGCCTCCTGCCTGAAATTTGGAATGGGTTGTTTAAATACTCGCTTTTTATTTCCTTCATCATCAACCATACTTTCTAATTCTTTTTGCTCAATGGCAATAATGTTTCCATGCAGTTTATGATGTTCGTCGCGACGAGCATTCAGATAATTTAAATACTGAATATAGCTATGTTTGGTAAAGGCAACTGTTAAGGCATCCATAGCATGGTGCCGGTGGTCGTTTCGTTTGGTCCAATCTACAATCCGTTCTTTAAACGAACCGTCTTTTTTCTCCACCATTTCGGTAAGTCCCAATTGTTTGTATTTTTCAAAATTGAGTTCCTGCATAATATTTATCAAACCCCAATCTTCGCGCAAGCGATCGGTAATGCTTCCTGTGGTTGGAACTACCGAACGACTTATTTCCAACAGCATTTCGCGAGCTTTTCGGGCAATATATTGGCTATCACGCAAATCTCGCTCAATAAATCCATCGCCAATTTCCGATGCTTTCATCAATAGCTTTTTGTATTTTGCCTTGCCGATAGCTCCTTCTTTGAGCTTAAACATCATTTCTATACGATTCTTATAATCTTCCAACTCGGCATGACGATCGTCACAAACAAAATCGAAAGCCGTACGGTCGCGTTTCTTCAAATTTTCTTCGCGACTGCAAATGGTTTTATTCGAAAAACTATCATCAAACGATAATGCTTTTGGTATGATATGTTCAATATCAAATTCCTTTGAGAAGAGTTTTTCTCTTGGAATATAAGTATTGGAGTATAACGTATGATATCCGTTAGGTTTTAACTCTTCATATAATTTATATCGAATAATATCATTCCGGGTTGGATTTTTAATACCGAATTCATTTATCAGAATAATGCGGATTTTATCATGGTCTCCTTTTGCTTTATTAATATTAGCCGTCATTTCTTCACGCTCTTTGGCCGTTTTTTTGAGCTCACGTGCTAATTCGATACGGATTTCGTCAGGTCGTCCCATTGTTGAATCATCAATAATGGAATTTATCACATTTACCATTTGGTTTAAAATCTTTTCCACTACCGGATTACGTAAACTGTTTTTAGGTAGATTTTTCAATCTGTCTTTCAATGGCTTATTCTCAATTTCTTCTTTAGTAAGTGATGAAGCAGAATGCCTATAACCTGCGTATTCGCAAGCCTCGCTATATTTATTTTCTTTGACAAACGGATAAATCTTCCGCATAGCTTTTGTGCTAAGGCTTCCATAATCGTCAGGCAAAGTAATGTTTGCCAACAATTGTGCATGTTCTTTTTTAAAACCGAATTTCTTGTTCAATAATTCATACAGTGTTTCATTTCCGCTGGTAGAGTTGTCTCCTTCATATGAATATAGTAAATGCCAAAGTTGATAAGAGGCTTGATTCTCAAAATCTTTTCCATCTAATTCGGCATTAAAATCAAGAATGTTGGTGTCGATTTGTAAACTCTCAAAAATCTCTTTTACCATCTTTTTTATCTCACTCGCTGCAACCGGAATTTCGGCAAGGTCAACCTCGTCTTTATCCCATTTTACACGAAGTAATTGTTTGACATCATTACCCTCCATTTCTACAATTTTCAGATAGGTACCATAAAGTGTCTTATTGGTGCGGTTGCCTTCAAGTTCGGTATAATTCAATTCCCAATCTTTGGGTTTGTAACCCAATATTTCAATGATCCTATTGGCAGTTAAATTGCCTTTACTGTTCAATTCTTCAAATAAAATGTTTTTGGCGTCTAAATCAGGAGTTAGCTTTTCTTTGGTTGCTTTGTTTCTAAATTCAATGTTATGAAGATTTTGCCAAATTTTAAATTCTTGAAATAATGGGGACGATTTGGGAGCTACTCTGTAACCAATTGTCTTTTCTACCTTTTTGCCATTTTTTTCAATTTCTATGATCTTGTTTTCTAATTCACAGAAACTAATCAGGCTTTTTTGCGATTTCAATTTTCGTTGGTAGAAAATAATTATATCACGAATTTCAATTTTCAATTCTAGTGTAAGTTCCTTGTGAAATTTAGCTTGCGCTTCCCAAATCTGTTCAAACTCGTCCATATAATCCTGACGATAAAAAACCTGATTTTTAAGGCTTGTATGATGATTTTGTTGTAACTGACGATAACAATATTGCCCCACAGTTTCCTTGTTGAAATACAGTTCCTTGCTTCGGTCGCCAATGGCTCCAAGATATCCGCTCGAATTGTTGATATTGCTGTTGATTTCGGTAATAACAAAAGCCGCTTCTTCTTTTTCCAAACGATTGTTGATAGCTTCGCTACGCCATTTGTAGGCTTGTAGTTTTTTCTCGTCGCGTGTTCCTTTGTTTTCGGCAGTATTGAATTTGTATGTATTCCAAAAAGCAGCCGAAGTAGCTCGCTGTCCTTTGCCTTCTATTTCTTTGCGAAATGCATCGGTAAGAATTTCGGGATAAAATTGTTTCTGATATTTCCATACTTTATCCAATTCAGCTTTCAAGTCGGAACGGTAAAAATCGGGAAAAGCCTTTTTCTTTGCTTTGAGTAGTTGATAACAAAGTTGCCCCGGAGTAAGATTTTGTTCATATAATTGTTTGGCAACAGACATACCGTCAATAGCCTGGCCTTCGTCTTCATTTTTAGCTTTACGGCTACTTTTGTAACCTCGTTTTTTATTTATCATTAATAAAATGCGGGCTAAGTCTTCTTTGCTTACCTTTTCAATGGCGGCTTTTGCCCGTAACGCATATAAAGAATGGGTAGTGTTTTTTCCTTCTTCGGCAAGAATGCTACTATCATTGATAAATCCATATTCTGTCAGTATTTGAATTAGATTCTCACGGCGTAGCTTATAGCGTTGTAAATTCCGGCGGGAAGATCGTTTGAGCGTTCTGTCAGCGTTTATAGAAACAGGTTTCCCTTTTTCAAAGTTAGTTTGTTCGTCCACACTTAATGGATTTACCCGAACACCTAAATTAACAATATCAGATTGCTCATTGTCGTTTTCTCTTT